>JBAXFV010000009.1:0-27417 GCA_037139755.1 Chlorobiaceae bacterium
CCAGCAGCGTAGTCTGTGTTCGCCGACTTTCAGGCAATCGCATCACAACGGAAAGGGCAAGGAACAGATCTCCTATCCAGTTTGGCAGTAAAACAATGGAAGAGTTCATAAACACAGGATGTATGGTTGACCGGTACCCCGAACCCGGAAAAGCAATCAGGCTAAAGTGAGTGTGCGAATATACAATGTAAAGTGGATTTCAGTGAAGTCGATGCACCATGAATTTTCCTGAGTTCATGGCTTTATCGCGATGAAATGTTTTTTACTCAATTCCAGACCGAACCAGCGTTCGAGGCGTAACATAAACCGATGCTTTTTCTCCCGACGAGTGAGCATATAATTGGGATTTGCCTGAAAAACTCCCGGTTCTGCTGGAAGCCATTCTCGTATAATTGCAGGATGAGAACCAGTAAACAGACGGATAATCTGCTGGTCGATCTCTCCGTAGTCAATCCGCTTATGGTGCTTGTTCCAATACTTCTGCACATGTTCCGATTTTCGGTTCATCTCCTCCTCGCTCCGTACCCACCCATAGTGATAGATTGATGCGCCGGTATGAGCGGCATTCGGATAACGGGCAATCTTGCTTTTGCTGGTGAGCACGTGCCAATACAATCCGTCGGGCGCATAAGAGCGTATCGAATTTCGGATAATCCTGGCCTCACGGCGATACCATGCAGGCGAATCAAGATAACTGTTTGCATTACCATAGAAATGGTAGTAGTCAAACGTCAGCGCTTCAACACGCTCATCCGATAGATGTTTCCGGCATGCTTCGACAATATGTTGCAGATCCTCCTCATGCACAACTTCATCTCCTTCCAGATAAAACGCCCAATCACCGGTACAGTTGAATTGTGCAATCATTTTCTGCTGACCGTACACATACCCGCCGACCCGCATCTTGTCGTTCCAGTGCGACTGGATAATCCGTATTTTCGGATCGCCGATCTCCCTGATTTTTTCGAGAGTATCATCATCACTGTCGCCGACATTGACGACGAATTCATCAACAATCGGCAGGACGGAACGAATCGATTCCCGGAATGGAAAACCAAGTATCATTCCATTTTTGATAAAGGTAAAGGCGCTTATCTTCATAATTATTTTTTTACAAGATACTTATCAATGCCATTCCGGCATGTAGTCAGCTTTCCGGCAATAGCCTGTTCGAGTATCCGGTCATTGTCGGCAAGCGACTGTCTTGGATTCTCACGATGCCCAAGATGACATGCAAGAGCGCTGAACCTGACATTCCGCCGTAAAATGCCGCTATTGACAAGCCGAACAGCAAATTCACTATCTTCCCGACCCCACCCGACAAAATCCTCATTGAAACCGTTGACACGGATACAGTCATTCCTGAAAAACGACATGTTACAACCTCTTATGCCATGAAGAGATCGAGTCTTCAACGCAAGAAGTCCTGAAAGCAGCGGCAAACGCAAAGTGTTCTTCCGGTTTTCAATCCCCTTTCCAAAAAAAGAAAACGAAATATTTTTCGTTTTAAGCCGCTGTGGGGTGTTCTCCTGCGAGAGCAGCACCCTCGATCCCTGGATAAACGTACCTTCAATCGCAAGCCGTCTGTGGTCACGGATAAAGTCACGATGCAGAAGCATATCTCCGTCGACAAGGACAATATAATTGCCTTTTGCCACCGCAATCGCCCTGTTCCGTGAAGCGGATAACCGATATCCCAGGTCTTCCTGCCACACATGAACCACCGGTATCTTCGCTGCCGCGTGGTACGTTTCAACAAGCCTTGCAGTGTCACTCGTGCTGCCATCGTCAGCAACAATGATTTCGCAGGGCGGCTCGGACTGCGCAAGTGCGCTGCGCAGAACAAGATCAAGCGCTTCAGGCGAATTGTAGGTCGTGATAACGAGGCTACAGGCGATGCTCTCTGTCGGCTTCATAAAGCTTGATGTATTTATAAAAAACGCCGTTCGCATTTGATGCCGATATCAGCAGTCCCTCATAACCGTATCGCCAACCATTTTTGAGCAGGTAGGATTTCAAAAAGGTAAGCATTCCGTAGAGCATAGCCTTGAGAGGTGAAGCTGTTTTTCGACCATGATACTCCTCAGCCCAGAGAGTGGAATAATGCTGCATTTTATGAAGAAGCTGGGATGCATTGTCATAGGGATAATGGTTCAGCCTGCCCGACAACAGTTCCGTTTTCAGGTTGCCATTCATGATGAGCCCTTCGTGAACCAGCTTGTCATCGTATCGTGTGCTCTTACGGTTAAAAAGCCGTTCAACCCGATCATTATCCCATCCGCAACCGCGAATCAGCCTCCGGTGATAATAGTTATCGCGATCTATCATGTACACCGTATTGCAATCAAGCTTGAGGTTCAGAATTTCACGCGCCAGCTCTGGCGTTACAATTTCATCACTGTCAACTGACAAAATCCAGTCGTTCGACGCGTTATCAACAGCAATGTTCTTCATCGGGCCAAACCCGATGAACGGGTGCTCGTGAAGAGTAACGTTCGTGAAACCCGAGGCAATGGTTATGGTGTCGTCCGTCGAACCATTATCGACAATCACCACCTCAGAAAACGCTTCAAGAGCGCTCAAACACTCAAAAAGATAAGCTCCGGAATTATTGGTAAGGATGGTTACCGAGATGTTGTCAGCCACTCTCTGATTTCATTAAAGATTATATCAGGCTCGATATAGTAAAGGCACTCGCTAACACCATGTTGGTCGTCGCAACCCGCCTTGCCGCAAGCAACACAGGGCATATCTGCCTGAAAGATAGTGACATTGCCATAGGTCTGCACTGGTCTGTTCGTGCGCGCACCCGTGCGCAACTCATTGCACCATGGCGACCACATACTGAGAATGGTTGGTCCATAAAGAGCGAAAATGCGCCGATTCTGCGAAGCGGCAATGTGCATGGTCAGCGTATCTGCCCCAATATAGGCAATCGATCGGTCACTGAGCGCAATCAGTTCCTCCATGCTGGTCAAACCGATGAAATCATGAACATTGGCAAACTTCGGAAGCCCCCGTTTAATCTCCAGATCGAGCGCACTTTTAGAACCTGTCACAACCAATGGCACACCAAGACTATCGAGTCGTTCGAGCAGCTCATTCCGGAGTTTTTCCGGATATACCTTGTAATCGTACTGCGCACCAGGATGAACAATGATAAATTCACGGATACCACGATCAGCCAGCATCCTGCCGACGGTTTTGGCTGCCGTCTCAGAATAATACGAACGAACTGCAGGTCGACCGGAGCCAATACCCAGCAAGTCGAGAGCGGCAGTGTTGTTTTCGATAATGTGCCTGTTGGAATCGAAATCGTAATGCGCCGAAAGCAGCAAACGTTTCCACCACGATTTTTTCCTGTTGTGTTCCACCGCACTTATAGCCTTGCGGCCAGCGGCCAGTGCAAACAGCACCGATCGGTCGCTCGCAGTAAGGTTGATGCTCAGATCATAACGACAGGCAATTTTTTTGAGCAGGTCTCTCGTCTGGGTTCCCCGCCCTCTCCCGTCACCATTATAGCTAAACTGATGAATGTCAACAATATGCGGCAGCGTTCGGGCAATCGGCAGAGTATCGCTGTTGACCAAAAGATCAATACGCGGGCTGCCATAGGCTCGATAAAGCCCTTCGATCAGCGGGGAACTTAGAAAAACATCACCGTTCGAGCGCTGTACGATGATGAGGATGCGTTGTGGAGTGGGTTTCATCTCTTTCAAAACATGCCTATACAAGAGTCTTGAATTTGTTTATTCCTGTCGCATGTTCATTAGGAACAACAATATGATCCTTCATAAAAGGATCATCATAATCACCCACATTATCAACAGCAACTATACCCGCATAAGTATCATGAGATGTTTTAACTATTCGATAAAAAGAATACTGAAGATCGTTCATTAAGCCAATCATCTGTTTATTACGCCAGAATTTAAAGGGATAAGGGATATTAAAGGGATATTTGCATCACTCTTAAAACGGTATGTTGATAATGACAGAATCCCTAAATCTTGCCTTCTTTCAAATTATTAATCACTAATTGCTGTTTCATTTTTGTAAGATTTGGCCCCATAGGTAAGCTCAACACATATTGACTCATCTTCTCAGCAATCGGAAAAGCTCCCCTTATATACCCTGATTCCGCATATGCATCCTGCAAATGAGGTGGCACAGGATAATGAAACATAGTTCCGATACCAGAGTCAGCCAAATGCTTATGAAGTTCATTACGTTGATGGGATTGTATAACAAATAAATGCCACACAGGATCTGCCCAAAGTGGAACAAACGGAAGAATAACATTTGTATCACCTTGTAACTGAGCCAGATATTGCGTAGCAACAAGTTTGCGCCGTATATTCCATTCATCAAGCTTTGTAAGCTTTACGCGCAACATTGCAGCCTGCAATTCATCAAGACGGGAATTAACGCCTTTTACTTCATGATGATACTTGAACCGTGATCCATAATTTCCCAATAACCTGATATTTTCTGCAAGCACATCGTCATTCGTCGTTACAGCACCGCCATCACCAAAAGCTCCAAGGTTTTTACCAGGATAAAAACTGAAACCGGCAGCATCTCCCAAACTCCCTGTTTTCCTGCCTTTATAGTGCGCTCCATGAGCCTGCGCTGCATCTTCAAAAACCTGAAGCCCAAAACGCGAAGCAATATTGTTAATCCTGTCCATGTCTGCTGGCTGTCCATAAAGATGAACCGGCATGATTGCTTTGGTGCGTTCAGTAATCGCTTTTTCAAGACAATCAGGATTGATATTGTATGTACGTTCATCCGGCTCAACAGGGACAGGTGTTGCTCCTGAATAGGTTACAGCAAGCCATGTCGCGATATAGGTATGAGAGGGAACAATAACCTCATCGCCATTACCTATGCCGGATGCGCGAAGAATAAGGTGAAGGGCATCCAGACCGTTTCCAACTCCGATGCAGTGCTTGACCTGACAATATGCAGCAAATTCAGCTTCAAATGCTTCGACTTCCTTGCCTGAAATATATGTCCCTGAGTCCATCACCCGGGCGTATGCTGCATCAAATTCTTCCTTAAGTTCAAGATATTGCGCTTTCAAATCAAGAAATGGAACTTTCATAACATAACTCCCCGAGCAAGAAGATATTCGTTGTAATCGCGATAGTAGTCATCTTCATCATACTTGTTAGAGGCTAGCACCATGCATACGGATCCAGACGAAAAATTATCAAGTTTTCTCCATATCATTGGGCAAATGTACAATCCTTGGTATGAGCGGTTAAGATGAAAACGCCTCTGTTCATAACCATCATCCAGCACAACATCGAAACTGCCAGACATGGCAATAATCAACTGGTGTAAGGCCTTATGACCATGACCACCCCTCTCGGCACCACCGGGTACATCGTAGAGATAATAAACGCGTTTGATATCGAATGGAATATGATTATTACCTTCAACAAAAGTTAGATTTCCTCGAGGCTCAGCGATTTTTGGGAGCTTAATAATTTCGCACTCGTTAATCGGCATTGTATTAATTTATAATTACTTATGGTTAATATTAAACAACTAAAAGAGTATTTGCAAAGAAGCGCTTAAACACAATGCAACCTGAAACAGATATCTTTGATACGATAATTAATATTGTGTGAAATTTAAACCGAAAAAGTAGCTAATATAGGGAGGTTAGATAACTTTGGTTACAAGTAAGAAGTGTTTTTTGTGTAAATTTTAGTTTGATATTCATTGGAAAGCATTAATCTGGTTAGTATTACTCTGCTATACCGATAACCTCTATATTAAACCTCTGGTGAGAATTTACTTATTGTAGTCATTAATAATCTTGATGACTACAGCATAGTTATCAGCCCTATGATACGATTTTATTTATTCTTAAAGGCCCTGATCATATGAAAAAAAATCTTACTAATTTTTCGTTCATTGCAAGCAGCTTAGCCTTGTTGCTCATTCTCTTCATTCGGATAACCCGTGGATTGGATCTGACTGATGAAATGCAGTATTACGGGCAGATTGAAGGACTGGTTGAAACGGGAAAACTGTTTAGTAACGATTTGTTTATTCAACAAACGGTCTACATTTTATTTTATCCTTTGTTCGCCATTTATCATACAATATTTGGATTCGAAGGAGTTGTATTTTTTAGCAGGTTGCTCATGGCAGCATTGAGCATTGCTGTATTCGTGTATTCCTACCGCAAATTATTAGAGTTCAAGTTTTCTTTTCTGACAGCAAGCTTGACAGCTCTGTCCCTAACATTTTCGATTCCTTATCACGGCATTTTTGCACCAAGTTACAATACAATCTCGCAAGTTCTTTGGTGTGTATTTACTATTTGGTTTTTTGAATGGAAACTACATAACCCAATTTCATGGGGGGCAATTCCCCTCATTACAGCATTTGCTCACCCAACTTCTGCGGTAATGATGGCTTCGCTTGTTATCCTGCGATTAATATTAGAGAAAAATTATATGCAGGTAGCTAAAGTAATGTTGACTTTGCTGGTTGGCACATTGGTTGCATTACCAATTTTATTTTATTTCGGAACACCACAGGAATATTTGGCCTCGATTAAATTTTCCAGTGGATATGGAGTCGGATCCGCCTTTTTTTCAAGTAAGTCGCAGCAGAATACTTTAATAATCATCTATACAATGTATGGAGCTTGCCTACTATTTCCAGAGAAATTTAAAAGATTACCATTTGCATTGCTGCTAAGTATTTTCATGGTTATTGCAATTATATTTTTCTCAACAGGCCTTGCTGAGTGGGGGTATTCCCAAAAGACTGTTTATGTTCTATCTGCTTTGACTACAATTGCTTGTGGTTGGTTAGTTACAAATACTTATAATAGTGATAGAAAACTGAGGCAACAGATTAATTGGTTGGTGGTGGCATTACTTGCCTATGCAACAACTCTTGGGGTTACAAGTGGTAATGGATTAGGGCAATCCACTGGTGCATTTATGGCTGGCTTGCCTTTGTTGCTTGGACTTGCGGTGAGTTCTGAAGCGAACAAAGGAGTATCCGCAAATCCATTATTATTGACTGTTTGTGTCGTTCTTCTCCCCATTACCTTTATCTCTCACTGGAGTCGCTATCCATACCGTGAGGCTGGCTGGTGGCAAGTAAGTCAACCAATTCAATCTGTTGCAGAATTTAAACTTATCACTACATCTTACGATAGATTAGTGTTCATTCGCCGAATGCAGCAGGAATTGCAACCAATAGTACAAGGCAAGCCAACATTAATTATCAGCGAATATCCGGGCCTCTATTTCGCATTAAGAGCGCACCCTGAAACAAGCATGCTTTATATGCACTCACTGACATCCGATAAATCAGAGGAAGTATTACTGAGTAGTTTAGGCAAAAAAAAACCCGAGATCGTGATCGATGTACTTGTAAATAGAGATAATGGGGCATCAAGAATAAAAAAAGTATTGCATAGCTGTTATTCTCAGCGTAATTTCGATTACACTAACGACACAATGACATTTAAACCTAATACCAATGACAATCCTGAATACTTAAAATATTTTGTTGGAATAAGGAAAAGGTGAAAATAATTATTCATTTGTACCCGGTTCAGCACCACCATAGTGAATTAATCTTTAACATTTTTTGTAACGGGTGCCGCTGGCTTTATTGGAGACATGTCTATGAGGACAGTAGCAACCACGATTTTTAGCAAGATTACACTTTTAGCTATACACAGTTTATGCCTATTTTTTGCTGAGGAATACTCACAATTATCTTTACGTACCGCCTGAAGAGGCGAAGTTGTACGCAGTCTTTACAGCTTGACATTGTGAATGGTCTGCTGCTTGGGGATAGCGTGCCTGCTATACGGATGTTGGGCATAGCGAATGCCGTAGAATTAAAACATCAAGGAGTTATTACAGAATGCTTCGAGAAAAGCACTTGATAAGTATCGTTGTTCCGGTTTTCAACGAAGAAGATTCTATCACCGAAACGGTAAAACGTTTCCAACAGTTGCGAACTGATCTTGCACAAGAGATTAATGTTGAAATTATATTTGTGGATGATGGCTGTAAAGATAGTACATTATTACGGTTACGAACCTTTGCAGAAAAAAGTTCAGATATTAAGGTCATTTCGCTTAGCAGAAATTTTGGACATCAGATTGCGATCACTGCTGGTATTGATCTTGCATTTGGGGACTATGTAGCTGTTATTGATGGTGACTTACAAGACCCTCCTGAACTCATAGCTGACATGTACCGGAAAGCTTTGACCGGATTCGATGTGATCTATGGAAAGCGCCGCACCCGTGCAGGAGAAACTTTGTTCAAAAAAGCAACCGCTGCAGGCTTCTATCGACTGCTCAATTATATGTGTGAAATTGACATACCAACCGATACTGGTGATTTTCGCTTGATGTCACGCAATGTCGTAGATGCTTTCAAACAAATGCGCGAGCGCCATCGTTTTGTGCGAGGTATGGTGCCTTGGCTTGGGTTTAAATCTTCCTATATAGAATATGATCGCGCAGAACGGTTTGCTGGTGAGACAAAATATCCTATTAAAAAGATGCTGATTTTTGCCACTAATGCAATTTTATCTTTTTCGAGTAAACCGCTCACAATAGCAATTCGCCTTGGATTTTTAACTATATTTGCAGGTTTTATTGGAGCTTGTTACATGCTTTACTTGAAGTTTTTTACTAGCATTCCATTACCAGGACTGACTGCAATATTGGTTTCTATCGTTTTGTTTAGTGGAGTACAAATATTATTAATAGGTCTGGTAGGAGAGTATATTGCGCGAATATTTGAGGAAATCAAGGGGCGTCCACTTTATCTTGTGGCCGAAACTATCAACTTTTAATGCACCACTTTGCTATACTTTACAACCCTATTCACCACTGGTCTTACCTTTTTGTTAAACTATGTGAACCGCATAATTTTTTCAGGAATAATAAATGTTTTCTAGTCTCTCAAAAATGACCTTGGCCAAGGCGGCATTGTTTCAGGATGCACCGGTATATGTGCAATTTTATGTAACAGCTCGTTGCAACTTGACCTGTCAACAATGCAACATTATCTATGCAAACTCGGATGTGCGTGAATGCACCATAGAAGAGATAACACGTATTGCAGATAATTTTGCCAAAATGGGGGTAGCGATTGTATTACTGACTGGAGGTGAACCTTTTGCACGGAAAGATTTGCCGGAAATCATACATGCGTTTGAATCGCGCGGTGTACATGTGCGGATGCAGACTAACGGTTTTGCAACAGAAGAACAGATAGCGCGTGCTGTAGAAGCGGGTGGCAAAGATATATCGGTTTCGTTGGATTCGTTGTGGCCAGCAATACAGGATAAAATTAACGGTGATTTTAATAAATCATGGTATCAGGTTCTAAAAGCTTTAGCGATGTTTACCAAGTATTTGCCGAAGGAGGGAAGTTTTGCGTCATTGGGTTTTGTATTGCAACCCCAGAATATGGGTGACATTGAGGATGTGGTTCGATTTGGATCAGAGATTTCCTGGTTTTCTTCGTTAGTGCCTGTGCATGTTAGCGACTATGCTCATCCGCGTGGATTTCGTACTTTTGATCAATCTCTTCGCTTTACAAAAGATGAACTCCCCATTGTGGACTCTGTAATTGAGAGTGTTAGGAAAATGCGTCAAGAAGGTTATTTATTATTTGATAGCGACCAGTATTTGGATGATATAAAATTATTTGTTCGCGATAAACCCATTACATGGCGTGGACATAACAATAATGTATGCGATACCCCAAATCTGTATTTTGCGTTGTTGCCAAATGGCGAATTTGCACCATGTTGTGATCACCGGCTGAACAATAGCTATCGAGCTTATGAAAGCAATTTCCCCGATACATATCGTGATAAAGTATGGCGAGAAGAGGTCGCTAAAGTTACTCGCGCATGTGATGGATGTATGTATGGCAGTTACCCTGAAATGACTATTTCAATGCGTTATTTGGCAGCAAAATTGCAACGAGTGCAAACGTTTCTTACCTCACCCCCAGCAAAGAATTGGCCTCTGAGTTATGAGCAGTTATTGGCCATAGCCGAAAGAATTCGATGTGAAGAGAGAGAACGTCCAAAATCACGCCCAACAGCTAAAAGCATTGAGATTATTCATGGCTAAGAAAAGAAAATTTGAAAGTTTCAGGTACCGATTCCTTATCGCAGCTCAAGATGTTGCATTGCATCCATTGAACTCCAATCAGCCCAAGTGGATTGACTTCGTACAAAATCTTGAATTTAGCTATACAAACGGTAAGGTCACCATTAGTTGGCAGGGGTGTCGTGTAGGCAATCTGACAGTGCAATCAGATGAAACCAGGTTATATTTTCGCGGAGATATCGAAGATGGAAGGCGCCAACATGAAACTGGTCCGATGGAATCTGAAGATCCAATCAAACTTCAGAATAAAATATATTTTACACAAATAGTCATGAGTATAGCTGAATCCGGTGGATATGCAATAAAAAATGATACCTGCAATGTTAACGAACAACGCCTCAAAAAAGAGCGTAAGTTTCATGATGAGTGGGCTAATAGCGAGGAGGTTGAGAAGATCGATGTGCGCGCATCGAATGAGGTGTGCACCGCCCCTGAAATGCGCTATATCATAAAGCGTCTTGGTAATATAAAAGGCAAGCGCTTGCTAGATGTGGGTTGTGGACTCGGTGAGGCTAGCGTTTATTTTGCTATGCAGGGTGCTGATGTCACATCTTCTGATCTTTCACTTGGCATGTTAGACGCAACATCTCGTTTAGCACAGGCTAATAGTGTCAACGTTAAACAGCATCTTGCCTCCGCTGAAAACATGAAACTCTCAAGCGACACCAAATTTGATATCATTTACGCAGGCAATTTGCTGCATCATGTAGATATTGAAGGCACAATCAGTCGCATCAAACCCCATCTTGCCACTGGGGGAGTGTTAGTAACCTGGGATCCACTTGCCTATAACCCGGCAATAAACATCTATCGTTCGATAGCAACCGATGTGCGCACACCTGACGAACACCCGCTGAAATGGAAGGACATCAAGCTATTTCATAAACATTTCGGAATAGTTGAAAAAAGATATTTTTGGCTCTCGACTTTAATCATCTTTATCATTATGGCAATACCTCAGCGACGTAATCCTAATAAAGAAAGATTTTGGAAAGTGGTGGTACAAGAAGGAAATAAATGGGCTTGGTTATACCGTCCACTTGAATCTCTTGATCGATTACTGTTGGCGATTTTTCCCCCGTTGCGTTTGTTGTGCTGGAACCTGGTTATTGTTTGTAAAGATTAGGGCATATTTGTCTATAAATTCAACAGTTTTGCAAGCACTAATCGCTGCAAACAGACGAAACAAAACCTACTACTTTTGCTGGATTACCAACAGCTATAGCCCTTTCCGGCAACGATTTCGTAACGACCGCACCAGCACCTACCATTGCATGAGCGCCAATTGTTATTCCAGGAAGCAAAACCGCCCCCCCTCCTATTGACGCCCCAACACAAACAAGGGTCTTCGCAAAAGCTTGTAGATATTGTTTACTGCGAGGGAACTTGTCGTTTGTAAAAGTAACATTAGGGCCGATAAAAACATCATCTTCCAATTGAACTCCATCCCACAAATGAACTCCGGATTTTACAGTAACACGATTACCGATAATAACATCGTTCTCAATAAAACAATGTGAGCAAATATTCGCCTCAGCCCCAATTTTTGCCCCTGGCAAAATCACGACGAATTGCCATATTTTTGTACCATACCCAATATCACAACTTTGGACATCAGCAAGAGCATGAATGAATTTTTTCATTATAATAAATTTATATATTTAATCCATGCAATACCAATGCATTGTTTAGTTTTTCAACATCAAGAAAATAACATTTTTCAAACAAATTAGCTGTCTGATTAACATCTACACTATAGGTTAAGTAAACAAGATCAGCATCTACACAAGCCGCAATATTTGAAAACGCAGAAAAATCACCAATTTCATTAGCCATCCATACAAGGCACTTCAATCCTCTTTTACTAAAAACAAGATTTGACCATTCCGCACCTGTAGGCCCAACAATCCAATCAGCATTATTAAATAGTTCAACTTGTTGCATAAATCCAATTTCCGAAAAATCAACACTTATAAATCCAAGACTATCAAGTAATAACTTAACTTTATCCTGATTATAGTGCCTTCTGGAGTTTTCTCTATAAAGAAACACTCGCTTCGACACTAACGTGCTACAAGAAAAACTTTGACTGAATTTATCAAGAAATATTTTTCGTAGCCACAATATCGAATCAAGGTTTATTACAATATCGGAAACTGATAATTTATGTTTTCCAACAACATTAAAAGGGATATTATTTACCGAATCAATATATACCATTTCCTCAAAAGAATAAGATTGATGTGGATTCATCCATACAATTTCTCGATTTTCAGATATTATATCTATCATTGCATTAAACTGCGGTATGTTTTTTACATCTACACTAAAAAATATTGGAAAATCTAAATATTTTTCCGGTAAACTAGAAATAAACATGGATTTTGTAAAAATCTCAACCATCCAGTGATAATAATTACTTGCACCATTACCACCAAGAAATATGCCTTTTTTAGATCTTATAATATTTGAAGAAAATTTTACAAGTGCATTTTTTCTTCCATGCCATTTAATTTGACCAGTAGAATAATTATAATAGTCCTGATTATCACGACCACATCTTTCAATCAGTATTTTTTTTTCTTGAACAACAACTGATGAGGAATCAGCTGTAACTATTGAATTGCGAATAACTCTCCAGCACACATCAGGACAAGTAACAATTGCAGTACTTACATTAGTATTATAAATATATCGAGGACCATACGATATAAAAGTTTTATTTTGGATTAATATATTTTGATTGGATAATCGATCCACCCATTCATAAGGAAGTAATGCGCAATTATAAAATGATTTGGTAAAAATTCTAACTATTTTAAAAAAAATAATCGACTTCTGCCCTATCCTGTCAAAACAAAAATGTAGTGAATCATTAATCTTTGACTTTATTATTGTTAGTAGTCTCCTAAATATAGAATTTTTTGACAATTTAATATTTAATCGCATATTCGTTTTATTATGCAATAATAAAAATATAAATAATTATCAACATAAATCGAATGACAAGAATATATGGCTTTTTCAAAAACATCTTGAAACATTTCATGTTTTTAAAATAAAACCAAAAATTTTAACTGGTAAGCTTGTGGACACAGCTAAATGTTGTTATAATTACAAATATTTGAAGCATAACGGACGGGTTTTTGAATAATATTATACGTTAGAAGAAACGTTAATACATGGACTTTTGCAATTGGTAGTGTGCCGATTAATACAAAGAGCACACCAATAACAGGAGATTAAGTGCCATTATTTATCAAAAGAAAATCATATTTAATTATAAAATTTGTAAAGATAAGTCAGTTTTAATAAGACAGCAGCACAAATCATATAATTATGAATTAATTACGTCTTTGTACAAGAATTTTTTTAATGGGAAAAGCATACGTCTTTTTTTTTCATGAATGAACGTATCGATAAATACCCGATAAAATCCTCTCTGTATAGCATAAGATAGCAACTTTAATAAACGATATTTCCGCGTCCACAGCTTTCTTCTTAACAGTACCTCTGATCGTTTTCTTTTTACTAAAGAGATCAAATCAAAATGCTTTACTCTCAAAAGATCTTCAATTCTCTGAGCCAACACTGCCAGAAAAATTTCCTGGTTACGTATCTCTCTTCTCAACAAATGTTCGTAAGTCTGGTTACGAACATTCCCTCTGGCCGACACTCCTGCTTCGTGCCTGTAGAGAATCAATGGTTCAGGGATGTATTCGAGACTGCCTGTCAAGGCACTCCTGAAACCCAGTACCAAATCCTCAATACAGTTGCTGTATTTTATTGGGCCAAAAGTCTCTTCAATTTTTCTGGTAAATGCACTTGTAGCACCTATGATTAGTGCGCCCGATACCGCAATATCCTTGATATCCATTCCTTGTGATATAACCGGCGGCAGCCTGGTACCAACCTTCTTCCCCTCAATATCTATCAGATAGACTGATGAGTGAATCAATGAAGCCTTGCGAGCTGAAGCAAGATATCTCTCCACAACCCTTTCCACCCTATGAGGCAGTGAAATATCATCTCCTGCTGCACAAACTATTAATTCTCCGGAAGAAAGGCTGGTAATCTTGTTTATGTGACCGATCAACCCGAGGTTTTTCTGATTCCTGTTTACAACAATCTTGTGCATTCCATCATACTTTTCGCACATCTCCTGAATGATCCGAAATGTCCCGTCGGTCGAACAGTCGTCAGACACAACAATCTCAAGCGCTGAATAAGTTTGGCTGAACGCACCCTCAATAGCCTCTTTGATATATTTTTCCTGATTGTAAGTCATCAAAAAAAAAGTCGCCAGCACCTTTGCGTCGCTCATTCCATCGTCCATTATTAAGGCTATTCGTGATCGTTTAAAATAATGTCACTTCCCCGCAGATATGATCAATGCATCTCCCAGGCTCCATCCTTACGTATCATATGAAGTGAAAAACCGGATTTTGCCGTTTCCTGAGTTATCCATCTCCTGAAAGCAAAACTCATCAGAAGCCTCTCCTTCT
This sequence comes from Chlorobiaceae bacterium, assembly GCA_037139755.1. Lineage (GTDB taxonomy): Bacteria > Bacteroidota > Chlorobiia > Chlorobiales > Chlorobiaceae > Chlorobium. The sequence continues at coordinate 14,695 of JBAXFV010000009.1, forward strand.
TTCTTTGCCACCATGTAGAGCCCACCCGAGAACGAAAATATTTACGATCTCCAAGGGCTTTCTGCCCGGTTTTCTGCTTAATAGCTTTTTGAGTAATTGAGCCAAAATGGTGAAACACAGAATCACCGACAATTCCTACAGGAATATCTGCGTGTCTGCAACGGAACAAAAACTCAGTATCCTCGTATCCTCCCAATCTTCGATCGGTATCCGGAAATCCAACTTTTTCAAAAACACTCCGATGAACAGCAAAACAAACTCCATGAAAACGACCCCTGCGAATCATTCCTGACAATTTTTGCTGATAATCCTTTGCAAAATCCTCAAAATCATAATCGTTTTGCCCTTCCAAAAGTGCCGGACTCACCACACCAAGCTTTTCTCGCTCGGCAGCGTCAAGCAATGCACTTATTGCATAAGGTCCAGCAAGAACGTCATTGTTCAGGAACACAACCCATTCAGCACAAGAGCTGAATATTGCTCCCTGAGCCCATGCACAACCACAGCCAAGATTTGTTTGATTAGTGTGCTGTCTAAGCTCCGGATGATTCTTAAGCCACAACGGCGTATCATCACTACTGGCGTTATCAACAATAAAAATATCTCCAGGCCTGACTTGCTGATCCATGAGGCTGACGACACATTGGACAGTGTACTGAAGCTGGTTGAATACCGGAATAACAACACTATAACGATTAACAATATTGGGCATAAATACAAAAAATAGTCACTGGATTGAATTCGCAATTTCACTATACCGCATAATATAAGAATTGAACAACAGATTACTCATCAATGTTTATCGAGCTGACTTTTCTTAATGTGATCAAGATAATTTGATAACGCCAATCCCATCAATACAAATCTATTAGTACTAAAATTAGTATCATTAGGAATGATATAAATATTGAGTCTTTTTAACATTTGCATATATTACATATTCAAAATTTTCCTGATCCTATTTCTGTTTATTGTATTTTTTTTAGAAATCTGGAGGTCCATTATAAAATAGAGAATATTTGAAATATCTGCTCTACGGGGTAGACTTATCCGGAACAACTATTACGATAAGAGTCATACCAATTTTTCATGATAGATCACTTAGTGTTCCAAGATAATCAACTTCATCAATAAACTGATCCGATGTTCACGACTTTTGCATATCATCCAGGATATGTAAACAAATACTATCTTAAAAAGAATGAATCATCTCTTTTTACTACAGCAGGTTTTATATTTGTGACTAATACCTATGATGAGGGCACCTATACATTAAGCAGCTCCACCGTTTTTCCAGCGGTTGTGCAACCAGAACCATTCTTCCGGCCAACGTTGGATGTACTCTTCAAGCACACGTGTATAACGTGAGGAAAGAATTACGATATCCTCCTTGCAAAAGGTCAGATCCGAAGTATTGATTTCCAGCATTTCGATCTTGTATTTTCCGTCGCTGATGGACCGGCACATACCGACGAAAAGTGGCACCTGTGCCTTAAGTGCAAAAAAAGCTGCCCCGTTAAACATCGTCGCTCTCCTGCCGAGAAACTCCCCGAAATAGGTCGCACTTGGATCCGATTGATCTGCAAGAATAGCCAGAACTCCTCCGTCGGAGAGCACCTTCAGCCCCTTCCTTAGGGCAAGGTTATCATAAACGACGCTGTTTCCCCTCAGGGTACGCAGCTCGTTCATCTTGCGATCGACAAGATCGTTGGTCAGATGCTTGACAATCATGGTTACCGGCTTGACCATGATGCCAAATGCCAAAGCCATAAGCTCCCAGTTTCCGAAATGACCAGAGACCATGACCGCCCCTGTCTGCCCGTTTCGTGTTTTGCGCTTGAATTCACTCACATCCACATCCATATCAACAAGAGCTGCGACATCTTCACGGTTCCTGATAAGCGGAAAGCGCAGTACCTCAATCAAGGTGACGGCCATATTCCTATAGACGCTTGCGGAGATGCTACGGATTTCGGCCGGAGACTTCTCTGGAAAGGAAATGCCGATGTTTGTATAGACCAGTTCGCGCCGAAGGCCAACAACGTAGTGGACAAAATCTCCAAGCAGGCATGCTACACGACGAGCCTGGCGCCGACTCATCAACCGAACAAGCAGACCAAGCAGCCTTACTGCTCCAAATATTGCGACATTTAAAGCTGATTTGATTTGCTGCCTTTTTTTTTCTCCGAGCCTTCCAATAAAGTGGCTCATAACAACCGAAAGCAATAAGTGTTGATACCTTTCATACTACTGAAAATGATGTGCCGATAGATTGCTGGCAACGGCAAGGCTGTCACGTTAATAAAAGTATAACCACCTGATGAGTTTATCAACTCAATGCTGGAATCTGCAGAATACAAGCCGTTCGAACAAAGCGCACCAAGAGCCGATAACTTGACAAAAGTACGAAACATACTATAGAAAAGGAAAGGCATTCACTCGAAGAACAAGCAAAAACAGAACCCCTTTCAATTCCACTGTAGTCCCCTGTACAGAATGTCATTATAAGGATACAAATAGAACACACTAACCTGAATAAAGCCATGTTTCGAATTATTGCATTATATTCATCAATTATTATCAATCCACCCAAATACGAATTTTTGTAACGCATACATGAAGTTACTGCTGAGAATTCTCCGATACCTCGCTCCATCGAAAGGCAAAATCGTCCTGGTCGTCATTGTAAGCATGATCACTTCCTTTTTTAGCGTCGTCTCTATCTACTCCATCCTCCCTCTGTTGAACGAAGTCTTTTCTACAGGCTCAACCGTTCAGACAAATACTAGACCTGAGCCCTCTTCTAATCCGAGGGCGCAGGCTGTGACACAGCAAAATGCACAGGCCACCCCTGAACAAACAAAAATTACGAGCCCCGCAAACCTCAAAGACACCGAGCGCCTGAAAGCTTGGGCACTTGAAAAATTCAAGGAGATGTTTAGCGCACCCACGCGGGAACTGGCGCTGTTGAAAATTTGCCTGTTCCTCATCTCCACATTTGCCTTTAAAAACCTGTTCATTTACCTCAACGGACAGATCATCTTCAGAATACAGACCAAAACAGCCAAAAAGCTCAGGGACGACGTTTTCAGAAGCATCATCGAGATGCATCTCGACTATTTTAATAAAAACCGTGTCGGGAATTTGATGAATTACGTTTACAACGATGTGGAGAACGTCAACAACAGCATCAGTTCGACCTTCGTCAATTTCCTGCAGAACCCCTTTTCAGTCATTGTTTACATTGGCGTATTGCTCGCCCTCAACTGGAAACTGACACTCTTTTCAGCTCTGACCTTGCTGAGTATTCTCTTCGTTGTTCGCATGATCGGCAATAACGTCAAAGGCCTCGCACTGAGCTTGCAGACAAGGATGGGCGACATGAACTCCGTGCTTCAGGAAAAATTCAACGGCATCAAAGTTATCAAATCAACAGCTTTCGAAGAGATAGAGCTGAATAAGTTCAAATCGTTCACCAAAGACTTTCGGAAACTTGGCATCAGAATCGCTCAGCTCAGGAACCTGATCAGTCCGCTCAACGAGACACTTCTAATAGCGGCAATCGCAATGGTACTCTGGTTCGGAGGCATCCAGGTGTTTCATGGCGCCATGACTGCCAATGAACTGCTGGTCTTTGCATTTACCCTCTACTCTACCATGGGTCCAATCAAATCGCTTGGCGAAGCCAATACTTCTATGCAGATGGGCCTGATCTCTGTTGAACGGTTATTTGAACTTCTCGACACGAAACCGGCCATTATCAATGGAACCCGTGCTATAAAAAGTTTTTCGAATACTATCAGGTTTGAAGATGTCAGCTTTAAATACAACAAGGAACAGCCTGATGCACCGAACATTCTTGATCATGTATCTTTCGAAATCAAAAAAGGTGAAATGGTCGCCTTGATAGGCCAGTCCGGATCCGGTAAATCCACTGCTGTCGATCTTTTAATGCGATTCTACGATGTCGATTCTGGCCGCATCACCATCGACGGTATAGATATTCGCGAATTCGATTACAAACAACTCAGGAAAATGATCGGGGTTGTTAGTCAGGAGGTCATCCTCTTCAATGACTCGATCGAACAGAATATCGCCTATGGCGTTCATGACGAGATCAACAGTGCGCGCATCGAACAAGCGGCCAGACTTGCAAACGCTCACGGGTTCATTATGGAAAAACCGGAAAAATACGAAACAATGATCGGCGACCGGGGCATACAGCTTTCAGGTGGACAGCGTCAGCGTATCGCAATAGCTCGTGCAATGGTAAAAAATCCAGAAATCCTGATTTTCGATGAAGCGACCAGCGCACTCGACAATGAGTCAGAAAAAGTGGTACAACAAGCCATCGACCATGCCATGGAAAACAGGACTTCCCTTGTTGTCGCTCACAGACTTTCAACCATCAAAAACGCTGACAAAATCATTGTCATGGACAGGGGAATGGTCGTTGAAGCAGGAAACCATGAAGAACTGCTTGAACGGAACGGTGTTTACAAAATGCTGCATGACATCCAGTTCACAGGCAAGCCTGCTCAAACTCTCATCTGAATTGAAGGATTCGCAAAAATTCACGGCAGTTCTGAACTGTCGAAAATACAATAACCTGATGAGGGCAGCTGAAGCGAGCGGAAATGAGAATCTGATACCTTGAACAATGCCGGTTTTCATCTTGAAACGCCTGAGAAACTCTCCTTGATAGCAGAACACTAAAACAGCTCGGTGATCGAAAGAACCTTGCAGTTTTACGCATCAAGTTCAAAGGCTATAAAAAATCTTCTCTGAAAACTTCATGTTTTTTTCCCTTCTGCACTTCGTAATGGCCAGTATTTTACCATGCGGACAATCGAAGAGTATACGCTAAATTATAAAACAATATCGGGAATCTTCTTTCATTGATTTACTATGGCCACTTCGATCAAGCTGGCAAGCCAATCTGAAACCCTTGAGAAAGTTCGGGCATGGCAGACTTCGGGGAAAAAAGTTGTCTTTTCAAATGGCTGTTTTGATATTCTTCATGCGGGACATGTTGAATACCTCACAGCGGCAAGAAAACTTGGTGATGTACTTATTATAGGGTTGAACAGTGACGCTTCGGTCCGCCGACTCAAAGGCAAAAACCGTCCTGTCTGCTGCGAAACAGACCGAGCTGCGGTGCTCTCAGCTCTGCAGGTTGTTGATGCGGTCACACTTTTTGATGAGGATACACCTGAAGAACTGATTGGCACCTTGTTGCCCGACATTCTCGTCAAGGGAGCAGACTGGGCAGTCGAGAGTATCGCCGGAGCGCGTGCGGTACTTGAACATGGGGGCGCCGTGCTGACTATTCCCCTGCTGGAAGGCCGTTCAACAACCGGGATTATCGAAAAAATCATTCAGCTTTACTCTCAATCATCGACCTGCGGTGGAACGGATTAAACACTACAGCCTCAAACTTCTCACAGCCTTTCTTGCATTCATGCTTGTGCTGTCGTTTGCCTCCCTGATTGTCCTGAACAGCGGAGTGCTTGACCGATTTGCCAAACATCTGGCCATCAGCCTGTTTAACGAGAAGCTTTTCGGAAAACTTGAACTGCAGGAGCTGCATCTGAAGTTTCCGAACAATGTCACCCTGATCAATCCCCGGATTTATGGACCGGGAGAAAAAACACCAGCTCTCGAAGCCCGCTCTCTTGCGCTGCAGTTCAACTTTCTCACACTCCTTCAGCCTGACATCAAAACCTTGTACTTACGGCGTCTTACGGCAGATTCACTCAGTGCAAGAGTTATTGAAGAGAAAAACGGCAAGCTTAATCTTGATCTTATTTTCACCTCCCGCGACCCCGACTCAACTAAAGCGCCTTTTGAACATTTTTTCTGTAAAGACCTGCGGATTAACAACAGTAATCTCTCTTACTCCGGAAAGATCATCTCTGGAAAAAATGTAAACTTACACGCTAAAGAGATCAATCTGGAGCTTTCAGAATTCACCGTCAAGAAAAAACTTTTGAAGGGAACTCTGGACCACTTGAAGTTCAACATCCCCCAGAGTCACTTCTTGTTGCAGCAAGCTTCAGGAAAATTTCTTTTTTCTGAAACCCGTTCTGAGGTACTTGCCCTGAAAGCGGTGAGCAATAAAAGCCATGCGGAGCTCTCGGCCACTCTTGACCACTTTAATATTTACTCCCATCAGTTACAAAATCAGCTTGCCCTCAGTACCTCTTTTCTGAATATTCCGGAGCTGGCCATACAGAGTGACGACCTGAAACTTTTACTCCCGGAACTTGCTATCCCTTCGGGCCTCTACACCTTTAAAGGCAACGCCAGAGGGAAAAAAGACAATATTAAAATCATTGATGCACTGCTGACTCACCTCAAAAGCAGAGTTGCTGTAAAAGGAGAGCTGCTGAACCTGCTGAACAGAAATGCCTTTGCTTTTGCACTGAAATGCGACAGTTCCAAAATTTCCGAGCCCTTTGTTGAGTCACTCGTGAAAGAGAGTTCGCAAAAGGAAATGGCCCGCAAAACCGGTGATATTACCTTTTTTGGCACGGCCAAAGGTAACCTGAATACCGGTAAGGTAGATATGGCAACTCTCTCTGCTGCCGGAAAGGCATCAGTGAAAGCCGAATCATCATGGAAAGAATCAGCACAGCTATCTTGTAAAGGCACGTTTGCGCTGAAAGAGTTCAAGCCGCACATCTTTATGGCGCCAGATCCCGGAAAAAGCCTTCTCAATGCTTCCGGCGGTTTTGAGGGAAAAATTGACAACAAGGAGGTTCACCAACTGACGCTTGACATGAAGATTGCTGATTCCTTCTGGAAAAATCAGCCGGTGAAAGAGGGTACCATCTCAATGAATTACAGTAACCGCCTGCTGAATACTTCTCTGTTTCTGAAAAACGCCCAGACAAGTCTCGCACTTGACGGCGGAATCGACTGGAAAGATAAAGCTCCCCGATACCATGCCTCCGGAAAAACAACAAGGTTAGATATTTCAAAACTACTCGATGCAAAAAAGTTCACCACTGATCTGAACGCAGTCTTTTCTATAGAAGGATCAGGATTTGATCCGGGAATGCTGAACGTAGCCGCTGATATGCAGTTTGCACCCTCTACAATCAACGGGTTCGAACTTAAGGATCATTCGAAAGCTTCCATCGAAATTGTTCAGAATGCAGCCTCCTCCCGTGCAAGCATTAACAGTGATTTTCTTGATATTTTTGCTGAAGGCGATTATTCGTTCGAAGAACTGATTAACCTTGGCAAACTTGCTGGTTCTGGTCTTTCAAGGGAAATCGCCGGACAGAATATCTGGCTGGCTGCACTTCCAGCTCCTGTTACTATAGGGAATACACTGAAGAAGCCGTTCACGGTCAACTACCACATCACGGTCAAAGATATCTCGCCGCTATCGCTGTTTTTGCCGCTGCAGAACCTTACCCTGCAGGGCCGGGCTGATGGTCGTGCCGCATACCGTAACGGCCAATGTTTGATCAGTTCTTCAATCAACCTTGCCAGTCTGCATTCTCAGGACAACTTGTTTCTTGAAAATCTTTCTCTGGAGGCAGGAGTGGAATGCAACAACGACGGAGCTCCGCACGCTTCAGTAACCGGCAAAGCTTCCTCAATAACAATTGCCGGGAAAAAAGCTGGCACTGCTGTTTTTTCGACCAACTATACTCCATCACACCTTGATGCCGCCCTCGACATTGCCATTCCTGATCCTGCACAGAGTATGTCGGTTAAATTTACAGCATCAAAAAGCAACAGCGGCTATGAGTTGCTGTTCAACCACCTGTCGATAAAAGATGCTACGGGAATATGGCATGCCGCGGAAAATTCACGTTTCATGCTGGGCAGAACATCAGCAAGATTCAACCATTTTACACTCGAAAAAGGAACGCAACGCGCGGCGCTTGATGGCGAACTGAGTAATTCCCAACCGGGCAGTTTTCAGTGTACCTTGTCAAATATTGAACTTAACGAGTTGAAACGGTTTGCTCTTGATCCCGCTCTTGACAAGCTTGCAGGGACAGTCAATGCATCGTTGACCGTCAGCGGAAACCCGGCATCGAAAACAAGTTCGCTCACCCTTAACGGACAGGGAATCCGTTATGGTAAATTCACAATAGGAACATTGCAAGGCCATGCCCTTCACCATGGTGATCAGCTTCGTTTTGACATGCACAGCAACGCGCCTGTACCGGAGAAAATTGCAGAAAAAACCTCTCCATCTCTAAACACCATCTATGGCAGCGGCACGATTCCTCTGGTTCTCAACTACTATCCCTTGCAGTTGCATACTGCTGAACAACAAACGATAAGCGCATCATTCCAGTCGGATAATCTTTCTGCGCAGTTTCTTGAATACCTGCTGCCTTTCTTTACCTCCGCTGAAGGCATTATCCCGACAACGCTTAAAATTGAAGGAAAAACACCAAAACCAGACATTTACCTGACCGCTCATCTGCGTAATACAAAAATAAAAATAGAACCGACGCAGGTAACCTACCAACTCAATGGTGAGGTGTATGTCACCCCTAGCTCCCTTGAACTGAGGGAAATCGCAGTCAGTGATAACCTGCATGGGAACGGAATAATTAACGGTGTGGTGATGCTTGAAAAGCTGGAACCAAAAGAGCTGAATCTTGCCGGCAAATTTAACAAGCTCCTCTTGTTTAACAAAAAAGACAAACAGGATGAAACCTCGTTCGGAAGCATTACCGGTTCAACAAATAATATTCTTTTTCATGGTAACCTCTCCGCACCTGTGGTTGAAGGAGAATTAAGAATTGATGCGACGGATTTCTCGCTCTACCGAGCAGGAGCCAATGAAAGTGCAAAGTATCTTGGCGTTGATAAATTTATTGAATTTGTCTCCCGTTATCCCTCCCGGAGTTCGGTAGGCAGCATTGGAAAAAATGTCCTCCTGACAATACCGACTGAGTTTTATTATTCGCTGATCGATATCCTCCAGATCAATAACCTGCGGCTCAGCAGTATTGAACCACTCAAGTATACCGTTATTTTTGACCGCATCAGAGGCGAACAACTTGAAACGTCAATCAACAATCTTTCCCTGATTGTCAACAAAAACAATCAGCAATACCGATTGTTTGGATCGGTAAACATCATCGGTGGTAAATATAAATTGTCCAACACAAACTTCGACCTGCAGAATGGAGGAAAAATAACCTGGAATAATGTTGATATCCGAAGCGGAGTTATGGACAATCTGTACGGTAATAAATATATAAACGCTTCAAACCAGCAAACCGGTGAACGCGACAATGTTAACCTGCTTCTCGCTATAACAGGGACCCTTAACGACCCGCAGGTTGCCATGGGCTATTACCTGAATGAACAGACTCAGCCTTATGCGTCAGTCAACATGATCGGCGGTAAATCGAGCCAGATTGACCCTAACGCAGAATTGAACGTCATCTCCATGCTGCTGTCCAAGCAATGGTATATCAAACCGGGAAGCGGCGGTCAAAATGGAAATATTGCTGTATCGAGCGTCGGCTTCTCTACTGGGTCCGGCATTCTTTCATCGCAAATTTCGAAAGTCATTCAGGATATCGGCGGACTTGAAAGCTTCAATATCAATGTCGGGATGGATAAACGTGGAGCTCTGAGCGGACTTGATCTTTACTTTGCTCTCAGTGTCCCTGGTACCGATGGAAAAGTCCGTTTTATCGGAACAGGAGGATCTGCCGACATCGGGGGCTCAACCACCTCCAATTATTACGGCACATCACAAAAAATTGAATATCGTGTTACTCCGAAAATCTACATCGAAGCCTCCCGCTCTTTCGGACAAGGAGGGGGTTCAACATCCAGCTCGAACCTGCAGAAACCTGCAGAAACATGGGGCGCCAGCCTTTCTTACAAAGAACGTTTCCAAAGCTGGGATCAGTTCTGGAAACATCTGATACCATCATCCGATAAGAAGAGATAAATCCTTTCAGTTTTTGTAAATTATCGACAAATACATTCTGTAACAAACTTTGTAATAACGTGTTGAGAGGAAAAAACATCATCATCGGCATCTGTGGCGGCATTGCTGCCTATAAAACACCGTTGCTTGTAAGGCTTCTAAAAAAAAGAGGCGCGAATGTCAGAATCGCTCTCACGGAAGGGGGAAGCCGCTTTGTCAGTGAACTTGCACTTGCTACCGTTTCAGAAGAGCCTGTATACCGTTCTCTCTTTCCTCCGACACAGAGCGAAGGGACAGACTTTACCGCCCATATATCTCTCGGCGAATGGGCCGACGCTCTCGTCATTGCTCCGGCTACTGCAAATACCCTGGCCAAACTAGCCGCCGGTCTTTGCGATGATATGCTTACGGCATGTTTCATAACCCTCCGTCCCGGCAAACCAGTGCTGATATTTCCCGCAATGGACGGCCAGATGTTCCTGTCGCCTTCTGTTCAGAGAAATATAAAAACCCTCACTGCTCAGGGATGCCGTCTGATAAGCCCTGAAAGTGGCGAGCTTGCTTCAGGTCAATGCGGTCTCGGTCGTATGCCTGAACCTGAGTCTCTTCTTGGCTATCTGGAAGAAGAACTTTGTTCTACCAGTCAACGTTCTCCACTCTATGATAAATCGGTGGTTGTTACCGCTGGCCCCACACGGGAAAAAATTGACGGTGTCCGTTTCATCTCCAACTACTCTTCTGGCAAAATGGGATTTGCAATCGCACGCGCAGCAGCAAAGCGCGGCGCCAGGGTCACCCTTATTACCGGACCGGTTCATCTTGAGACACCATTAGGAGTAGAACGTCTTGATGTTGAAAGCGCAGCAGAAATGTATACCGCAGCTCATCGCCTTTTTCAAAGTTCCAACATTTTTGTTGGAGCTGCTGCTGTTTCCGATTACCGACCGTTGGCGCCTTGCGAAGGAAAAATGAAAAAGAATGAAACGGAAATTGTCGTTACCCTTGTAAAAAATCCCGATATTCTTGCTGAATTCAGTATGCAAAAAGCTCCCGGACAGCTTGCCATAGGGTTTGCGCTTGAAACTGAAACTGGTCTGGATAATGCCCGAAAAAAACTGCTTGAAAAAAAACTTGATCTTATTGCATTCAATTTTTTTGATCGCAAAACCTCCGGCTTTGAAGTCGATACAAATATTCTTACTCTAATTAGAAGCGATGGTGTTACAACAGAACTTCCCCAACTGACAAAAGATGATGCCGCCGGAAAACTGCTTGATGCCATAGAAAAACTCTGCCGGGAAACTGGTATTAACCATTGAAAATGTAAGCGATTATTTCATGCAAGGTTTTTTATTCGCTGAAAATGAACAGAGCCGACTCGCAGAAAAAAATTCCGTTACGTCATCCGCAGATCTGGCGCTCTTGTTTGATACTGCAAAAGAGTGTCGCAAATGCATGCTTTCTGGAACCAGGCAAAACTTTGTCTTCGGTGAAGGCAATCCTTTAGCAAACCTTGTTGTTATTGGAGAGGCACCCGGAGCCGAAGAGGATGCTTCCGGTCGGCCTTTTGTTGGAAGATCAGGCCAACTTCTTGATAAAATTCTTCAGGCTGCCGGATTTCGTCGCGAAGAGGTCTATATATGTAATATCCTGAAATGCCGTCCTCCAGGCAACAGGAACCCTCTCGACAATGAAATCAGTAGCTGTATGCCATGGCTGCTCCAGCAACTGCAGATTATCAATCCGAAGGTTATCCTTATGCTTGGTAAAGTCGCTGCCAACACCATTCTCGATAATACTCTTTCGCTGGGCAGCATGAGAGGAAAACTGATAAAATGGAACGGATATGACTGTTTTATTACCTATCATCCCGCAGCCCTCCTGCGTAACCCCAATTGGAAAAAAGGATGCTGGGAAGATATCCAGGCAATGATGCGACATTACACCACAATCTGCGGCAAAGAAACGCGTTAAATAGAGTAACCCGATGATCAAGAAAGCGCCTGTTGCCATAGATTTCAGCAAGGATATTGACTTCACTCAGGAAAGCCGCATTCCACCCTATTCAACCGAAATTGAACAGGAGGTGCTTGCCTGCATTCTGCTTGAGGATGACCCCATTGAACAGGTTATCCAGATCTTCGGCGATAACGGCGAAGAGGTCTTTTATGAAAGACGGCATCAGATTATTTTCAAGGCGATGATGCAGCTCTACCATAAACGGCAGGCTATAGACATTATCACCGTCAGTGAAGAGCTACTGAAAATGAATGAGCTTGAACCTGTCGGAGGAAGGCACTACCTGGCAGAGCTTTCGGGAAAAGTTATCAGCGCCGCCAATATTGAATACTATGCTCGCCTGGCCAAAGAAAAATACCTTTACCGGCGCATGATCTCAATCTCGGCTAAAATTTCCGGTGTGGCTTACAGTTCATCGATGGATATTTTCGATCTTGTTGAACATGCTTCACAGCAGTTCTTCAATATTTCCCAGGCCGGTATTAAAAAGAAGGCCTCATTAATAAAAGAACTTGTAAAAAACGGCATACGGATGCTTGAAAGCCTGAGGGCGTCACAATCATCCGTCACCGGTGTAGGATCGGGATTCTCCGAACTTGATCAGCTTACTGCCGGATTTCAGCCATCCGACATGATAATCATTGCAGCAAGGCCTTCTGCGGGAAAAACAGCATTAGCGCTTGCGGTTGCACGTAATGCTGCCGTGGACTTTGATACTCCGGTCCTTTTCTTCAGCCTGGAAATGGCGGAGGTACAACTGGCCATAAGGCTGATGTGCG
>JBAXFV010000010.1:0-26805 GCA_037139755.1 Chlorobiaceae bacterium
GCCAGAAATGGTTCAGAAATGATCCTCCAAAAGCTCCCATAAAAAAATTATCTGCCAGGGTATATTTTTTAGCTAATTTCCAGAGCCGCATGACAGAGCCGTCGTAATAACCCATTGTTAACCCACCAGCATCAGACCATGCTGCAAACATGTTGTTTTTGCCATCATTTATCTGCATCTGATTATTGTAAAACCGGTGTGTTAAATCAGGTGTCGCTTTGTCAGGCATCAAGCCTCCAGGGAATGCTTCGGATGGTGCATCAATGCGAAATGGTTCATTGGGAATTCTCTTGACAACGCTTGCGTCGTTATCTCTTGTGGAGGGCGACGAGTTCCATACTGACGGAAGATTGGCAAGAGGAGTAACACCATCCCGGTCTACTTGTTTGAAATCTTTAAAATCAGTAGGTATCCCGTTCCCGGTTTTAAAAATGCCATTTGCGCACGGAAACATGCCATATAAATTATCAAAACTTCGGTTTTCCGCATAAATCACCACTATTGTTTCAATTTTTCGAAGAGAAGTATCTCCTTTTTCCTGCGCATAAAGGGAATAATTCCACAATGAAAAAAAGGAAATGGCAAACATTAAAGAAAATTGCCATATTATTTTTGCTGCATTTTTTGTCATACTCACTTTTTTGGTTGAAAAAATTGCATATACTTGCCTATTGGCTTTTCTTGTGGGATTTTATTATGAATGCTGACGCAGATAATAGACCTTAAACCACTCGACCTGCTCTCCTAATTGCATCGCTTTCAGCTCAGATTCTACGGCTTCTTTACTGCTCATTGATCTCATGGGGAGTTGAAATGTATCAAATTCCCACTCTCCCTGAAATATTCCTGATTGATTCACTATTGCAGTCTTTACACGGGAGTGTGAGGCATAGGTTATGGCATATACAGCGTGTTCATCGTAGATAATACCATTAAAATTGTTGGTAATATTCTCCAGTATACGATACTTGCTCAGTTTTTTACTGATAGGTTTCTGATAATTTAACGTATTGCATTTAACAGTACTATGTGCCAACTCAAGATATATTGTTGATCTTTCTGTCATTGATTTGTCAAGCTCAAACTTTTTGCCATCCAGAAGCAAAAAAGAATAGGGTGGTATTTCAGCAATAGTTGATTGATATCCTTTTAAAATTAATGGCGGGTTACACTTTTTTAATTCCAATAAAAACTCATCATTATTTATGGAAACAAATATTGAATAAATAACAATGGTGCGATCTTTCATATTTCTGAGATCAACATACCTTATGCAGTATGGTGAAATCGGATTGTTGCCAAATGATATCCCTGCATTTACTCTCGTTCCGATTTTCTGTAAGCCAAGATATAAAGAAATGGGAAAAATGAGCAGGCCCGGCACTATTTTAAGAAACTCCTGGAAGGAAAAGAAATGTTCAAACATGAAGCATATTTCAAGAGTGAATCTATGAAATTATAAATGCAGATCGGGGTGACTATAGAGTCCGTGCTTTTTTCGATTTGAAAGTTATGTAAAAAAATGTTGACGGATTGTTAAGGGTATGTTAAAAATCAACAATAAACAGGCTTGGCGGAGAGCGAATCAGAGCTGGTTATAAAAAACGTTTACAATTTTAATGTACATTGGAAATGAGCAAATAATGAAGAATCTGCGGAGGCTGAGCGGTTGCTGAAGCTTATGAATCAATAATGTCAAAGATCACCTTTTTAATTTAGCGTGTTATGTCGGAACCAATGCTGCTTGTCGTCGAGGATGATCAGGACCTCGCGAACCTGCTGGAGTATAATCTCAATCGTGCAGGCTATAAATGTCATCTTTCGGAAAGCGCTGAAGATGCTCTTGTAGAACTTTCACGAAAAAGTTTTGACCTTGTACTTCTTGATATCATGCTGCCGGGAATGGACGGGTTTGAGCTCTGCCGAAAAATAAGGCAGCATCAACTCTACAAGGATATTCCCATTATTATGGTGACGGCCAAAGGGGAAGAGATCGACAGAATTCTTGGTTTTGAGCTCGGCATCGATGATTATGTTATCAAGCCGTTCAGTCCCCGTGAACTGAACCTCCGGGTACGCGCCATTCTCAAACGGGAGCGTCGTCAGGGAGGCAAAATGCAGGAGGTACTCAAGAGTGGCGGGCTTGAAGTAGATCTTACTCGTCATATTGTGACGTTGGATGGCAAAGAGCTTTTACTGACCCTTATGGAGTTCAAACTGCTTGTCGCACTCCTCAAAAGAAAGGGAGAGGCCCAGTCACGGGAGACGTTGCTCAGCGATGTCTGGGATATAGACAAGAACATCAGTACAAGAACTATCGACACGCACATTACAAGGATCCGGGAAAAGCTCGGGGAGACTGGCCGTATCATCAAAACACTGCGGGGGCTTGGTTACAAGCTTGAGGAGAATAATGATGAAGCCCATGCGCGTTAAGCTGCATTTCCGGATTGGTCTTGCTCTTGGCGGGATTATCTTTATTGCGGTAGTCATGAGCTATCTTTTTGTTGGCCATCGGTTGACGGAGATACTGACTGCAGAAACCAGACATGAATTGCAGCAGGACCTTCTGCTCAACAAACAGATTCTGGAACAGACGTCACAAGATTGGCAATCAAATGAAAAACTTCGAGTATGGATGGCACAGGTGGGGCGTGCACTTGACGTCAGAGTTACCCTGATTGATCTTGATGGAAGGGTTCTTGGTGATACCTCCATCTCGCAGGAGAAGCTCATCACCATTGAAAACCACAGTGACCGGCCAGAAGTAAAGGCAGCCCTTGAAAGCGGTTACGGTGAAAATACTCGATTCAGCCAATCGGTAAAAGAGTACATGCTCTATATGGCGGTACCGGTCGGGTTGCCAAAGCCGTGGGCCATTCTTCGATTCTGCAAACCGCTTTATGATATCGAAATTTATGAACTTGAGTTTCGCAACAAGGTTATAGGGCAGCTTTTTATCATACTCTTTGTTTCTCTTGCGGCTGGAATTCTGACAGCTTTTGCGTTCACCAGTCAACTGCGAGTGCTTGCTAACACGGCTAAAAAAAGGGTTCAAGGCGATTTTTCCGGCGTTATTCACTCTCAACGACGTGATGAATTCGGTCTGCTGGCACAGGCATTTACGGTGATGACGGATAAAATAACAACAATGCGTCGCAGTGAGGAGTGGTATCTGGCAGTTTTTTCGGGCATTCGTGAAGCAATTATTGTCACCGATGCAGCCGGTGATATTATCCTCGTCAACCCTGCAGCATCAAAAATGCTACACATTGATGGGGCCATGTTCAAGTCGCGCTCTGTCAGGCATCTTTCTGACAGCAAGCTTCAGGAACTGTTTGCCAGAGTTCACAGCACTCAAACAGCGTTAAGCAAGGAGGAGATGTCGCTTATGACCTCAAAAGGGTTGCGCATTATGCAGATTAGCTCCATGCCCCTCATTAAAGAAAACCAGTTTGAAGGAACAGTTGTTGTACTGAATGACATCACAACGCTTCGCAACCTCGAAAAAATACGGCGTGATTTTGTTTCAAGTGTGTCACACGAACTGCGCACACCACTGACCGTGATTACCGGTTATACCGAAACCCTGCTTGAAGGAGCGATAGATGATCCAAAACATGCGACACCCTTCCTGAACATCATCCTGCAGGCAAGTCGACAGCTCACTGCTCTCGTCAACGATGTGCTTGATCTCTCCAAAATTGAGTCGGGCTACATAGAGTATCAATTTACAGGAGTCGATATTAATGAAGTGGTGAAAAAATCGGTTGACTTGCTGAAACCATCACTGGAGAAAAAAAAGATCAGGCTTGATATCAATATTTCCGGGGAACTTCCACCCGTGTATGCTGATGCCCGATATCTTGATATTGTTATCCGCAACCTTCTCGACAACGCCATCAAATATGTGGATGACAGCAATGGAAGGATAAGGATTTCTGCGTTCAGAGTTGATGACGATGTTCGTCTGGAGGTCGAAGATAACGGCATCGGCATATCAAAAAACGATCTTGAGCGTATTTTTGAGCGCTTTTATCGGGTTGACAAGGGGCGTTCTCGTCAGCTTGGAGGCACCGGTCTCGGACTGTCAATTGTAAAGCATATCGTTCTCGCCCATAAAGGTGATGTGGAGGTTCGATCGCGAGTCAACCATGGTTCATTGTTTAGTGTGAGATTGCGAGTTGCAAAGAAAGAGATTGACTGAATAAATAAAAGTATTTCAGGATTTTTTATGTAAAACATAGTAAACATATATATCTTCTTCCAAGACCTACTCTACCAAAAAGCGGTGCTTATTGGCTTTCGTGCTTTTTTTACACTGCCATCTGTATTAACAAGACCTGTCGAAAAAAGGTTTGACGACACGGATGCTCTTGAGTTGCGTGACCCTTCTTTCTTTTTGTCAAGAATTTGAACGCCCAACCATCATGCCTGAAAAAACTCTTTCCATGTTGCTTGCCTCTTTGACCGGGCAAATCCAGACAACCAATACCCAGGAAGAAAGATCTCTTGAACAGCTTCAGGAAAACCTTGCCTCAGCTCTGCTTCAACAGGATCCCGAAACCATTCGTAATCAGGATTTTATTTTTGAGCGGAGCGATTTATTTACTTCGACCAACGTCGATAAAAAACGGATTGACAAGATTGACAAGATGGTTGCGCGCATCAAATCCCGGGCACCTGGTAATCAGCAGGTATTTCTGCGCACGTTTCCTGTCCGCACCACCCAGGTGCAGGGAAGTACTCCGGCAGCCTCGGCAGGTGTAAGGGTAACGACGTCGGGTCCTTTCAGTGACAGCAGCGGACAAAATCTCTATTTTGATGTTGTCCGTACGGAGAAACTTATTCCTCTTTATATAAATGGCTGGGCAGAACCCGCGATGTTGTTCAAGGCAAGTTTTGTTGAACCCGCATTTGTTCTTGCCAACGCGTTGCCTGTCGAACTCACGAGAACGTATGTTATTGTTCCTGATTCGGTATGGATCAATGCAAAAGTTTTCGATCCTGCCGCAGACGCATCATACTTCTGCGGCCTTCGGGTAAAAGGGGGGACACTGACGCTGGATAACGACCCGGAGATTCTCAATGGTCAATTGACCGTGAGTGCTCTGACAACGGTTCATGCTGAGTTGCAGCTTGAACAGAACACCAATTTCGCAAGCGATCCGACAAGTCCATACGGAGTGGATGCCCGCCAAACGGAGTTCAAGCTTCCTGAGAGCTTTCAATTCAGCTTCAAAGGGATCACGAAGCAGATTCTTGGGGTTCAGTCATCCTCCTGGTCTGTTTATGCCCATAAAGCAGCCTTCAACTATAATGGCGATCAGAACACTCTCTTTCTTCCATTTTTCAGCAGACTCTTCATTCCTGTGGAGTGTGATACTCCTCTCTTCAAGATCGGAGCGTGTGACTCACCGTTGTGTACGTTTCAAGGCGAGGCTCCCATTCAAAAGAGTTGGTGGAGCATTCCCGCAGCTAAAATTGATTCGGCAAATCCCCCGGAAGCGGACGGGAATGGTGCCCTCATTATTGGTTGCGGGCCGGGGCTTGATGCAGCCACCATCAATCTTCAGAATAAACGAATTTCTCTCCCGAACCCCTTTATCATCGGTGAACCAGGGCGAATCGGCCTTACTGAACTGAAGAGTGACGGGGCGGGAGCCCTCCAGACTTTCTCGCTTTGGCAGGATGAGGTGAACCGCTTCGGCACAACAATGGAGTGGCGTCTCCAGAAGGATGCACTCTTTCTCTTCAATTCGGTTGCAGCCGGTGACGAAATGGTCGCAGGTACAACAAATTGCGAAATGCTTCTCGACCGTCCGGTGAAGGTTGACGGAACTGCCGTTACTGTAAAGACAAAGAACAGCCTCACTATCCTCAGCGCCGGGAAAGCAAAGTGCCTGGTGAGCGTTATCGATCAAGATGTGCTGCTCGATAATTCAACAACAGACAAAAGAATTCCTGCAGTAAAGCCGATAGCGCTGGCAATGCACAATGCTTTGTTTACCGTAACCCCCCCCAACAGCGTGGTGCTTTTTGGAGAGTGTTCCAAGGATTTTATCTCTGTCACAAAAGGCAAGCTCTACCTCGGCTTCGGCATGTTCTCCTACCTGCCGACCTTGCCCGATCCTTATGCTGCGAACCTTGGCGTTTTAAGAAAACAGTTTGAAATGGGCCGCCAGACCACGGTCGCTGTTTTGTCATCAGGGAAGAAAGAGAGCATTGTCTGGTTATGGTTGATCGGTCTGGTGCAGTGGGAAAAAAAGAGTGACAAAAGCGACAAGAGTGACCGTGTTGGAGTCTCCTTCCATTTTGCACCATTACAGGCCCCGTTTCCTGTTGAGAAAATTACCAGGAAAACCAACGCAGAGAATGTTGATCCGCTGACCGATTTTACACAGGTGGCAATGGAGAGTCCCTTCCAGAATGTTTATGCGCAGACACACTCTCAGCAGTCTCTTGAGACACCGACAATACGTGCAATACAGGAAAACAGTTCGCTTCAGTCACAGGCTCTTGGCAGGTTCAGTGTCATTAAGGATGATTTTGCTCTGGTCGACGTTAGCAGTAAAGCCAATCAGATGGGTGTGGCCTTCACTTTCCAAAATAATCTCGGTCGGCAATTTGACATCAACATTCATGATGAGGCCAATGCCTCAGTTTTCCCGATACAGATGCGGGGACTTGACGTTACGACAAAAGGTGTTTTTGCTCACGCCTTCACGGTGCCGCAAATTGCATGGGAACCGGTGTTCAACCTTACTCCCCCCCAAATCAAGCCGGGCGCTCCTGTCGGATTTCCCTATGACCCGCCTGCGGGATTCAACTATTATCAGAACGATGGTTTCCCGACACGTATCGGCAACCTCAGTTCGGAATCCGTGACACTCTCACCTATTCCGCTTTCAAAATATCTTGTGGAAACCTACCGCAATAAAAAAGATGGCAGAACGTATGCAATCTTCAATCTGCCGTTCGGGATGGTTACCGCTGCCATTTTGAATAACAAATCAGGGCAATCACGAACACCAGGGCTCGAAAACATCCGGCCGGCTTTCAACAATTATGTGAACGGCGGCATTCAACTGGAGTTGACGGCGGGATCGTCATCGCTACCGGGTGAAGATGACCTGTTTGAAGGATTCACTTTTCAGTTTTTCAATATCAATAATCCTGACGGTTCGCCAACCAATGCAAGCACACTGGCGCATTCGCCGACCCGGATATTCAATTCGGAATTTTTCAGTAATACATGGGGTCTTCCCTGCAGGCCGGGTTCACCCCTTACGAAAGCTGGCCTCAGCGGCTACGGCGCCAGTATGTTCAGCGACTGGCATAATAAAGACGCCGCGTTTGCCCAGACCAGCCAGGCGCTCTTTAATGTCGTGACCGGAAGAACTTCCCACGAAGTGGTTCAGGTCAAAAGCATGGTTTACCCCTGGGGTGTAAAAGTTGTTCGTACCATTACGTTGTTCCGCCTTGCCAACGGCTACGTTTGCCGCATCGACAGTGGCTGGAAAGCCGAAAGCGACGGGAAGTTTGATTTCAGTTATAAGGTTGCGAAAAAGGCGGACAATACACCCGTCATGACCGAAGCCGATATTTTTCACCATTTTGACGAAATTGACAACCCCTTCACCTTTCATCCCGGCATGATTCACGGCATTCTCAATGTCAGGAACATCCAGGAGAAGCCGAAAGAGTTTAAAAATACCACTTGCGAACTGCTCGCAGTAACATTCGACGCGGATGTGGAATTGGAGGAGGTTGTGGAGGGTGGAACTTCAAACCGTGTAGCAACCAGGGGTGTTGTCGGATACGTACAAATTGGGCCGCAAGGGAAGCCGATCGAGGAGGAGGATTTCGTAAAACTGCTACAGTCGGAGAACAGTTCCATTGGTGCGGAAATCAACTGCACCATTAAAGTCGCCGGGACGAAGCAGTATATGCGGTTGAACCGTTTCGACGTGAACAACGCAAACGATGCTTCGAATAAGCCGATTTTCGTCTGCGCGGCAAGAGGTTCGGTGGTGCTGCCGAAGGATGGGAGCTGGACCATGGTGCAGCACGAAAGGGCAACAGGTGAGGTTACGCCGCTTCCTGAACAGTTGAGCGTTCCGCTTATCCGTATTGGTGAATGGAACAAGGATACGGTAGTCGATCCGGTTGCTGCGGCCAAGGAGCTGCTTCGTATAGCCTATCCGGGCGATATTCTCAAGACGCCTGATGCTGCCACTGTCAATTTCGGCTTTTTGCAGAATATGAACACACAGAAAGTCCTTTTCCTTACTCCCTCATTTCAAAAGGGCGTTGACTCCCTGTTGAGCAAAACTCCGCCATTGTTGGCTGATGCCTACCGCCTCATGAACAGCAAAGGGATTTTCCCCAATATCAGCGACGCCGAAACTACCTTTGGGACAGCAATGCAGCTCCTCAAAGGCATCGACAACCGCAACGGTAATCCACTTGAGGCCTTCAGCAAGTTGCCCGGCGTAACAGATGCCGGCAAGCAGGTCTGGGAAATTATGGAGCTAAATGCGAAGGAAGAGGGTGGGAAACTCCTCGACCAGGGTTACAAGCTCATCAAAAACAAAGCGGACAATCTCATCAATGAAGCCTTCAAGTTTGACTTGCCGAACTTTGCATATCCGTTGGTGGATGTTACTGGTCTGAAGATTTATATCGAATACAAGGCAACGAAGAAAGCTGGCGAAGATCCTCCAAAAGATTACATCGGCAAGTTCGATTTTGATGTAGACTCTTTTGCCGCAGATATGTCGAAGAGCTGGAAGGGCAGGATGAACAGTATGGCGATGGTGGTTGATCTCGGGCCGCTGAAACGCCTTCTTACCATCAAGGGCAACTTCAATTCACAGAAGGGGACTGAAACTGACTTCGGCAGCAAGAGCGCTTCCGACTCCGCCCTTGATCTGCCTGCGCCTGAAATTGAATACAGTGACGATCTGAAGCCGGTGATCCAGATTCTTGAGATTCTCGCTGCGCTTTCCACAGGTGACTACGCTGAAGTTTTGAAAAAGGGGCTGAAGGTGGCGATGAGTAACAGCGCCAACCTTTGGGAGTATAAGTTTGAGGCAACAAAAGATATTCCGCTCATCAAATTTCCCCCTGGTCCAGCGTATGACGCTCCGCAAGTCCCCTTGAAGCTTGAAGCCAGCCTTGGACTCGGTGTTTTTTTCAATGCAGCACTGAAGGTGACGAGCGACCCGAAACAACTGCTTCCGACGGCGGGTGCATACTTCAAGTTTCACGGTGGCTTGCAGGTCATGTGTGTCTCTCTTGCCGCCGCGACCATCTATGCGGTTGGCAGTGCCGATCTTACGCTGCGCGCCGACACCAGTCCGGTGATCTCACTCGACATGAAATTTGGCTTTGGTGCTCAGATAGGCGTTGGACTTCCTGTCATCGGAAACGTGAGCATTCTTTTTATGGTCGGGGTCGAAATCTATGTTGACAGCACCCAGAGAGTTGCGGTATCAGCATTCATCCTGTTCAGGGGTCATGCGGAACTTCTTGGCGGTCTGGTCGGCGTTACCATCACCATTGAAGCAAAAGGTACCATTGATAAAGGTGGTGCCGGAGCACCCACCAATTGCATCGCACAGGTGACCTTTGGTCTCGACATCAGTATTTTTTGGGTTATCAACATCAGTTTCAGCGAAAGCTGGGAAGAAACACGGCAGATTGCATAACCGCTTTTTGCCGGAATAATTGAATTAATCACAACCATTGGATTCAATACTATGCCTTCCTATAAAAATACCCGTTTTACACTCATGGCCTTTCCGCAAGGCGTGGATAACACAGGCCTGCTTTCGCTCAATATTGTGTTCATTCCAAGAAATATAAGTCCCCTGGAGAAGATCACGACACTGTATAATCCTCTTTCTGCGGCAGCGTTTGCGGATGTAAAACCCTCTTTCGTTGCGATGGTGGTGAATAATCCCGATGAGTTTCCAGGAAAAGTTCCTGCAAACGAAAGAGCGACAGATATCGCGGTACTGCTTTACCCGCCGGAGATATCCAAACTCTACAAGACTTTGAAGGATGCAAAATACCCCGATGGCAAGTCGAAGTATTTCGATATTGATGAAGAGAGGAGTACCGGAAAAGCTGGCGCACAGTCTGCCCCTGCCGCAGTGGATCTCGCTTCCTCTGTAAAGAAATACCTCCCGGTTTCGTATCGAAAAGCATTTAACTTCAATGCCCCTCGAACGCCGAACGCCGTTATTGACGACAGTTACCTCTGTGCTATTCGCGGGCAGAAGCCTCTCGCGCCGTTTGTTCCGGACAATAAGGTGAGCTGGGGAAAGGTCTATGCTCATTTGCTGCGCCAACCTTTGCTTGCGGAATGTGGCGGTCTGCTTTACAGAAAAACAACCATTCAACTTTCCGATGGTGACTTCGAAAAAGGGGGGTGGCTCTACATCGACATTAAACCCGGTACGGATTATGCCCTTGAACAGTCGGCCTCATTGCCCGATGCAGACGGCCCCTTTATTGCCCGCTATGCTGCCCGAATTCCGATGCTGAAAAAGGGTGAAGCCCGCTCCCTCTTTGCGCCGGTGCTTTTCCCTGTGCTGAACGCAGGAATTTCCCCCACCGGCATTTACGACGAACTCTTTATTGAATCGGCACGCTTCAATGATGGTTTTGCTTCGATCGTTCACGCCAATCAGCCTGTAAGCCATAATTTGCTGAAGGAAGAGCAGGACGGTTTTCATCCCCAGAAAGAGATGGGCATTCGACTTGGGTGGGAAGATGAGCAGATTCTTATCTGGTATCTTCGTCAGCTTGCGGTCGATGAAACGGTTGGGGCCGACCGACTCGATGCGCCGCTTGGAGTCAACGGATTTCATATCGACGTCCGCTTAAACGAAATATCAGGCGGCGCTCCGGCTTCGTGGGAAAGCTTGACGGCGGTGGAAAGCGATAAAAGTTTGATGCTCGAAGATATTATCATCTGGCCTGCCACGACAGATAAAGGCGATCCAAATCCTTACAAGGGAGAACTGCCCTTTCAGGTCTATCCAACAAAGATCGACAGTGCAGGCGGAACCAATTACTGGCTACCGGTCTATTTTGGAAGCTGGAACAACGCCTCTATGGTGCTGCCTGACAAAGTGGCCGCCCAGCTCTACGCCAACGAGCAGGACAAGAACAAACCGGTGACCGTCAGCAACACCTACCGAGCAATCGATACCGTCACGAAACTTGTGTATGGCACCAGCTACGATTTTCGTGTGCGTATGAGCGACATAAGCGGAGGTGGCCCTGAACCTGGCGCCGATCCGCTCAATAACCTGCAAAGCCATATTGCAACCATTGCATTCAAGCGTTATGTCGCACCCAACACCCTGCGCATCCTTAACAGTGACGTTGTCCGGTTCAATACCGACAGCGTGAATTTCGAGTCGGATATGCTCAGGATTGCACGTCCCTTGCTTGGATTTCCCGCTGTGGTCTATACCGGCAAATATACTGATCCTGTTGCGGAGTTACTGAAAGCTTCGCAGGATATTATTCTCAAGAACAAATCGGAAGCGTTTGGTATTGCCGATCCTGATGTTGTAAAGGTGGAGATCAAGGTAGAGGTGGAGACGCTGCAACTTGACAACCTTTCCAGCGACGATGGACAGGAGCACTATATCACGCTCTACAAAACGTATCGCACCTTCCCCGAAGCTTTCAACGATGCGGTGGAGATTCCTGTTGAATATGTCGATGAGCAGAAACTGAACTTGACGGAAAGTGCCGAACCTTTCACAAAAAAGCTCCATAACAAAACTATCGCAGAATCGACAGGCACGATCATTCTGCCGACTGCTCGTCATATTCGTCTCACCCTCCGTGCTGTTTGTGTAGGTGACGACTCCTACTGGGGCAACCTCAACGACAACTCCGATCTGGACTCCCGCTATGGAAAAACTACTGTTCTGAAGATCTTCATGCCCTCCAAAAACGAGGTTGAGCTGTTGAGCGGTACTATCGATCCGCCGGTTCTTCAGGGTATCTACCTGCAGCCCGACCCGGTAAGTGTCAAACTCAATCCCATTTTTTTCAAGACACTGCAGGGTGCAAAAGATGGTATGCCGGATATTGTGCAGCGGCTTGCAAGGCAGCTCGACCTGGAGTGCAAGGAGAGTACACTGCTCGCCAAAAACGGTGAGCTTGTGCAGTTCTGGTGTAGCAACATGGCCCGTCATACCATGGCGCCCGACAATAGCAGTCTTACCTTTGCAAACAAGAAAGAACTTGAAGGACACTGGTTTGTCTGTACCAATCTCCGTGTAGAGCGTGACTGGACATGGGACGGGCTGGAGACAAGCAGCGTTATTGTGCAGCGCCGCCGCCGCTGGGGACGTGATGGTGAGAAACTGGAGAAAAAAACTTATGAGACTATCGGTGATCTTGACATGCGCCGGATCGCCTCTTTCCAGGCCATCCAGGAGGATGAGGCAGGAAAGGTCAATCGCGACTATACCCGACTGATTTTCATCGATCTCATTGACATGCATCCCGCTGGTACCGCACTGCCGGATGAGGCTGAAGTGCAATACTCTTTTCAGCCACAGCTTCGGTCTGATTCGCTTGGCGACAAACCGCTCACTGATCCAGATTTCCAGACTGAGGCCCTTTCGCTTCCGACAACCATCAATCCAACGCAGGTGCCCAAGCTCGTTGGGGCAGGCATTGCCTTGTCGCCCTACGTCCGAAACTTGCCCTACTCCGCAACTGAACCTCGCCAGCGTTTCCTCTGGCTGGAATTTGACAAGTTGCCTGACGATGACCACGACGATATTTTCTGCCGGGTGCTTGCCTATGCGCCGGATCAACTGTTAAGCAATAACAATCCGGAGCTTATGAACATTCCGGATGAGTCATCTCTTCCCATTGATCCCGAATATGTCAGAACAGTAATCTCATCTTCCGGGCACGAACATTCCGGGTTGGGCGCCATGCAGAAGCTTGAAAAATCCATCGACAAGGAGAGGCATTTTTATCTGTTGCCCACACCTCCAGGACTTCATCCCGAAAGTCCTGAACTGTTTGGACTTTTTACCTATGAGTTTCGTTACGGGCACTCCGACAGGGTCTGGAGTACGGCTCAAGGTCGCTTCGGCAGGCAGTTACGGGTTAGCGGA
The DNA here is from genome assembly GCA_037139755.1 of Chlorobiaceae bacterium. Taxonomy (GTDB): domain Bacteria; phylum Bacteroidota; class Chlorobiia; order Chlorobiales; family Chlorobiaceae; genus Chlorobium. Next base: position 13,167 of record JBAXFV010000010.1, read on the forward strand.
TTGCAACATCCCGCACCCAACATGTTGTGTATGGTTACCCGGGACGAAAGAAAGATCTGCGTCAGCGCACCCTATGCCGCAGCGGTTTATAATGGTAAAAACGTTACCTCCGATCCGCCTCGCACCTCTATCTGGAGCCTTCTCTATGCGCAGGTAAAACAGGCCGACGGTCTCGATTACCGGAACATCCTGCTGGGTGAAATTGAGCTGCCTCCGTTGTCCCCGCATCGCTTTGACGTCGAGTTCAGGAGAAAGATCGTTAATGCAAAGAGGAGAAAGAATGCCGCTCTTGTCAAAGCCCTTCAGCTTGAGCTGAGCCAGTTACAGATGCGGGAAAAAGAGAGCGTTCGTTATGCCAAAAGCTGCTTTTACAACAATGATGTGGCAGCGATGCTCGAACTCTACGGTCTTCCTGTTGACTCATCATTAAGTATACTCTGCGTGGAAGTCTACGGCCAGATCACAAAGATCAATGAACATATCAATAACTACTCAATCAAGAAAAGGGATAGTCTTCTGAATGAAGCTGCCGCTCTCTTTGGCAGCCCCATTGCCCAGGAGATGACTCACAGCATACATAGAATTGGAGAGAACAGTGCCCAGAAGACTCCCGATCCTCTGGGCACAAATCTCGGGCTTTTCAGAATTCTGCGCACCTCACCTCTCACGGCAGTGCCATTTATCTGTTGTGTCGGCTGCGAGTGATAGTGAGAGGCTTAAGAAACTTTTGCGATTCTAAAATGTCCCGGTGAACGATTTGATTCCAGGAATATTGGAAAGCTTGAAGCCTTCCCCATAGTGGACGCCGATTTGTTCACCGAAGTAGCGGGCGCGGGCTTCAAGGCCGGTGAGAAACTCGGGTCGGTTAATCATTGTTCTTGGGCTTTCTGTTGTCCCGCTTTTATAAAACTGCGAGCTGAAGGCGAGGACTCCTTTTCTGGAGGCTTCGAAGGTTTCGGAGATGTCGACGATGATGTCGGGTTCGAGGTGTTTGAACTGGATGTAGTAGAGAAGGTGTTTGGGGCGGTGGGGCTCCTGGACTTTCCCGTTTATGGTGGTGGCAAGTTGTTGCAATCCGGCATAGTAGCAGGCGTCGGTCACGAGTCTGGAGGCTTTGATGTGATCGGGGTGTCGTTCGTCGGTGGAGTTTGCAAAGACAACGTGTGGCCTGAATTGCCGGATGACCGTGATGATTTCGGCAAGATTCTGCTCGGTATAGAAAAGTTTTGAGTCGCCAAGGTCGAGGGTTGTGCGGCTCTTGTAGCCCATCAATTGTGCTGCGGTTTCTGCTTCTGATTTCCTCGTTTCAGGGGTGCCGAGTGTTCCCATTTCTCCTCTTGTGAGATCGCAGACAGCTACGGTTTGTCCCTCGCTTCTTATTTTCAGCAGTGTTGCTCCACATGAAAGTTCAACGTCATCTGGGTGAGCGCCGAAGGCAAGGGCATAGACGGTTTCTTGTGATTGTTTCAATTGTCCTCTGAGTATATTGCGGTTCGATAAAAAATCCTGTTCAACCTTCAACAAGCCAGTTCTGACCAATGCTCAAAGTAAAGCTAGTTCGTCTTGATAAACAAGCAACATTGCCGGTTTATGCCACGGCTCGTGCTGCCGGAATGGATATTTCTGCCTGCCTCCAGGCGCCAGTGACGCTTGAACCCTTTTCCACGGCTCTCATTCCATCCGGGTTTGCCATTGAACTTCCCGAAGGCTATGAGGCGCAGCTTCGTCCGAGAAGCGGGCTTGCCTTGCGTTTCATGATTTCACTGCCGAACTCTCCGGCAACGATTGATGCTGATTACCGTGGAGAAGTCAAGGTGATTCTTGTTAATTATGGGAAGGAGCCGTTTATCGTTTCTCACGGTGACCGCATTGCGCAGATGGTGGTGGCCAAGGTTGAACAGGTGCATTTTGAAGAGGTGTCGGAGCTTGCCGCAACGGTTCGCGGTGAAGGAGGATTTGGTCACACGGGGACTGGGCGACAGTAAGAAAAAACGGTAAAGTTGTCACCGTGAGCGAAGGGGTTATCTCTTTTTCAGGATTCCTGACTTCGCTCAGAATGACTTATGGGGTGTGTGCTTCAGTTATTATTCTCTTGAACAGAAGGTGTAACAACAATTTCTTTTGGAGCACTCTTTGGGGCTGGAGCAACAGGAACCTCTTTTGGAGCAATCACTTCAACCGGAGTGGCTGTAGGTGTGAAGAGAATCTGGGTAACATCTTTTTTTGCCCGATTTCCTGACATTCCAGCCATCCCCTGCATTCCCGGCATTCCAGACATGAAAGAATTGTTCATAAGCTGTCCAAGCCCGGCGCTGACATTATTGAAGAGATTTTGTATCTGGTTTGAGCTCCCGGCGGCGTTCAGGTTTTCGAGAAGGCCGGTCCATAATTTCCCGAGTTCCTGAAAAGAGTTTTGTACTTGCCCTGATGTAATAGTGGAGGTGACTCCCTCAATAAGTTGTCCTGGAACGGAGGTGACATTGTTGAACATCTCCCTGACAGGCTCTGAATTGATGGTGGATGTAACGCCGTCAATCAGTTGACCAGTAGCGGAACTCACCGAGTTGATCACTCCCTGTACCGATTCGACGGTAATGGTTGAGGTAACTCCTTCAATAAGCTGCCCTGTAGCTGAACCCACTGAACTGAGAATTCCTTGTACTGGATCAGAATTGATGGTTGAACTAACGCCATCAATAAGCTGCCCGGTAACGGAACTTACGGTGGTGATGATTTCCTGTACAGACACAATAGTAGAGTCAATCAAGGAGCCCACGCTCCCGATCAGATGGGCCATGTCTCCATTGCCGATACCTGTATCTGTATTGTTCGATGCGGCAGGCACAACTGCCCCTGCCGGTTTGTTGAGTTCTTCTGCTGCCATAGTTATGGTTGGATTAAGGGTAAGTAAGTGATAATATTTTTTTGAATATAACAACTTATTTACTAACGCCATTCACCTCTTGGTGCTATTTTGGGCGAAGTGTTCCTTTCTCTTTTCTCAGTCAACATTTTCTCTGTAGTACTGGATAATAGATTCCTGCGTAAATCCAAGTGCATAAATGAGATGAATGATTCCAAAGGTGAGCTGGAGAGAGATGATGCCGTTGCGGTTATACTTGCGGGCTGACGTAGTCACTTCTGCTTCGAGAATATGAAACTGCGTGAGCGGTTCTATCCGGGAGATAATATCGTAATCTTCCATAATGAGCAGGGTTTCGTCGAATCCTCCAATCGTGGCAAAGAGCTCTCTTGTGATAAAAAGTGATTGATCTCCGCCCCGAAAGATCATCAGGGGAAACTGTGTGAACCATCCGAACAGACTCATGAGAGGGTGGTCATCATCAAAGTGCATTCTGAAGCAACCAGCCTTTTTGCCTGAGGCAACGGCTGAGCGGATATCGTGGATAAAGGTTTCCGGAGGGAGTGTATCAGCGTGCAGAAAATAGAGGATCTCACCGTTGGTATGACGGGCTCCGCTGTTCATCTGTATGGCACGTCCTCTTGAGCTGTTGCAGAGGGTTACCGGAAAGTCTTCAAGGATATCAACGGTTTTGTCGGTACTGGCGTCACTGACAATAATTTCTACCCCCTCTGCGCGCTCCGTCAGGGCAAGGAGTTTCTGCATCGAAGAAGCGATGATGCTCTCTTCGTTACAGGTCGGGATAATGATGCTTATGGTTTGTTTGTCCATAAGGGGCTTTTTTTCAGGTCATCAAAAGTGTCGATATCCGACAACTCCACAAGAAGTTCATAAGAGGTGTCACATTGCAGGAGTATTGCTCTGGTTTCCCTGAGCACGTCAGGGGTACTCCACTTCCGGTCAAGAAAAAGTTCCGGCATGACTCTGTTCATGCCGATGAGGTAAAACCCTCCATCTGTTGCTGGCCCGATAACGGCATCAGAACGCTCAAGGGCGGAAAACGCATTGTCAAGAATTGCAGGGTTCAGTTCGTAACAGTCTGTTCCAATCAGCACGACATGGTGAAAGCCGCTTTCAAATCCGCTTTTGATGGCGTGCAGCATTCGCTCGCCAAGATCATCACCATACTGTACTCTGGAGCTGAAATTGCCGGAGAAAAAGAGATCGGAAGATGGTATAAAGCGGGAGTAAAAAACCAGCCGTTCTGCATGAACCTTTTCTGCAACCCGTGCGGTATGCTGGCGAAGTAATTCGTAAATTTCAAGGGCTTTTTCGTCGCCGATGCTCTCCGCCAGGCGGGTTTTTACCATTCCTGCTTCAGGATTTTTGCTTAAAATGATAAGCAGACGGTTACTTATATTCATACCAGACGGTTAATTTCCGAATCTGCTGAGAAGCTTTTCAGCAACAAGCTTGCCGCTCAGTGCAGCACCTTCCATGGAGGCCAGATAGTGCTGATCGGTATAATCTCCAGCGAGAAAAAAGTTTTTGATCGGACTGATCTGGTCAGGACGGTATTTGTCGACGTCCGGCACTGCTTTATAGACTGACTGGGGAATTTTAACGATCGTTGATTTCAGCAGTTTTGCCTCGCGAGATTTCGGAAAACGATTATGAAGGTCTTTGATGATAAGCTCAGTTATGACTTCATTGGGCATATCCATAAGCTGGTGTGCCGGAGCAAGCACCAGACTCATGACACTTCCTCCATTTGCAGAGCCCATGCCCTTCTGGAAATCCTCTGAACAGGTTATGGAGACGTCGGCAAAGGTGGCAAATATGGTGCCCTGTGAAAACATAAGATTGTCGGTATCGGTAATTTTCCGGTCAAACCAGAGTTGGCAGTTTGCAACCGGACTGCCGACAAATTCATGCAGGTTGCGAAAATACTTGTGGTTCAGCCACTGGACAGGCAGAATTTTTTTAATGTTGTGAACAGGAAGGGCTGAAATATAGGCATCAGCCTCGATTTTATGACCATCCTGAAGTACAGCCTCTTTGATGGAGTCATCACTGTTCAGCTCAAACCGGTTCAGTTTCGCATCAACAAAAATGCGGCCGCCCTTGCTCTGGATATACTGCCGCATCGGCTCAATCATCGAATCGCCAGGGTTTTTGACGAAAAATGCAAATTTTGTTGCTGTATAATTCAAGCCGAAATAGTTGAAAATGGTGATCATTGGCCGGGCGCTGATGACGTTTGGTTCAATGAAATTCATGGCAAGTGCAATGGCCCTCCATAGTCTCTGCAATGAATGCTCTGAAGCTCCTTTGCGGCGATGCCATTCCGAATAGGTCATAGAATCCTGACTGCGGAAATAGGCTTCATTGCCGGTAATAGCGGGGTAGAGCCCTTTGACCAGAGAAATTTTGTCCCAGAACGTGAGCAAATCGGTGCGCATACCTCCAACCACCTCTGCCCAGGGACTGGGAAGGTTGGCTTTTCTGAAAACAGATTGTTGGCCGTTCTCTTCGGCATAGATAAGCGAGTGCTCTTTCCATTGATAATTATTCTCTGCACCGACCCGTTTCAGATAGTTCTGGAGTTGTTCATAGCCTCCAAAAACGATATGCAGCCCTGATTCAATAGAGTCGCCATCACTGTCTTTCCATACTGAAACCTTCCCGCCAAGTATTTTGCGTTTTTCATATATCTCTACCGAGTGCCCCCGGTCGACAAGTTCTACTGCTGCGCTCAGGCCTGCAACTCCAGCGCCGAAAATTGCTATTTTCATAATTTTATAAAAAGTCCGGTCGCCTTAAATGGTTGATTTATAATGCTCCTTAAAGATACGAATGCCGTGCAGAACAGATCGTTTGCGGGCATGATTCTGCTTCTCTACTCAAATTTGAGCGTAAGATATTGAAATATTTATTATTTGTAAGATCATACATTATCGTTGCTTTCCTTATAACATTCAAATGAAAACAATCTGCAACTGCATTCAGAATAATCAGTAACGATAATGTAATACAGAAAAACAGATTAAACCCCTAAATTATTTAAGAAATTTGCTGAAAAAGTTGCGAATCATAAAGAAAGCGATTGTTTTTTTCTTACTATTTTGTAATTTCTGTTTAATTTGAAATAAATCAAAATTGTGTTATGTCTGGCCATCTTGATCTGATCGACCTTAAAATTATCGAGTCTCTTGGAGAAAACGGCAGAGTTCGATTGAGCGAGCTTGCTGAAGTGGTTGGTCTTTCTATACCGTCCGTCAGCGAGCGGCTGGACAAGCTGCAGAAAAACGGTATCATCAAAGGGTTTACCATGGAGGTTGATGAACGGCAGCTTGGTTTTGATATTCATGCTTTTGTAAGGGTCAGAATCGATTCATCACGGCACTACAAGTCGTTTATGGAGCATGTGCTGAAAGAGGAAGAGATTATGGAGTGCTTTTCAGTAACCGGTGAAGGGTCGCATATTTTAAAGGTCATGACCCACAATACCGCATCTCTCGAACAGTTCCTTTCAAGAATACAGAGCTGGCCGGGTGTTCTTGGAACCAATACCAGCTTTGTGCTCTCACAGTTGAAGAAAAATAAAAAAATCTGTGCGGAAATTGTTCGTAAAAACCTTCAGGATCGTCAGGTACTGACAACGTTTGATGAAAAGAGATCAAAAAAATAATAATAAGGTACATTTTTTTTCATAAGCCAGGTGGCTCATATCATGCAAATCAACAAGGAGGATATTTTGAACAGCGATAGTAAAATTCCGGTTTCAACCTATTTTGGTTCGATGACCTTTGATCATAAGGCCATGCGTGCAAAACTGCCCAAAGAGGAGTTCACTGCATTGCAGGATACGATCAAAGCGGGGAAAAAAATAACCGCTGAAATTGCAGGTGTTGTCGCTCATGGTATGAAGGAGTGGGCCATGGAGAACGGTGCGACCCATTACACCCACTGGTTTCAGCCGATGACCGGTTCCACTGCTGAGAAGCACGATGCATTTTTATCGATTGATCGCGATGGCACTCCGATTGAGCGTTTTTCAGGCGAACAACTGATTCAGGGTGAGCCTGACGCTTCAAGTTTTCCGTCAGGCGGTATGCGGACCACTTTTGAGGCTCGCGGTTATACTGCCTGGGATCCCTCCAGCCCGGCATTTCTCATGAAGGGAGGAAAAGATCTGACCCTTTGTATTCCAACCGTTTTCATCTCGTACCATGGTGAAGCGCTTGATGCCAAAACCCCTTTGTTGCGCTCTATGGACGCCGTCAGCAAATCGGCCATAAGACTGCTTGAAGTGCTGGGTGTTACCGGTGTCTCTCGCGTTAAAACCTTTGCGGGTTGTGAACAGGAATATTTCCTTATTGACAAGAAATTCTATTCCGAACGTCCTGATCTTGTGATGTGTGGCCGTACTCTTCTTGGTGCTCTTCCGCCGAAAGGCCAGCAGCTTGAGGATCACTATTTTGGTTCCATTCCTGATCGTGTGCTCGAATTCATGCAGGATGTCGAACATGAACTCTACCTGCTTGGTATCCCGGCAAAAACCCGTCATAATGAGGTTGCTCCTCACCAGTTTGAAATTGCTCCGATTTTTGAAGAGGCCAATATCGCTGTCGACCACAACCTGCTGGTTATGGAAGTCATGAGAAAAATTGCCGACAAGAAAGATTTTGCCTTGTTGCTGGCTGAAAAACCTTTTGCCGGCATTAATGGTTCAGGCAAGCACAATAACTGGTCGATAGGCACAAATACCGGTATTAATCTTCTTGATCCTGGTGATACTCCTGAAAAGAATGTTCACTTCCTTGTTTTCCTTGTTGCGGTTCTCAAAGGTGTTTACAAGAGGGCCGATTTACTCAGAATGTCAATAGCAAGTATGGGTAACGACCACCGTCTTGGCGCCAACGAGGCTCCGCCAGCTGTGGTAACGGTCTTTCTTGGCGAGTTGCTTGAAAGAGTGCTTGATGCCATTGAAAGCGGCAAGGTTGACCTGAAAACTGAAAAACAGGTACTTAATCTCGGCCTTTCTCAGGTTCCTGTGGTCAACAAGGACTATACCGACCGTAACCGTACCTCCCCATTTGCCTTCACTGGCAACAAGTTTGAGTTCAGAGCGGTTGGTTCATCCCAGGCGGCTTCAGTACCGAATATGGTGCTGAACACTCTTATGGCTGAGGCTGTTGACGAGATCTCGGATGCTATAATTGCCAAAATCAAGGCAGGAAAAGAGAGGGATTCAGCAATACTTGAAACTCTTCGTGAGCAGATTACAGCTACCAAGCCGATCCGATACCAGGGTGACAACTACGCTGAAGCGCTTCAACAGGCAGCGAAAGAGAGAGGTCTGCCGAATTTGAAGAATACCCCCCAGGCACTCAGAGTTCTGCTCAACAAGGATATTCAGGACATGTTTGTCAAATATGGTGTTCTGAGTGTTCAGGAAATTGATGCCCGTCTGCATATCCGTCTCGAACGCTATGTCAAGGGTATTGATATCGAAGCCCGTACTCTTCAGCTTATGTTGAAGACGTTCGTGATTCCTGATGTCTCTGAATATCAGGGTGATCTCGGCAACTCCTTCAATAATCTTTTGTCTGCGGCTGATGCCATCGGTCTTTCCGACAAGGCGCTTCAGAGTCAGGCTGGTAATCTGAAATCGCTGGCTGAAAATCTGTCGACATTGATTGACATGACAGCCGAGCTCGATGAAGCGGTTGAAAAAATTGAGACGCTTTCAACCGAGTTCGACAAGGCCGATTACTGTGCCAATGAACTGCTTCCATTGATGACTGAGGTTCGAGTCATCGCCGACAGCCTCGAACAGGTCGTTGACCGCAGTCGCTGGCAGCTTCCGACCTACTCAGAAATGTTGTTTGAGCACTAACCTTCATCAGGTTTCAAAAAAGAGAAGGCTCGCATCTGCGGGCCTTTTTTTTGGAAGAAATTATTTTATTGCAAACGTTAAGTTATGCCTTATTTTTAGAGTCAGATTCCCTTTATTATGCTCATGTTTTCCTAAACAACCCATACCGACATGCCAGAGGTTTTTCATTATACCATGACCTATCCTGCCTTTTGGCTTGATTACTATTACCTTGCAACATGGTTTCTGAGCATGCTCTTTCTCGCCCTGGTGTGGGCGATTTTTTTCCGGTACGGAAAATTTAGTTATGGCGTGGATCTTGGCTGCTTTTGGAAAACGAGTTTAATTGTCGTGTTGACCACCGTGTCGCTTGGCGCGCCAATGTACTATAATACCCGATTCGCCGGTGAACATGGTCAGGATGGGGACTCCGTTAAAATTACCGGCGACAAGTTGCTCTATATGGACCGGAAAGGCAATGAAAAAAGAGTTGTTCTTACCGATATTACCGCTATTTATCAGGAACTCATCACCTATAACCCACCTCCGAAAATATTTGTCGTTGCAGCAAAATCTCCAGTAAAGGACTCTTTATTTGTAACAACAAACCTTCCCGGCTACAAGCGTTTTCTTGCCGAGCTGACAAGGAGAACAGGTGTAGAAGCAAAGCTTCACTGAGTATCTTTTCAAAGGCAGAGAACCATGCATTTTTCCGGAGATCCATCATTAACCGACTCGTTGCTTCTTGTCGTTGAAACAGGCAATACAACCACTTCAGTTGCGGTTTTCAGTGGTTCTGAGTTGCTTGAAGTTTGTAAAATGCCTTCGTCAAGCCTCTCCGGACATGATACTCTTTCAGGGTTGCTTGCGCCGGTTATCATAAAATATCCGGCTCTTTGTGACGCGGTGATATGCAGCGTTGTGCCTTCGCTGGAGAGGAGTATCGTTGACTATCTTCATCGTCATCTGACCGGTCAGGTGATGAAGGTCAGCTCTTCAATGCGCCTTCCTTTCATGCTGCACTACGATTCCCCCGAGACCTTTGGCCCAGACCGGATTGCGCTTTGCGCACTGAGTCAGAGTCTCTATCCTGAACATGCGGTTATTGCGCTTGATATCGGTACCGCCATTACGGTTGATGTGCTCGATTCCAGGCGAAACTATCTTGGCGGTCTCATTATGCCTGGTCTTGACCTTATGGCAAAGGCCCTGCATGAACATACGGCAAGGCTGCCTCTGGTTGCTCTTGATCGTCAGGAGACTCTTCTCGGATACTCGACCGTTGACTGTATCAGGAACGGGATTATTCTCGGTTGTGTCTCCGGCATGGAGGGAATCGTCAGGAAGATTACCTCCTGGCTTCAAAAAGAGCGCAATGAACACGATATCAAAGTCATTGCGACGGGTGGCAGTGCACCCCTTGTTGCCACTATGCTTGACTGCTCTCCGTCGATCGAAGAGCTGGCCGTCATCAAAGGCACGCGTTTCCTGTTCGAGTTCAACGCGAACTTCTCAAGCTGAAAAGGGCCTGACCATCACTGATGGCTTTCAGAACGTGCCGATCGTCGATGTTTTCTTCAAGCAGAAAAGCCTCGCCAATTTTTTTCAACAGCACCAATCGAAGCTTTTTGTCAAGCTTTTTCTTGTCAGAAAACATGCTTTCAAGGAGTTGGCCGCTGTCGATATCAAGGAACCTGCGTTTCAGCAATCCCTTGGGAAATTTGAATTTCCGCAGCAGCGAAAGCCCGCGATCAAGCGACTCAAGGTCGAGATAGCCAAGGTTGTGAGACAAAACGAGGGCGCAGACCATGCCGATGGTCACCGCCTCACCGTGACGCAGATGCCGATACTCCGCAAGCTTTTCCAGTCCGTGTGCAAAGGTGTGACCGAAATTGAGAGTTGCCCGAAGTCCAGCGGTCTCCCTGAAATCCTTTTTCACAACATCATCCTTGATAAAAGCGCTTTTTTTAACAGCTTCGGTGATGTATGGCTCCTTCAGTCCGGTAATATCAGCAAAGTGAAGATCAAGAAAGGTGAAGAATGGTTCATCGGCAATAAATCCATACTTGACAACCTCCGCCATTCCGGCATAGATTTCCCGAAGGGGCAGGGTAGCAAGGGATGAAGGATCAATCAGTACCAGTTCCGGAGAGTGAAAAAAGCCAATCAAATTTTTGCCGAGGGGGTGGTTGATGGCAACTTTTCCGCCAATGGAGCTGTCAGTCATGGCGAGCAGTGTGGTCGGTAGCTGAATCACCGGGATGCCCCTGAAATAGCTGGCAGCGATAAAACCACCGAGATCACCCACAACGCCGCCTCCCACCGCAAGCAGGTTCCAGCTCCGGTCAACATCAGCCTCAATCATCCTGCCGTAAAGGCGGTAAGCGACGCTGAAGCTTTTCGACGCTTCCCGTGCAGGGATGACCAGTTCCGTCCACTGAAACCCCTCGTCAGAAAGCCTCTTGAGAAGCTCCTCTCCGAAGAGTCTGCGGGTGTGTTCATCGAACAGTACCACGGTTTTTTTTGAAAGTCCATGGGTTTTGAACAATGCACCCAGTCCGGCAATAACCGGTGTTCCCACAAGTATTGTGCTCACGATAATTCTTCAATGATTATTGATCTTCGGTAGTGGCTGATGCTGTGCGCACATACCGTTCTATTTTGCGGGTAAGCTCCTCGACCGTAGAGCCAATGCGCTTAATGTCGGTCTCCACAGTTATGTCCGCGCTTTCGTAGCGGGGTTCGCGTTTGGCATGGATGGTCGAGATTTTTTCCTCAATCTCCTCATACGAAAGCTTCTGTCCCTTTTCACCCTTTAACAATGGTCGGTCTGTCTTGTTGCAAAGTCTTCTGGCAAGAATTTTTATGGGCGATTTCAAATAGACAAGGGTGCCGGATTTCTGGATAAGTTCATACGATTGGTCATTTTCCAATACTCCTCCGCCAAGAGAGATGACCAGATTGCATTTTGAAACAAGTCCGTTAAGCGTTTGTTCTTCAAGCTTTCTGAAGCACTCTTCTCCGTTCTCCGCAAAAATCCGGGTAATTGTTTTCCCTGCATCCGTTTCAATAGTCTGATCAAGGTCAACAAACTCGTAGCCAAGCGAGTTCGCCAGGAGCGGTCCTATAGTTGATTTGCCAGATCCACTGAACCCGGTTAGAAAAATCAGCGAGTGTTGCTTGTCCACGGTTATCTTTTCCTGTTCGTTACTCTTCTGTCTCAGTGTAGAGTCGTTATTATCCTGACAATATATCTTTTTTCGTCATACGCCGGACAGGTGAACCACTTCCTTACCAGAGTCTTTTTCCTGTCATTACAAAAAACTATTTGCTGTATTTATAATAACATCAACAAGTTGAATATTATTGAGCAAATCAGGATAAAAAAACTGATAGCTGTAAAAGGAGCAAAAATAATATTAATTATAAAGTTTCAGAAGAGCATTACGGACAGGAAATGCCACATAACCTTCAAGGATATATTCGTGCCGGAAACAAGCAGGCGAACAAGCCATTTTACAGAATCAATTATTCGGAGAATGACCCGCGTGGCGAACGATTGTGCCGCAATCAATCTTTCGCAGGGGTTTCCCGATTTCGATCCCCCAGAAGCGCTGCTTGTTGCGGCTGAACGTGCAGGCCGACAGGGGCCGCACCAGTATGCGGTGACCTGGGGAGCGGCAAATTTCCGTCAGGCTTTTGCCCGCAAACAGTCACGATTCATGGGAATTTCCGTTGATCCGGAAACAAACGTGGTGGTGACCTGCGGCAGTACGGAAGCGATGATGGCAGCCATGATGACCGCCTGCAACCCGGGCGACAAAGTTGTCATCTTTTCCCCGTTCTATGAAAACTATACCGCAGACACCATTCTCACCGGTTCAATTCCTGTCTATGTTCCATTGCGCCCACCGGATTTTTTCTTTGACCCTGATGAACTCCGGCAAGCTTTTGAACAACACCGACCCAAAGCCTTGATTCTTTGTAATCCGGGCAACCCTACAGGAAAAGTCTTCTCGCAGAGCGAACTGGAAATTATCGCAAGCCTTGCCATTGAATTCGATACCTTTGTCATCACTGATGAGGTCTATGAGCACATTGTGTATGCGCCGCATATTCACCGAAGCATTGCAGCTTTACCAGATATGTTTGAACGCACTATAACGTGCAGTTCGCTCTCCAAAACCTATTCAATCACCGGATGGAGGCTTGGAACAGTCGTGGCAGCACCCGCTGTTATTGATGCGATTCGAAAGGTGCATGACTTTCTGACCGTCGGAGCGGCAGCGCCCCTGCAGGAAGCCGCCGTGACAGCACTTGAATTTCCCGAATCCTATTATGAGGCACTCCAGGCGAGTTACACCGAAAAACGGGACATTTTCCTTGGTTGGCTCGACAAGGCAGGGCTCTCCTATACGAGGCCGCAGGGAGCCTATTATGTTATGGTTGATGTTGCAGAATTGGGGGTCACTGATGACGTCCTGTTTTGTGAATGGCTGGCACGCACGGTTGGAGTTGCCGCAGTGCCGGGATCAAGCTTTTTCCGTGAACCGGTTCACAACCTGATCCGGTTTCATTTTGCAAAACAGCCGGAGACTCTCAATGGCGCAGGAGAGCGTCTGCTGACGTTACGTGAGCAGGCGAAAAATCATCGTCCCTAAGTCATTCCCATTATCTTGAAATCAAAAGACTCTGCCTCTGAAATCACTATCTTCAACGCATTCGAAAATGGAATGTTAATGTTCAGATCTGCGTATGATCGACCGCATTGGGCGGTAACTGTTCCCGCCGACAAAGTGAAACGTTTTTTCGTCCTGAATCAGCTATATTGTTGAAAATCAAACAGAAAAGAAAATGGAAACGAAGTATGAGGTGGGCGGCGATTTTTTTCGTGA
>JBAXFV010000011.1:0-26221 GCA_037139755.1 Chlorobiaceae bacterium
AGGCTTTTGCTTCAGGATTTCCATGTATCTGCTTGATTTTCTGTGAGGCAAAGCTCCTCTGCCAGAGCCCGATCAGCCACAATGCAGTAAATCCGCGATCGGCGATAGCATCAAGCTCTTCATCGGGAATATCCTGAAGACGGTGAACCGGACGTCGATAAATTTTGCTGAGCTGGTCAAGCCACACATAGGTGCTTTTTGCAAGCATAACCACTTCAGGCATCCACGATGAGTCCACAGAGTAGTTAGCTGGAGCATTGGCATCATCAAAAGAATAATCTGGAACTTGTGCGGCTTTTTCAAACTCCATACCATCGTTGCGGAGCGATTTTTCATGCGCGATCTGCTCAAAGAAGAGGTATTTGTCTTCATCCTCTATAAAATTAATAGCGCCTGCCAGTAATTCCCAAAATGGCGACTCATCAAGCAGCACTCCCCAGTTCAGACGTATGTAGCGAAGCTGCTCCAGAATTGATGTCGGCGCGTGTTTAATGGGCATGAAGAGCAATTCCACAAGGTCAAGATCATCAGGCCCTACAGGCCCCATCGCCTGCATTGAGCTTCGCATGGTCATGATCAGCTTTCGGTACGCACTCTCTTTCGTCAGTGTTTCATCGTTCAAAAGATCAGAAAAAGGTTCAAGAGCCGGATTCTGGTTATTCAGCCAGACAAGGAAAGACTCTTCAAGAACGTCAGTTTTATTTTTCTGCTGTTTCAGCCATTCAGCGGGAGATTCAGTACCGGCATAAATATTTTGCGTTGGAAATGTGGTGATAAACCGGTTCAGGTATTGTTCCGATTGTTCAGAGGAGAGCAATTCGATCAGTGTGCCGTAGACGTTGTCAAGAAAGTTCGGCTGTCGTAACGAGATTGCTTTCGACATGATAGTATGAAACAGTGCATGCAGCAGTTTCATCCCGTGTAACTGAGCAGGGAGAACAGGCTTTGTATCGGTACCGTTCTGTTTTATCAGAAAATCATTGATGACGGCAGCCTGTCGTTCTGACGTTTTTAGACTTTCCTGAGCCGATGAAGGTAAAGAGAGAAACTCTGGATCAGTCAGATGAAAAAGTTCTCGTGCCTTACGGTTGACGTAAAAGTGTTCTTTGTTCTGCAACACTGGCGGGTTTTGCTTGATTGTCATAGGAGGAGATGCAATACCAAAGCATTAAGCTGGTTAAAATTTCAGCGCGGTCCAGCGATTTTGCCGGACCTGTTTACGCACTCTGACAAAGTACGGAATTTCTCGAAAATAGTCTGATTGTTAGTTCTGCGGTTTTATAATAGGAGGAGAGGCTGGAGAAAAGACTATTTTATTTTATTATCGAGGTAGCGTTGAAGGTAGGTAAATCCCAGATCTTTTACAGAGCGCAGCACTTCCAGTCCAATGGCAGAGAGGGCGGTTTTGCTCTGCGTTGGAATATATTGTGATGTGGTGTTCAGTTGGGGATCTCCTTGTGCGGAAGGGCTTCTGTGCCTTCTCAATGTCGTTGTGAGGAGCATACCAGCAAGAAAACTTGTTCCGGCAAATTCAAGAGGGTGTTGCCTGATCAATTTTATTGGCGAAATCTCCTCTTTAAGCCCGTCTTTTAGTGTCCGTGCTCTTGTTTTGATCTGCTTTTCTTTTTCTGCAATGGTGTTTTGCAGTTCTTCTATGCGCGCCTGAATGCCGAATAAAGGCTCATTTGTTGTAGTCATGGACAGATAAAAGAAGTTTTTGGATCAGGTTTTTAAGAAGTAACGGTTTGAATTTCGTGAAAAATAAAAAGCACGCAATGAAAATAAGGCTTACCAGAAGATAACCAAGAAAAGGATGTCCAAACAGTTCCCCTGTGAGAAGGGCAAAGGTTGTTAAAAGGTAGCCAATTCCAATAATCAGGATAACGCCGAGAATAACGGCCGAGCCGACAAGAGATATCCTCTCGGTCACTTCTATCTTGAGCAGTTCTATTTTAGCGTCAATGATAGACATAACGTCGTTGTACGTCGATGTTGCCGTATCATCAAAGAGTTTATGGAGGCGGCTGTATTTTTGCTTTTCTTGCGGTGGGCCAAAACTCTCTCCCTTTTGAGCACTCATCATAGTATCTGAAATAACTGCTTGTTATCGCTTTCTTTTCATGAAAAGTCCGAACAAAGCACCAGCTCCAAGCGAATACAACATTGACTGACCAGGATATTTCCTGATGTACTCTCTTGCTTTTTCAGCGCTTTTCAAAAGCTGATTATACGATTCACTTTCCCTGAAACGGGCAAAAGCGTCTGTGAGTGTGTCACTTATCGTGTTTATCTGCTCTGGAATGCGCGTTTCCTGTGGCTCTCCTTCTAAATTATTATCTGGCTGGCTGCTGTGTATCGTAACCTGAACTTCTTGTTCCATAAGGGTTAAAAACTGTTGATGATTGACTGAAAGAATATAAAGACAATGTACAAAAACTATACAGTCTTTGCATGGCACTCTTACTGAAGAAGTCTTCCCCCGTCAACATTAATAATTTGGCCAGTGATATAGTCGCACTCAAGCAGAAAGATAATTGTTCTGATGATATCAAGGGGGTCACCAAGTCGCTTGAGCGGTATTTTTTTTATCATCTCCTGTTGAGTCTCCATATCTTTTTCAGGATTTACCGTGACCGTCCCGGGTGCGATTGAGTTGACAAGAATAGTGGGTGCAAATGTCTTTGCAAAAACTCTGGTCAAGTGCTGAATTCCTGCTTTCGCAACCGTATAGGGTGCAAAGTTGCGCCAGACAAGGTCTGCTGAAATATCGGTCATGGAAATGATTCTGGAGACGAATGGTTGTTTCTGCATAATTCTGGCGGCTTCCTGCATGGTGAAGAATGTCCCCTTCAGATTTGTGTTGACCAGAGAGTCCCATTCTTGTTCGGTAACTTCAGGCAGAGGAGTACTGAAAAAATTTGATGCGCTTGTTACAAGCAGATCAAGCCGTTCAAACTGTTGCCGAAATACCGAAAATGCGTTGCTGATATCACCGTTTTTTGAGACATCACACCGGATCATCTGCGATTCAGGACTTATCCACCGGATTTTTTCAAGGATTTGCTCTGCTTTTTCCTCTGACGAGTGCCAGGTAAAAAAAATGGTGTACCCCTGTCCCGCTATCGAGAGTGCAATCTCACTGCCGACAGCACCACAAGCACCGGTTATAAAGCATATCTTTTTACCTGAAGAGCTCATATCCACAAAAATTTATTGTTTTTTATCTGTTCTTTGAACACGAATGCCGTGTAAAAAGTTGACTTACGGTAGATTATGCGAGTCTTCTGAATGATGAGGCCTTTATTGCGGCAAAAAGGGGGGAACCGATCGTAATATCCAGCTCATCTGCTGCCTGGCGGACAATTTCAGCGACAAGTTTTTCACCGTTGGCCGAAAGCACAACACCAACTCTTCCATCGGAGTCAAACATCTCTGAAACCCTGCAATCCAGAAGATTTCTTGCACTGATCGCTTCAGGATGCCTTTTGAAAAGGATGATTTCTCGCGAAGAAAGCTCAAACAGCGATTGTTCAGCTTGTTCTCCTGCTGAAATAAATAAGGTATTGCTGCCCCACTTATAAGTATAGAGGCCACTTTCCTGCTTTGGGTTAGAAAGGTGCAGAAGATTGATATAACCATTCGGACTTTGTGCCATCCTGTTTCTTGCAAGCTGCTCTGGTGTTGTTTCGTCAACACATCGACCGTTTTTTATTTCAAGGATTTGATCGGTCATCAGTTGCATCTCTGTCAGTGAATGCGATATGAAAAGGTAGGGAATTCTGAACTTTTCACTGACACTTCTCAGATAGGGGATGATATGGAACCGGAGCCTATCATCAAGCGCCGACAGGGGCTCATCCATAAGCAAGAGGCGCGGGTTGGCAAGAACTGACCGGCCAAGAGCAACCCGCTGTTTTTCCCCTCCGGAAAGATGTTTAACGCCTCGTTGCAGCAGTGGCTGAAGTTTAAGCAGATCAATCAGTGTTTCCGGTTTGATAAGCCTGTTTTCCGTACGGCACCGTTTAAAACCATAGAACAGGTTTCCCCTGACGCTCAGGTGCGGAAACAGCATTGCTTGCTGAAACACAATGGCAATGCGCCGTTGTTCCGCTGAAATATTGATGTTTTTCAAGCTGCTGAACAGGCACTGATCATCAAGAATAATCTCCCCCCTGTCGGGCTGCATAAGGCCCGAAACAAGATGCATCAGCGTTGATTTTCCGCTGCCTGACTCTCCAAAAATTCCTGTTCTTTCACCCGAAACATCAGCGTTCACCTGAAGAGAAAATGTTCCCAGTTTTTTTTCGATATCGATATGCAGCTTCATCATGCTCTGCTCCGGTCAAGCTTGCGGTTGAGCAACTCATGCAGAAAGAGCACGGTTACTGAAATCACGACAGAGACCAGACAGAGCGACAGGGCCATGGCAGTGCTTGAGGGTGAGCTGGCATAATCATAGATAGCCAGAGGGATTGTTTGTGTTATTCCCGGAATATTGCCGGCAACAATGATGGTTGCTCCAAATTCTCCAAGGCTGCGGGCAAACATCAGTGATGAGCCTGCCAGAATGCCCCGGAAAGAGAGAGGGAGAATAATTGTCAGAAGAGTATCATACCACTGGGCCCCAAGACTCCGTGACGCATCAATAAGCTGCCGGTCGATCGACTCCATGCCAAGGCGGATGGAGCGTACCAGCAGCGGAAAGCCAACCGTTGCGGATGCAATAACGGCCGCTTTCCAGGTGAAGATGAGTACTATTCCGGATTCTGCCAGCAGTTTGCCAATCCAGCCGTGTTTCCCGAGCAGCAGCAGCAGAAAAAAACCAATGACTACCGGAGGAAGTGTCAATGGAATATTAACAAGGACTTCGAGCAGCACTTTCCCCCGGAATGGTTTAAAGACAAGAAGCCAGCTAACGGCAAAACCGAAAGGCAAAGAAAGCGCTGTCGCCGTCAGCGCAACTTTTATCGACAGCCAGATGGCGGTTATATCTTCCGGTGCCAGCAGCATATTATTTCAGGATAAAGCCGAATTTCTGAAGAACGGATTTAGCCTCAGACCCTTGCAGATATGCCTCGAATGCTTTTGCCTCGCTGTTCTGTGACGCTTTTACGGTCAACGCCATTGGATAGACGACTCTCGGGTAGAGCTTTTGCGGTACCACAAAGAGCAGCTTTGCCTTTTGTGCCAGCAACGCATCGGTACGATAAACAAAGGCGCCATCCACTTCACCGATTTCCGCATACATGAGGCACTCTTTGACGTCTTTGGCCATGACCACCTTGCCGTCGAGCTTTGTTTCAATGCCGGCTTTTGTTATGGCCGCCATGGCATACTCTCCAGCGGGCACACTTTTCGGACTTCCGATAGCAATTTTATCGAGTGCAGGCAGATCATTCATTGACGACACATGCTTCTTCGTTGTTCCAGCAAAAACAAGCGAGTTAAAGGCAAAAGTCCTTTCGCTGGCGCCATCAACAAGCTTTTTCTCTTTCAGGTAGTTCATCCACTCCGCGTTTGCGGCAATAAAGAGATCGGCTGGAGCGCCGTTTTCAATTTGACCGGCAAGTGTTCCGGATGACCCAAAGTTTTTAATAAACACTGTAGCAGGATGTTTTGCTGTGTAGCTGGCAGTCAGCTTATTGATCACCTCTTTCAGACTTGCTGCCACCGAGAGATTCAGCTCTCCGGCCATGACCGGCGCGGTCATGACGAAGAATGTCAAACAGAGAAGAGTGATGCGTTTCACTGATTTGTTCATATTCAGGATATTTTATAGTTGTAAAGGGGACATTGAAACCGCAATATCAGAGGGTTTACCGAAATAGACCGATGATAGCACAAGAATATCGATCCCGGTTTCCGCATAGGCCGAGGCATTTTGCGCATTGATACCGCCTGCGGCCGAGAGAGTGACACCGGGGGCCTCTTTGTGAAGCTGCCTGACGAGCAGTGAAAGCTCTTCAGGGGCGAGCTTGTCAATCTGAACCACATCAACCCCCGCAACAGCAATATTCAGTGCCTCCTCCGCAGTTTCAGCTTCAACAATAATTTTATGTTCTGGTGTTTTGGCTTTCAGCTCGGCCATGGTTTGAAGGAAATTGTCCAGGCCACTGCAAAAGGCTGTATGCTGCCGGAAGACAAGCACAGATTCTGACAAACCGAGCCGATGGGGGAGTGCCCCGCCAGCCATGATGGCCTTGAGCGCAACTTTTTTTGTTCCTGGGAAGGACTTTCGGGTTGTGACGACTTTAATGCCGGGGTTGACCTCTTTTACCCGGTTGACGATGTATTTTGTTCGGGTTGCAATACCTGAAGCATACTCCAGCAGGTTCAGGGCCACTTTCCAGCCTGCATGAAGAGCGCCGGCAGCACCACAGGCTGAAAGGATGACGACCCCTGCGTCAACCGTTGAGCCACTTTGCATGCAGAAAGTTACCGATGCTCCGCAATGTTCCAGAACACGCGCCGCCTCCTCGGTGCAGCAGAGTGTTGTTGTTTCTCGGCTGGTATAGGTGATCTTCCCTTCCAAAGCGCCGATACCGAGCAGGAAGGTCGTCAGGTCGCCGTAAGGCACATCCTCTTCGATAAACTGTTTAATGTCGGTATCCGACAGTTGATAGAGCATTGTTCCTGTTGTTAAAATCGTTATAGCGCCAGCTATATATCCGGGTACAAAAAAATTCAGGTACAAAAAGCGCGAAAGAGTGTGCCTGGATTTCTATGCCGAAACGTAATAAAAAAATTATGTTTTTTTGGCGAATTTCTTCCTCAAACTTCCGGGTGAATAGCCGAATTGCTTGCCGAAAGCGGTGATAAAATGATTGACATGTGAGTATCCCAGATTTTTGGCAATGTTTTTCATAGGGATATCTGTTTCTCTAAGAACAGTATGTGATTCTTTAAGGCGTACTTCTGAGATGTAGCTGAAAAGGGACTTTCCGTATATGGCCGTAAATCCCTCTTTCAGCTTTCGACCCGGTATATCATACTTTACTGCCAGCTCGTTCAGGGACGGCACCTTTCCTGCGAGTTGAAGAAGATCATCATGCATCTGATGAATCCGCGTTTTTATCTCTGACTCCGGTGTCTGGTTTTCGGGCTCGCCAACAAAATGTTGAGATAGAGCACAAAGATAATCAAGTACTTTTGCCTGAATATGCAGTTTCCCGATATGTCCCGTCAAATGATCTGAAATACATGAATGAAGCAGAGTGTTAATGTGTTGTGGAACCTTGTTGACTGCTATAGACGATATCAATGTAACGTTCAGTCCGCTCAAAAGTGATTGCGCATACTCTTTCCCGAGAAGTTGATTCAGTACCGAATCGCCGATGATAAGAGTGGTCATTTCAATATCCTCGCTGCCATCCAATCGAACAAGGCTTTCCCGAACATTAATATGCTCAAACAGACAATGCTCATGGCCGAAAATAAAGTCATTCCCAAGCCTGTTATCCAAAAGCACGACACGTCCTTTTTTTGTTGACTGCACACACAGCACTGGTTCAAAGAAACGTTCTTCAATCGTCGCAACAGGTAACAGTTTCCCGGATACTTCCGGTTTGAAGTGAGTAATGCCGCGACGGATGACCATATTCAACGGCAAGTGAATTGACTGGAACCACCCTTGTCCAATCTCTTCAGGCATTTTATGCTGTGTTTGCGGCATGTCCTGCTCTGAATATTCGAAGGCCATACTGCTATTTGCAGGAGAACTGCTCCAGGTGAATCTGCTGCTGGCTATTGTCATACCTTTTATTTGTCTGACTTGAACCATTCGAATCAACAATTAACACAAGTATAAACGGAAATTCACAAGTTCAATAAATTTGTAAATGTTTTTTGTTGGTTATATCGTATATTTGCGATAAACTAAATGGAAAGTTTATTATGCAGAGAACATTGTCAACTGTTGAGTATAGCGGGGAAGAAGAGAAGATGGCAGTGTTTGCCAAGGCTCTCAGCCATCCTGTGAGGATAAAGATATTGAAATTGCTTGACAGTCAAGTCTGCTGTTTTACCGGTGAGCTGACAGAAATAATTCCAATGGCACAATCAACGATTTCACAACACCTCAAAGCGTTGCTCGAAGCCGGTCTTATACAGGGTGAAATCAATCCGCCGAAAGTTCGTTACTGTATTGATCGTGAAAACTGGCTGAAGGCCTGTGCAGTTTTTTCCGGATTTTTTACACGCGATCGGGAATTCAGGTGTTCAAAATAATCATTTCTTCAGGATAACAACAAAACAATAAAATCATGAAAAAAGTAAAAATACTTGGCAGCGGCTGTGCAAAGTGCAATCAGCTTGCTGATGCGGTTAAAGATGTTATTTCCAAAGAGGGCATTAATGCCGTGGTTGAAAAGGTGGAGGATATCCAGCAGATTATGGCATACAACGTTATGTCGACCCCGGCCCTTGTTGTCGATGAGAAGGTGCTCTCCAAAGGGCGTATTCCCTCTTATGAGGAGATCAGGGATTTGTTGATGGCAAAACCACAAGGCTGCTGTTGTGGTACCCATGGCAGCAAGGAGAAGAGCAGCGGAGGCTGTTGTTCGTGAACAATTTGAAATGGCTTGCAGGCATTCTTGTTGCCGCGTTGCTGTGGCTCCTGCTCTACCATAATCTTGAACAGTTTGCCGATCTGCTGCTTCAGGGTTTGGGGGGGAGCAGGGCAGACCGTTTCGGCGAGGCGTTCTACTTTTTTGCTTATGAGGTTCCGAAAGTGCTGCTGCTGCTGACGGTTGTGGTTTTTTTGATGGGAGTGGTGCATACCTTTATCTCTGCGGAGCGCACCCGTGCATTGCTGTCAGGGAAGCGTACAGGGATCGGAAACATTATGGCGGCGACTCTCGGCATTGTGACGCCATTCTGTTCCTGCTCAGCAGTACCGCTCTTCATCGGTTTTTTGCAGGCAGGAGTGCCGCTTGGCGTCACCTTTTCGTTTCTTGTTTCAGCGCCGATGATTAATGAAGTTGCCCTGGCGCTTCTTTTCGGGATGTTCGGCTGGAAAGTTGCCCTGCTCTACATGAGTATGGGGCTCGCCGTGGCGATTCTGGCAGGCATGGTGATAGGCAAACTCAATATGGAGCGTTATCTTGAAGAGTGGGTGCAGAAACTGCAGGAAAGCACCGTTTCGGCTGACGTGGAACGCGAGGTAATGAGCATACCTCTTCGGATACAGGAAGGTATCGGGCACGTTCGCGATATTGTCGGCAAGGTGTGGCTTTACATTGTGCTCGGTGTTGGTCTTGGTGCAGGAATTCACGGTTATGTGCCGGAAAATTTTATGGCATCACTGATGGGCAAAAGCGTCTGGTGGTCGGTTCCCGCAGCCGTGCTGATCGGCGTTCCCCTGTACTCCAATGCGGCCGGTATTCTTCCTGTTGTGCAGGCACTGCTCGGCAAGGGAGCTGCACTTGGCACGGTGATGGCCTTCATGATGAGTGTGATCGCCCTCTCCGCTCCGGAAATGATCATTCTCCGCAAAGTGCTCAAACCCCAGCTTATTGCGGTGTTTGCCAGTGTAGTGGCGGTGGGGATTATGCTGGTGGGATTAGTCTTTAATCTTGTTTTGTGAAGAATCGCTTGTCAATCATTACGGCTTTGCCAATTATAAAATAAGTGGTTATCATCTGTCGAGGAAACTCCTGGAGCTGCCGGATGGCTGACAAATTATTGAATATATGACTGGAGAAGAACAATACAGTGCATCGCGTCCTGATGATGCATCCATGGAACCACTGGACTCAACTGGCAGCCGCTTTCTTGAAATTAACGGGTTCAAGGTGCATTACCGGCTGGCTGGCAGCGGACAGCCGCTCGTAGTGCTGCTGCACGGCAGTTTTTTAAGTATCAGGTCATGGCGCCTTGTGTTTGACAGGCTGGCGGAGAGCGTGTCGGTACTGGCATTCGACCGTCCTGGTTTTGGCCTTACCTCACGCCCTTTACCCTCACCGGCCACCGGAGTCAGTTACGCTCCTGAAGCCCAGAGTGACCTGGTTATAGCGCTGATGAAAAAACTTGGTTTCAACAAAGCTGTGCTTGTTGGCAATTCAACGGGCGGGACAATGGCGCTTCTGACGGCGTTGCGCTATCCACAGCATGTTGACGGGCTGGTGCTTGCCGGCGCAATGATCTACAGCGGTTATGCAACCAGTGAAGTGCCTGCGTTCATGAAGCCTGTCATGAAAGCCATGACTCCCGTTTTTTCCCGTTTGATGAAGTTCCTGATCACCAGACTGTATGACCGTAATATTCGCGGTTTCTGGTACAACAAGGAACGGCTTGGCAGCGATGTTCTGAGCGCGTTTCGCAGTGACCTGATGATTGGTGACTGGTCCAGAGCGTTCTGGGAGCTTTTTCTTGAGACACATCACCTCAGACTGGATGAACGACTGAAAACCATGTCGCGGCGATCTCTCGTTCTTACCGGTGAACACGATCTTACCGTCAAAACAGAGGAGAGTATCCGGCTAGCCCGTGAGCTTCCAAACGCTGAACTGGTCGTTATTCCCGATTGCGGGCATTTACCACAGGAAGAGCAGCCGGAAGCGTTTGTTCTCACGGTCAGTAAATTTTTGAAAACCATACCATTCTGATTTTATTTTGAGCAGACAAAACTTTTCCGCGTAGCGCTTTCGGTTTTCTTCAACGCCACGGAGAAGAAGGGAGGGTAATTCCCGCCTTTTTTTATATATATATTGAATTATTGTTGCTGTTGCTTCTCTTCTCATGACTGGCAACGGTGCTCCTCGCAATCCAGAACAACGCAGTGCGGTAACTGATGGCTGAAATTATTCTCCGGCTCGAAAATATCCGCAAGGAACTTGGACTCTCCAAGGCTATCCGCCAGACCATCATTCCAAATCTTTCACTGGAAGTTAACGCGGGAGAATTTGTTGCCATTACAGGGCCTTCGGGTTCTGGTAAATCGACTCTGCTCTACCTTATGGGAGGGCTTGACAAGCCGACCTCAGGCAAGGTATGGCTTGATGGAGATGAGATCACTGAAAAAAATGAGACGGAGATGAACCGTATCAGGAATGAAAAAATAGGGTTTATCTATCAGTTTCACTTTTTGCTGCCAGAGTTTAACGCTGTCGAAAATGTCAGTATGCCGATGATGATCAACGGCCGCCGCACGCGTAAAGAGATCAGGGAACGGGCAATGAAACTGCTCGACATGGTTGATATGCAGAACAAGTATACCAACAAGCCAAGCCAGTTGTCAGGAGGGCAGCAGCAGCGGGTTGCCATTGCGCGGGCTCTCGCCAACGAACCTAAAGTTCTGCTTGGCGATGAACCGACCGGCAATCTTGATTCTCGCTCAGCAAAAAATGTCTATCAGCTTTTTGACCGGCTCAACAGGGAACATGGTCAGACGGTTATTGTTGTTACCCACGATGAGGATTTTGCGAACCATGCCGGACGGCGGATTCATCTTGTTGACGGAAAGATAGAAAGCGACCGGCCTTTGCGGGCAAGGATCGAGCAGCCCGTTTGACGGAAAAATACACTCTTACCACATTTACCTCTATGTCGTTGTTACTCGAGAGCATCAAGCTAACCAGCCCCCATCTTTACAAGGCATTTTCATCGATTGAGGATGGCGAGCAGCATCTTCATAATATCATTGAGCTTGACCGCTACTGGGAGCGGTTGAAACAGCCTGTTCAAAAGGTGATTTTGCCGTCAGACCAATTCCCGAAAGATGCGGTTATCAGTGGAGAGTATGACTTGATTTATGCTGGCGGAACCCTCAGCTTGCTCCATGCCGCAGTGATGGTGCGAAAGTATGGCCGGAAGGTGCTGGTTTTTGACCGCAAGACTCCTGCAAAATCGACCAGAGACTGGAATATTTCCCGAAAAGAGCTTCTCAATCTCTCGGCTATCGGCCTTTTTACCGAAAGTGAGATTGATTCGGTTATTGTTCGCCAGTACAAAACCGGCTGGGTTGAATTTTATCAGCCTGACGGCAGCCAGAAAAGGCTCGTCATGGACAGTGTACTTGATTGTGCGGTTGATGCCGACAAGCTTCTCGGTCTGGCAAAAAAGAAAGTTCATGCTGCTTCAGGAAGCAGCATCATTGCCGGGAGTAACTTTCTCTGCTGCTACCAGTTTGATGACCATATTGTTGTAAAGGTTGAAGATCGTCAGGGGAAAGCCTTCTACTACAAGGCAAAAGTGCTGGTCGATGTCATGGGAATACTCTCCCCTATCGCTATGCAGCTCAATGAAGGCTTTCCCCAGACCCATGTTTGTCCTACAGTTGGCACCATAGCGAGCGGTTTTGATGATATCGATTTCGACACCGGGGAAATTCTTGCCACGACAAGGCCTGCCGAAACCACACCGGGAAAAGGTCGGCAGCTTATCTGGGAAGGGTTTCCTGCTGAAGGGGAGAAGTATATCACCTATCTCTTCTTTTATGATGAAGCTGATTCCCCGAACGACAAGTCGTTGCTCGCTCTTTTTGATACCTACTTCAAAATACTCCCTGAGTACAAAAAAGCTGGAAAGGATTTCATGATTCATCGCCCTGTCTATGGCATTATTCCTGCCTATTGTCATGACGGCTTTGACCGCACCAGGGAGATTGCCGATGACCATATCATTCTTTTCGGCGATGCAGCGTCACTGGGCTCTCCGCTCACCTTCTGCGGTTTTGGATCAATGGTCCGCAACCTTCCCCATCTTACGGGCGATCTTGACCGGGCCCTCAGCGACAATAACCTCTCGAAAAAGCATCTCGAAAAGATCAGCGCCTACGAACCCAATGTTGCCTCCATGGCAAATCTCATGAAGTACATGTGTTTTAATGCTGCAACCGATGAGCCGAATTTTGTCAACGACCTGATGAATGAGGTGATGATTGTGCTTGATGAACTTCCTCTGCACTATCGTCAGGCCATGTTTCGTGATGAAATGAAGATTGAGGAGCTTGCAATAGTCATGTTGCGGCTTGGATGGCGCTATCCAAAAGTGCTGATGGCAACCTGTGAGAAGCTTGGGGTGCAGGGCTCTCTCGGGTTTTTCAAAAATATTGTCGGATGGGCATTTTCACCAGTCAGGTAACTTTTTCCAGAGATGACCGACAGCATTCACGCGGCCGAGAGGATAGCTCACCTTCGCAAAGAGATTGAGCATCATAGCCGTCTCTACTATATAGAAGCAAAACCGGAACTTTCCGACTACGAGTTTGACAAGCTGCTCGAGCAGCTCATCGCTCTTGAACACCAGTATCCTGACCTTGTTACGCCCGACAGCCCTTCACAGCGGGTGGGTGGAGCGATTACGAAGGAGTTTGTGTCGGTGATCCATCGCGAACCGATGCTGAGCCTTTCGAATACCTATTCTCTCGGTGAGGTGGAGGAATTTTACAATCGGGTAAAAAAGCTGGTTGCTCTTGAAGGGGTGGATGAACTGGAGATGGTTGCCGAGCTGAAGTTTGACGGGGTGGCCATAAGCCTGCTCTATCGCGACGGGTTGCTTGTTCGTGGCGCCACACGTGGCGATGGCGTACAGGGAGACGATATTACGGTCAACATCAGAACTATTCCGGCGGTGCCTCTCAAAATAGGTGATGCTGGAGAGGTTGAGGTGCGTGGCGAAGTCTTTATGCGCAAGGAGGATTTTGAGCAACTGAACGAGAGCCGTCCTGAAGAGGAGCGGTTTGCCAATCCCCGCAATGCCACGGCGGGCACACTCAAGTTGCAGGACTCTGCCGAGGTCGCCCGTCGCCGGATGAGCTTTGTTGCCTACTATCTCAAAGGCATCAGTGATGAATCCATGGCGCATTTCAGCAGGCTGAAGCTCCTTGAAGAGCTGGGTTTTTCTACCGGTAACCATTACCAGTTATGCCGCGAACTGCATGATATCAATGAGTTTATAGCCGAGTGGTCAGAAAAGCGGTGGAAACTTCCTTACGAGACCGATGGTGTGGTGCTGAAACTCAATGCGGTGACGCTGTGGGACAAACTGGGAGCAACCACCAAAAGCCCGCGCTGGGCAATAGCCTGGAAGTACCCTGCCCAGCAGGCAAGAACGGTGCTTAATGCTGTCGTTTTTCAGGTTGGACGGCTGGGCGCCATCACCCCGGTGGCCGAGCTTGAGCCGGTGCTCCTTGCCGGTTCAACCGTCTCCCGCTCGACTCTGCATAATTTTGATGAGATTCAGCGTCTTGGTATCATGATTCATGATCGGGTCAACATTGAGAAATCAGGCGAGGTGATTCCAAAGGTCATGAGTGTTGTGCTTGAAGAGAGGCCCTCCGATGCTCAGCCGATTGTTATTCCGTTGAATTGTCCCGAGTGCGGTACCCCGCTTGCAAGTCTGGAAGGTGAGGTGAGTTACTACTGTCCCAATGAAGAGGAGTGTCCGGCGCAGATCAGGGGTCGGCTGCTCCACTTTGCCTCGCGTAACGCCATGGATATCAAGAGCCTCGGCAAAGCGCTGGTCGATCAGCTTGTTGCCATCAAGCTGGTGAAAGATGTTGGAGACCTCTATTTTTTGGAGGAGCCACAGCTCGAAAATCTTGGGCGGATGGGGCGCAAGTCGGCGCAGAATCTTGTGCGTGCCCTTGACGAAAGTCGTACAAAAAGTTACGAACGACTGCTCTATGCTCTTGGTATCCGTCACGTCGGGCGCGCGACTGCCCGCGAGCTGTCGCAGGCCTCTCCTTCCCTTGATGCGCTGATGCAGGCAAGTCAGGAGCAGCTTGCAACCATTCCTGACATTGGGCCAGTCGTTGCCCGCAGTATCTGCGACTATTTTGCCAAACCCTCAGTGTTCCATCTTCTTGAAAAGCTGAGAGATGCAGGGTTGCAACTGAGTGTGTCAGAGTCAAGAACGCAAATCAACCAAAATTTTGAGGGGCTTACGGTGCTCTTTACGGGGGGCCTTGATCGCTATGATCGTCAGAGAGCTTCTGAACTGGTGATGGAGCGGGGCGGCAGGGTGGTGAACTCGGTCAGCAAAAAAACAGGCCTTGTTGTGGCCGGTCATGATCCCGGCAGCAAGCTCGACAAGGCGCTGAAGCTTGGCGTGCGGGTGGTTTCAGAGGATGAGTTTGATGCAATGCTTTAATAAAAATACAATGGATCCTCATTACAGAGTGGCGATATTTGGTTCCGCAAGAATTAAGGAAGGGGACAGTGACTATAACGCTGTTTTTGAAATAGCAAGGGATCTTGCAGAGGCAGGTTTTGATATTGTGACCGGTGGAGGGCCGGGACTTATGCAGGCAGCAAATGCAGGTTCTAAGAGCGCACATTCTGCAACCCGCTCTATTGGTTTGAATATCAGACTTCCTCGAGAACAGGAACCGAACGCATTTCTGGACATCAAGCAGGAATTTTCAACCTTCAGCAACCGCCTTGATACCTTCATGACCTTGTCCGATGCAGTGATTGTTGCGCCGGGAGGAATTGGAACACTCCTCGAATTGTTTTATGCCTGGCAGCTTGTGCAGGTTGAGGATATCTGTGAGACACCTATTATTTTGTTTGGCGCCATCTGGACTAATCTACTCCTTTGGATGGAAAGCGAAGTGATGGCACAGAAGCTTTTCAGTAAAGATGACATGCACATGATTTTTCATGTCAAGGATCCGACAGAGGTGGTGGCGCTCATCAAAAAAATTCATGCCGACCGGCTTCATGATGAGCATGTCTGCAAGAATTTTGCGAAATACAGGACAAAACTTCTCCCAAAACGTGAACCGCCCAAAAACCAATAATTACTTTTTTGCGACGTAGAGAATTGAAGTCTCAAAGGTCATCGGAAAATATTCTGCACTCTTGAATCCACTTTTTCTCAAAATAGCCGTAAATGCCTCCGCCTGCGGAAACTGTTCAACTGAGTTTGGCAGATAATCGTAGGCAAACGAGGATTTGCTGAACAACCCGGCAATTTTCGGCAGTACTTTTTTGAAGTAGATCAGATAGAGATTTTTCATGACACCATTGCGCGGAATCATTGGCTCAATAATAAGCGCATGGCCGCCCTGCTTCAGAACACGATGGAACTCGCGCATTCCTGCATCAAGATTCTCAAAATTTCTCACGCCGAAGCCTGCGCTGACAACATCGAAACTGCTGTTGCCAAAGGGCAGGTTCTCTGCGTATCCCTCATGAAAGGTGATGTGCGGATACTTCTTTTTTGCAATGACGAGCATTTCCGGGGAAAGATCAAGCGCCGTTACTTTTGCGCCCGCGATTTTTGCCATGGAAGCTGCCAGATCACCAGTGCCGGTGGCGACATCAAGAATTGTCGGGGCGATGTTTTTGCCCAGCAGTTGTTTTGCCTTGCCGGCAGCTTTTGCGCGCCAGTAATTGTCAATACCGAAACTGAGCAGATGGTTGAGAAAATCGTAGGTCGGTGCGACCTCATCAAACATCGAACGGATTGAGCCTCTCGATTTTGTCCGCAGAAGGGACTTCGTTTCAGCTTTTTTTGCCATAAACCTCTTCCGGATTAAACATGAGTGTGTCACATATTTCCAATGAGAGATCATTCTTGGCTTTGCGATAGAAGCAGGAGTGGTAGCCAACGTGGCAAGCGCCGCCGGTCTGGGAAACTTTCAGCAGCAGGGTGTCGCCATCACAATCGATCAGAATGTCGTGCACTTCCTGCATGTTGCCTGAAGACTCTCCTTTCAGCCAAAGCTCCTTGCGGCTGCGGCTCCAGTAACAGGCTTTCTTTTTTTCAAACGTCATTTGAAGGCTTTCCCGATTCATCCATGCCATCATGAGAACCTTCCCGGTTTCATGATCTTGCACGATTGCCGGTACAAGTCCTTTTTCATCGAACTTTACTGTTTCAAGAAAGCTTTTCTGGATATCTTGATTATCGGTCATTGATGGTGTAGATTAGGTGTTTCCCATGCAAGAGTATCTGAAGAAGGCGCAGGAAAAGAAAAATGTATATAAAGATTGATAAAATTATGAAAAAACCAAGGTCGGAATGGATAAAAATTTTAAAACTTGTAACTTCCCAAAGCTGAATATCTAACGAAAGTACCTCATGAAGTCTCTGCAAAAATTTCTTCCAAAATATTCCATCGCTCTTGCTGTCCTTTTTATTGCTACGGTCTTTTTTTTGATTACGCGAGGTAATACGGTCGACATAGAGGCCGGTGAAGTGACCAATGCAGAGCTTGTTCAGGCCATCTATGCTACAGGTTTTGTTGAGGCCGATGCTGTTGCCAATCTGAGCGCTGAATGTTCAGGAACGGTGAGATATGTCGGCGCACTGGAGGGGCAGCATGTCTCTGCCGGTCAGAAAATTCTTCAGTTTGACAGTCCCCAGCCACAGCTTGCTGTCCGTGAAGCACGGGCAGCCTTTGCTGAACAGCAGGCTCTTGCGAGAGACAACAGGCTTCGTACTGCCAGGAAGAAAAATCTTTTTATAGAAGGGGCGATATCGCGTCAGGAACTTGAAGATGCAGAGAAAAACAGCATCCAGTCCGAAGAACTGCTGCAGCAGAAAGCACTTCAGGTAAAAATGCGGGAGGATGATCTTAAAAAATTGACGGTCACCGCCCCTTTCTCCGGTATCATGACCTTGCAGAACATCAAGGAGGGCGATTACGTCACGACCAATACGCTTGTTGCCCGGGTGGTTGATCCCTCCCGCTTTATGATCAGTGTCGAGGTTGACGAGCTTGATATTCCCCGTATCCGAAACGGTCAGTCGGCAACAGTTGCGTTTGATGCCTACCCTGAGAAGCGCTTTTCTGCTCTTGTCTCCCGTATTGTGCCCCAGACCGACCGTGTGACAAAGACCTCCAGAATTTATCTGACACTTGGAAGTCCTCCCGCTAATATCCAGGCAGGCATGACTGCGACTGCGAATATTATCTACAATATCAGGCGGAATGCACTTCTTGTAAGAAAAAGCTCTGTTTTTGAGGAAAACCGCAAAAGCTATGTCTGGGCAATTAAACACGGACAACTGAAAAAACAGCTCATTGTGCAGGGTGACAGCGATATGACCTTTGTCGAAGTGCTGCAGGGACTGAAAAAAGGCGATAAAATTGCGCTTTCCCCTGAAAAGAGTTTACATGAGGGAATGGATGTCAGAATCATTACAAAAAGGAAGTCGTGATAGTTCGGTGACGAAAGGAAACGAGGAGAAACTGAAAGTATGGGCCGTGCAGCAGTTTATATTGACGGAGCAAACCTCTTTTTTACCCAGCGCCATCTTGGTTGGCAGATAGATTTTTCTCGTTTGATGGCATTTTTCCTGTCAGGGTATGCTTCAGTCGAGGCCAATTACTATGTTCCGGCATCCGAACCGGTATCGGCGGAAAATGCGGCCTTTTCCAGAGTACTTACTGCGCACGGTTATCGGATTATCTCAAAACCGGTCAAAAAAATTGTCAACAAGGAAACCGGTGTGGTGATCATGAAAGGCAATCTTGATGTTGAACTTGTTGTTGACGCCTTGAGTGGTGCCGATCAGTACGATACCTTTATACTGTTCAGTGGCGACAGTGATTTTCTTCCTCTGCTCAGAGCGTTAAAAAAGAAAGGAAAAGAGGTCATGGTTTATTCCACCCAGGGGCTGAGCGCAAGGGAGCTGCTGGCAGAGCCTGGTGTAATTTATTGTGATCTTTCAAAGTTGAAAGATCGTATCGAACAGCTCAGGACGGGAGATCATCTTCGCGTCGAAGGGGCGACAGGCAACGATCAGGCGTTTGCACTTCCTCTTCCCGAAATTGGAGAGATCTTTACCGGTACCGTTTTAAAGGTCCAGCCTTACGGCATTTTTCTGAGTAATCCCTTTCACGTCAAATGTCTTCTTCCCCTGAGCTTTCTTGGTATCAGTAAATATATCAGTGACCTTCCGGCGATTGTGCGGATGACGGATGTCTTTGATGTGGTGGTTTTCCACGTCAATGCCGCACGTGATATCGCGGAGATTACCGTAAAACTTGCCGATAAAAAGATGTCAGAGGAATTGACTTCAAGGATTGACGGATAGTCGCGCCTTATCCTTCTTGAAACATCAATCAGCATCAACGCCCATCAGCTTTTCATGAATGGCTGCCGCGGCAGTTCGGCCAGCTCCCATGGCAAGAATAACTGTTGCCCCGCCAGTGACAATATCGCCGCCTGCATAAACATTCTTTTTTGAGGTAGCCATGGTGTTGATATCGACAACAATGGTATCACGCTTGCTGACCTCGATATCGGGTGTTGTCTGCTTGATAAGCGGGTTTGAGCCATTGCCGATCGAAATAATAGCCATATCGATTGGCAAAATAAATTCCGAGTCCGGTATCGGTACCGGCCTTCTCCGTCCGGAGTCATCAGGTTCACCCAGTTCCATCCGGATGCACTTGACACCGGTAAGCCACTGCTCGTCATTACCGATAAACTCCACAGGATTCATCAGCAGCATAAATTCAATCCCCTCCTTCTGCGCATGGTGAAGCTCCTCAAGACGGGCAGGCATTTCAGCTTCAGAACGGCGATATACGATATAGGCATGTTCAGCGCCAAGTCTTTTTGCAGTGCGAACCGCATCCAGCGCAGTATTGCCGCCACCGAAAACAGCAACATTTTTTCCCTTGCAATTAAAGACCGGAGTATCATTTTCAGGGAATTGATAAGACTTCATCAGGTTTACCCTGGTCAGGAATTCATTGGCAGAATAAACCCCGAGCAAATTTTCTCCAGGAATGCCCATGAACCAGGGCAAGCCAGCACCTACACCAATAAACACCGCATCAAAATGCTCTTCTTTCATAAGTTCGTCCACGGTAATTGAGCGGCCGGCCACAGCGTTGGTGACAAATTCAACACCAAGTTGTTTCAACCCATCAATTTCCCCTTTTACAATCTCTTTGGGGAGGCGGAATTCAGGAATACCGTAGACAAGTACGCCACCCAGTTCATGCAGTGCTTCAAACACCGTGACAGCATGACCCAGTTGAATCAGATCGTTTGCGCAACTCAGTCCTGCGGGCCCACTGCCGATAACAGCAACTTTTTTGCCGGTTGACGGCTTTACTTCCGGCAGTTCCACATGTCCCGTTTCACGCTCATAATCAGCAGCAAATCGTTCCAGGTTACCGATGGCAATCGATTCATATTTCTTGGTGAGAATGCACATTTTCTCACACTGATCTTCCTGCGGACAAACCCTGCCGCAAATAGCAGGCAGCACGTTGTCCTCCTTGATTTTTTTTGCTGCGCCAAGAAAGTTACCATCGGCAATCATCTTGATGAACTGGTCTATCTTGATATTGACCGGGCATCCTTTGATGCAGACAGGATCTTTGCACTGAATACATCGCAATGCCTCTTGACGGGCAAGTTCAGGGGTGTATCCAAGATGCACTTCATTAAAATTATGGATACGAACCTCCGGTGGCTGTGCAGGCATTACCTGGCGCGGAATGGCAAGGCGTTCTTTGGTCGTGATATGTTGTGCGTCCATTGTAATCCTTCTTTTTAAAAGCGAAAGTTGGGTTATCAGAAAAAAAGGTATGACTGTCATTCTTTGACAAAAGTCATATCGTCAGGAACGGCTTATAATGTTTTGAGCAGTTTGCACTCGTGAACCCAGGATTCAGAAGATTGCTTCTCCTCCGTCTGATAGATCTTGTTCCTGTCAGAGAGATTTTTAAAGTCGACCTGATGAGCATCGAATTCAGGACCGTCAACACAGGCGAATTTAATCTGATTGTCCACACTGACCCTGCAGCCCCCGCACATCCCGGTGCCATCCACCATAATCGGATTAAGACTGACCACCGTTTTGATCTTGTAAGGACGGGTGACCTCAGCTATGGCTCTCATCATCGGGATCGGTCCGATAGCAAGCACATAATCAATGGTTTTTCCGGAATCAATCAGTTCCTGAAGCTTCTGGGTGACGAATCCGTGAAAACCGTAAGAACCATCATCAGTTGTAATGTACGCCTCATCACTTACTGCCATCATCTCCTTTTCAAGGATCACGAGATCTTTTGACCGGGCTCCATTGATGGTAATGACATAATTACCGGCTTCTTTCAGGGCTACAGCCGTCGGATAGGCTATTGCCGTCCCGACACCACCGCCGATGCTCACCGCAGTTCCAAATTTCTCAATATGTGATGGTGCTCCAAGGGGACCAACCACATCACTGATAGTGTCCCCAGCCTCTTTGCTGTTCAGCTCCTTCGTGGATTTACCCATACCCTGAACGATGATGGTAATGGTGCCTTTTTCAGGATCAGAGCCGGCAATAGTCAGCGGTATCCTTTCACCACTCTCTCCCACCCTGATCATGACAAACTGGCCTGCTTTTCTTTTTTTAGCGATACGAGGAGCCTCAATTTCAATTTTTTTGATATTTTCAGCTAAAAAGAGTGCCGAAACAATTTTATACATTGGTTCTTCGATTTTCGTATTTATAGAGGTGGAGACCCGCCGGGTTTTACGGTAAGAGAAAACAATCTTGATAATAAAAAATAAATAGTCAATATAAAAATTAAGCCGGAGAGGAGGCTGGAGGCGCGGTGCTTTGATGGCTCTCTTTATTTTGTGCTTATAAATGTTTTTTTATGGTTTTTATTGCCGATTACGGCGCAGGAAATCTTCATTCTGTTCTCAAGGCATTTGAATATCTCGGCATCAAGGCTGTCGTCAGCAGTGATCCGGGCAAGCTTGCCGGCCAGAGAAAAGTGATTCTTCCCGGAGTTGGAGCTTTCGGGCAGGCTATTGAGTCACTCAATGCATCAGGTTTTACCGAAGCTTTGCTTGAGCATGTCGATAAAGGAGGAGAACTCCTTGGAATATGCCTTGGTATGCAATTGCTGTTGACTGACAGTGAGGAGATGGGTGCCTATAAGGGAATGAACCTGGTTCCAGGCAAAGTGCTTCATTTCAGAAGCGACACTGACAAGATTCCGCAGATAGGCTGGAACTCGGTCGATCAACAGAAAGAGAGTATTCTTTTCAAGGGAATTCCGGATCATTCGTTTTTCTATTTTGTACACTCCTATTACTGTGAAGTCAATGCTCTTGATGCCGTAGCCGCAACAACCTTGTTTGCCGGAAAAAATTTTTGCTCCGCCATTGAAAAAAATGGTATTTTTGCAGTCCAGTTTCATCCGGAAAAAAGTTCTGATGCAGGGCTGCTGGTACTTAAAAACTTTGCAGGGTGTTAAAATCTTGGTTCGATATGTTGATTATTCCAGCGATAGATATTAAGGACGGGAAGTGTGTGAGGTTGACCCGTGGCGATTTCAGCCAGAAGAAGATATACCTCGATAATCCCCTTGACATGGCAGTGATATGGCGCAAACAGAACGCCAAGATGCTTCATATTGTTGACCTTGATGCCGCCCTTACCGGTGAGCTGGTCAATTTTGAGAAAATCAGGGAAATTGTCAATAATATTGATATTCCTGTTCAGGTTGGTGGTGGTATCCGCTCCATCGATGCGGTAAAGAGCTACCTTGATGTCGGTGTCGGTCGTGTGGTTATTGGTTCGGCTGCGGTTACCAATCCGTCGCTGGTCGAAGAACTTCTGAAAATATACAGCCCGTCACAGATTGTCGTCGGGATTGATGCTGAGAATGGTATTCCAAAGATTAAAGGGTGGCTTGAAAGTACTGATTTGAAAGATTTTGATCTGGCCCTGCAGATGAAAGAGATAGGGATCGAAAGGGTGATTTATACCGATATAACCCGTGACGGCATGATGCAGGGGTTTGGTTATGAAACCACCAAAAAGTTCGCCGAAAAAGCTGGTATGAAAATTACCGCGTCCGGGGGCGTCACTAATTCCGAGGACATGAAAAAGCTTAATCAGCTCACGCCTTACGGAGTGGATTCTGTTATTATTGGCAAAGCTCTCTATGAATGCAATTTTCCCTGTCAGGAGCTGTGGTATAATTTTGAAGAAAGCATGTGCCTGGATCATAATTTCTCAACGGCACGAAAAAAATAGCCGGAGGTTCAGCGCTCCGGCAACGATCCTCTTCTCTAACAGATAACAGGCAGAACGTGCAGAAGCAGGACTTACCTTTGCAACAACAGATTGAAGCCGTCATTTTTGCTGCCGAAGAGGCTGTTACACTGCACACTATCAGGCATATTACCGGCGTAAATCTTGATTCAGGAGAATTTCACTCCATTGTTGAGCAGCTTAACGCCGAGTACGCTGAAACAGGAAGGACTTTTCAGATTCACCGTATAGCCGGGGGCTACCGTTTCCTGACCAGACCGGAGTTTAGTGAACTTCTCAAGCAATTTCTTGCACCCAGGGTCCGCAGAAGGCTTTCCCGATCAATCCTTGAAGTTCTTGCTGTTATTGCCTATAATCAGCCGGTTACCAGGGGTGAAATCCAGCAAATTCGGGGTGTAACTCCTGATTATGCCATTGACAGGCTTCTGCTTCGAGGGTTTATTGAGGTGCGCGGAAGAGCAGACTCGCCAGGCAAACCCCTTCAATATGGAACCACCACAGATTTTCTTGATCTTTTTCACCTGTCATCATTAAAAGATCTGCCGAAACTTCGTGAGATAAAGGAAATTCTTCAGGAGCAGGAAGAACAGGATTACCTTACCCGGCCGGACGGGATCGAAACAGCTTTATCCGGCAACAATCAAGAGGAGACGAGAGACGAGAATGAAAAAGAGCAATAAAGATGATGAGGTCAGAATTAATCGATTTCTGGCATCATGTGGTATAGCATCAAGAAGGGCTGCCGATCAGCTTGTTATGGATGGCAGAGTTATGGTCAACGGCACGGTTATTACGACACCCGGGATAAAAGTGAGTCCTTCCCGCGACGAGGTTATCGTCGATGGCGAGCGATTTGCCCAGCCTGAGAACAGAAAGGTCTACATTCTGTTCAACAAACCCAGAAATGTTATTACCACCAACAGTGATGAAAAAAATCGGGAGATGGTGCTCGATTTCATAGATGTCAAGGAGCGGGTTTTCCCTGTAGGTCGACTCGACCGAAAAACAACAGGAGTTATTCTGTTGACCAATGACGGAACTCTTGCACATAAACTTATGCACCCTTCGTCAAATGTAAAAAAAGAGTATATTGCTGAGCTTTCTGAAAAATTTACGCCGAATCTTCTTGGTCAATTGACAGGAGGTATGCGTTTGAAAGACACCGGGGAAAAAGTCAGTCCCTGCAGGGCAAAAATACTTGAAGAAGGTCTGCAGGTACTGGTGAGCATTCATGAAGGGAAGAATCATCAGGTCAGAAGAATGTTCGAAACCCTCGGTTTTGAGGTGAAACGGCTTGAAAGGGTTGCTTATGCAGGCCTTCAGGCAGGAGAACTCCGGCGAGGTGAATGGCGATATCTAAGTCGAAATGAGGTTCAGGAACTCTATAAGTTGACGGAAAGTCCATAAGCTCTCAGCCGGTTTTGTTAACGCACAAAACCATCATTGTTTGTGAGACAGCTTTCCTTTCATGTTAAACGTCATGCCTTCCAGGTGGTCATGACGTTTCTTCTTTTCATGTTCTTCCCTCTTTTTTTCTCTTCAGCGCTCTGCGGTGAAAACGATGACCTTCAGAAACTGCTCAACAAGGTGGAATCTGAAGTAAATATAGAACGGCTGCTCGAACTGATTGAAGAGTTGAAAAAAAATAAAATTAATCTCAATGAGGCTGATCCAGAAGAACTTCGCCAGCTTCCCTGGCTTGAGACAACCGATGTGCAGGCAATTCTTGCCAGGCGCAGAGACAAAGGCCCGATCAATTCTCTTCGTGAACTCGAGTCCGTTCTGGGAAAAGAGAAAATGGCAACTCTTGCTCCCTATGTTCGTTTTCAACGAGAGCCGGCTTTCCGTAAAACTTTGACACCAAAGGCCGTTGAGGTTGATGGATCCCTCTACAGTCGCCTTTTCTGGGAAACAACACCCCGAAAAGGGATCCTGAACGGCAAATATGCAGGCGCAAACTATAAACTGTATCACCGTGCGGAGTTTTCGGTTCCCCATATCAAGGCAAGTCTGGTTCAGGAAAAAGATATCGGAGAGCCTGATATGGCCGATTTTACTTCATTCAGCATCAATGCCTATGATCTTGGCCTTCTTAAAAGTGCGGTTCTCGGCAGTTATAAACTGAATTTGGCTCAGGGTCTGCTCATCGGGCAAGGGCGCTATGTGGCAAAAGGGACTGATCCGACCGGCAGCGTCCAGCTCTTTTCGAAGCAGGTATTGCCTTACACCTCAAGTTCTGAATTTGGCTTTTTTCAGGGTGCCGCAACGACACTGAAGCTTGATCCTTTTGACGTAACACTCTTTTATTCAGCAAATCATCTTGATGCCATCATCAATGACGCCGGTGTCATGACAAGTATTTCGACATCGGGTTTCCATCGCACGGAACTTGAAATCAGCAGAAAGGATAATATTGTCGAAACACTCACCGGCACAAATATTCTCTATCATTATCAAACAGGAGTTGTTAGTGGAAAGGTGGGGGGCAGCGTGCTTCATTACAGTTATCCTGTACCCTTTGATGAGCTTGAACCAGATGCAGCGTTCAGTACACTCTCTTCGTCAACCCTGTATGGTATCGAAACGGATCTCTCCTTTCGAAAGGTGAGTCTCTTTGCCGAAGCAGCATTTTCCAGGAAACCTGAAGATGCGTCATGGACAGCAGGTGGGGAGTATGAACTTCTTCATGGTGTCACTACTGTGGCAGCCCTGAGGCGGTATGGTGCACATTATTTCTCCCCTTTCGCAGGAGCATTTGCCGAAAGGGGCAGCGGTGCCTCGAATGAGAATGGATACTATATCGGCGTTAATGCAAAGGTAACCGAGGGGCTTGCTGTTGGAGCATATTATGATCTGTTCACCTTTCCGGTGCTTGGCGACAACGTTCCATACCCTTCTGACGGTAATGATTCCAGACTTTTCCTGACATGGAAGCAGTCGCCATTACTTTCCTGGGCAATGCAGGTTCAGCATAAATACAAGGAAGAGCAAAAAAATCAGGGAACATCAAAAATTGCTCTCTGGACAGCCCTTCCGCAGATAACCAATCGTTGCCAGCTTGATTGCGATATCACGGTTTCCGAACGCGTTCATTTGAGAACCCGCGGAGAGGTGAAAAGCGTTGTTAAGGAATATCTTGCCGGAGAGCAAACCTTTTATGGGCGGATGCTCTATCAACAGGTGGGGTATAATGCCGGGAACTATGGTTTGAAAGGGCGCGTTACCTTTTTTGATACCAACGATTACGATG
>JBAXFV010000012.1:0-24963 GCA_037139755.1 Chlorobiaceae bacterium
CTGCAATGCAGGGCAAGGTTCGGCTTGACGGTAATGATGTCTATCAGTGGGACAAAGAGGAGCTTGGGAAATATATCGGCTATCTTCCGCAGAATGTGGAGCTTTTTGAGGGTACCATTGCCGAGAATGTGGCCCGTTTCGGTGAACCTGACCTTGAAAAGGTGAAAGAAGCGTGCCGGATGGTGGGTCTTGATGGTTTTCTTGAGCAGCTTCCGAAGGGCTATGAGTCCCAGATTGGTGACGATGGTTCATTTCTTTCGGGTGGAGAGCGGCAGCGGGTGGCTCTTGCCCGCGCAGTCTACGATATGCCGAAGTTTGTGGTGCTTGATGAGCCGAACGCCAGTCTTGATGAAGCAGGTGATGCGGCCCTGCTCAATACCATCATGCTGTTGAGAACAAGGGGTTCAACCGTGATAGTCATCACGCATCGGCTGAATATTCTGGGTGCAATAGAGCACATGCTTGTTCTGGTTGACGGGCAGGTGCAGCGCTTCGGCACCTGTAAGGAGGTCATGGAGGCTCTTCAGACGCCGCCCGCAGGCCAGCAGCCTCCAAACCCGAAGTCTCAGGCCTAACAAGTATCAGCAAAAAGATTTTTCATGAAACCTGGCTTTTTTGATCGCAGTGTCCTTTCCCGACAACTCTGGCTCTTTCGAAGGGAATTTCTGTGGGTTGGTATTTTCAGCCTGATTGCCAATGTGCTGATGTTGACGCCGACGATCTACATGCTACAGCTCTATGGCCGCGTCATGAAGAGCGGCAGTGAGCTGACCCTTCTTATGGTCACGTTGTTTCTGATCTTGTTTTATGTTGTGATGGCGTTTGCTGAGTGGCTCCGCTCGCGTATACTGGTAAGGGCAGGTGTCCGGCTTGATGAAGCGCTCAATTCCCTGGTGTTCAAGGCGAGTTTTGAAGCGTATCTGAAACGTGCGCGGCAAAATGTGCTTGAGGCATTCTCGGATTTGACCAATATCCGCCAGTTTCTGACGGCGAACGGTATGATTGCGTTTTTTGACACACCATGGACGCCGGTCTATATTGCTGTTATTTTTATGCTTAGCCCCTTTCTCGGCTGGCTTTCCATCTTGTTTGCGGTTATTCAGCTTCTGGTGACCTGGCAGACCCATCGTCTTTCGGTCAGGGAGATAGAGAGCGCCGCTGAGTCCGGTAATGACAGTTATCGTTATGTTCAGAGCAAGCTTCGTAATATTGAGCCGGTGCATGCAATGGGTATGGCAGGAAACCTTCGTCGACAGTGGTTCAGGCTGCATGAAGCTTCGCTGGCCAAAGCAGATTCTTCACTTGAGAGGCAGCACCGTCAGCAGGCGTTTGCAAAGTTTGTGCGTTACAGCATGCAGTCGTTAACACTGGGGGCTGGCGCCCTCATGGTAATTGAGGGGAAAATGTCTGCCGGGTCGATGATTGCGGCAAACGTTTTGATGTCGAAAGCGCTTCAGCCTCTTGATCTTGTTGTTGCTACCTGGAAGCCCTTTGTTCAGGCCCGTACGGCATTTCAGCGTCTTGAGAAACTGCTTGAGGAGTTTCCGGAGCGGGAGGCCGGAGCCAAACATCAGGATCCGTTTGGCGAGATACGGCTTGAGGGACTCACTGCGACTGCGGAAGGGCGTGAGACTCCGATTCTTGATAATCTTACCGCCATGTTTCCCGCAGGCAAGGTTACCGTCGTGCTTGGCCCCTCCGGATCGGGCAAATCAACCCTTGCCCGATGTATCGTCGGGGTGTGGCCGAAACGGGAAGGCAGGGTACTGATTGACGGTGAACCGGTTGAAAGCTGGGAAAGGGGAGAGCTCGGGCCGCATCTTGGTTATCTGCCACAGGATCTTGAGTTGTTTGATGGCACCATTGCAGAAAATATTGCACGGTTTGCCGAGGTTGATTCTTTGAAGGTGATTGAGGCTGCAAAGCGAACGGGTATTCATGAGATGATTTTGCGCTTTCCGCGAGGCTACGATACGCAGATTGGTGAGGCTGGAGGCATGCTTTCGGGTGGCCAGCGGCAGCGGCTTGGACTTGCCCGTGCAATGTACGGCAATCCGGCGATTCTTGTGCTTGATGAGCCGAACGCCAACCTTGATGATGCTGGCGAACGCTCGTTGCTTGATGCCGTCAAGGATTTAAGGAGTGCCGGTAAAACGGTCATTCTTGTGACGCATCGTCCCAGTGTTCTTGCTGTGGCCGATCTTTTGGTGGTGATGCAGGGCGGACGGATGGTGCATTGCGGGCCGCGCGATGAGGTGTTGGCGGTTCTGCGTGCCGAGAGTGCCCGCCCGACGTAAT
Source organism: Chlorobiaceae bacterium (assembly GCA_037139755.1). Classification (GTDB taxonomy): domain Bacteria; phylum Bacteroidota; class Chlorobiia; order Chlorobiales; family Chlorobiaceae; genus Chlorobium. The sequence continues at coordinate 2,299 of JBAXFV010000012.1, forward strand.
GTTCTGGTAATCCAGCTCTTTTTTTGACAATTGATTTAAAGCAGAGTAATGAGTATTCGTGATGTCATGGCAAAGATAATGCAGGTTCCTGCCAATAAGAGAGGGGATGAGAAGGGTGAAGCCTATCGTGATACCCGCAGTCCTGTCCGGCTTGGTATCTGGATATTGCTTGTTGGATTTGGGGGATTTCTGCTCTGGGCAGGTTTTGCTCCCCTTGATGAAGGTGTGCCATGCCAGGGGCTGGTGAGTATTGCGACTAAACGCAAGGTGGTGGAGAACCTTCATGGTGGCCGAATTGAGACGGTTAAAGTCAGGGAGGGGCAGATAGTTCATGTTGGGGATGTGCTCATCACTCTTGACAGTCAGACGGCCAGAGCACGCTATGACGAAATTCATCAGCACTATATCGGTATGCGGGCTACAGCAGATCGTTTGCAGGCGGAGATGAGCGGCGCCTCTTCGATCTCTTTTCACAACGATCTGTTGCGTGATTCTGAACGCAAAATGGCTGAACAGAATATGAAGAACCAGAGGCAACTCTTTTTGTCGCGCCGGACGATGCTGAAAATATTGAGTGAGCAGTTGGCGGGCATTTCATCTTTGGTAAAGGAGGGATATGCCCCGTTGAGTCAGCAGCATGAGCTTGAGCTCAAGATTGCAGAGTTCAAGAGCGGTACGGCATCCCAACTGGCGCAGGTACAGCTTGAAGTGGAGGCTGATGCTGAAAAGAGCAGGGCGCTTGCCGCAGAGCTTGCCGATACCGAAGTGCGCTCTCCGGCCTCAGGGCAGGTGGTGGGTTTGCAGGTGCAGACGGTGGGTGCAGTGGTTCAGCCGGGCCAGAAGATGATGGACATTGTGCCGCTCCATGAAGGTCTTCTTATTGACGCCAAGGTTGCGCCCCATCTTATCGACAGCATCCATAAGGGGTTGCCGGTCGATGTGAGCTTTTCTTCGTTTGCTCACTCTCCACAGCTCGTGGTACAGGGGGTGGTAGAGTCGCTTTCGAAAGACATTGTGACTGACCCCCAGGTGAATCCGGCACAGCCAGGCGCATCATATTATCTTGCGCGAGTTTCAGTAACTCCGGAAGGGATGAAGTCACTGGGAAAGCGTGAAATGCAGCCGGGAATGCCGGTGACGGTTGTTGTCAAGACAGGTGAACGTTCCTTGTTGACCTATCTTGTCGATCCGCTGATCAAAAGAATTACGGTTTCAATGAAAGAGGAGTAGTGTTGATCAAGAAACTAAACATTATGAGCAGGTCGATCATGAAGCTCTTGGTGCATTTTATAGTTTTGGCGGTGATAGCTGTTGCGTTGCCTCTTCATGCGGCTCCGCTCGATTTAACGACTGCGTACCAGAAGGCAGTGGAGTATGATGCCCGCCTCCGTTCGGCAAGAGCTGATAATCTGATGTATAAAGAGGAGATCAGCAAGGCGAGGTCGCAGTTTCGGCCAAATGTGCGTCTGAACGCCTCTCGGGGCCGCAGCGCGACACAGTGGACCCAGAAGGGCCTTGTTCATGTTCCTGACTACTACAATACCGTCAATTATGGTGTGTCGGTTCGTCAGCCGCTGCTCAATTTTTCTACTTTTGCCAGCTACAAACAGGCCAAAGTCGTTTCAGCAAAAAGCGATGTTGACCTTGGGAAAGAAGAGGCGAGTCTGATTGTCAGAACAACAGAGGCCTATTGTAATGCTTTGTATGCCGAGGATAATCTTGTTTTCAGTAAAACACTGATAAAGGCGACGCTGGAGCAGCTTGAGCAGGCGAAGCAACGATTTAAAAAGGGGTTTGGTACGATCACCGAAGTGGAGGAGGCGCAGGCAGGCTACGATAATGCCCAGGCAGAGGGGGTGGACATTATGAACAGCGTCGAGTTCAGTCGCCAGGAGCTGGAAAATCTTACAGGGGTCTACCCGGATCAGCTTTGCAGAGTGGTGTCGGAGAAGCTGCTGCTTCAGCGACCGCAGCCCGACAATGTCGAATCGTGGATAGAACTTGCTCATTCTGCCAATCCGGAAGTGGTCGGCGCACGTCAGGAAATCGTTATTGCAAAAAGGGAGATCGAAAAGCAGCAGGCAGCCCGATATCCAACGATTGATCTGGTTGCAGGGAGAAACTATTCCGAGAGTGAAAACAATTATTCAATCGGTTCAACCTATGACACCTATTCGATCAGCCTGCAGATGAGTGTGCCGATGTATACCGGTGGCTATGTCAGTGCTTCGGTCCGTCAGGCTCACGCAAAGTGGCTGAAAGCGGGGGAGCAGCTCAATTGGCAGGAACGCGGGGTTGAATCAGAGATTCGAAAATATTATAACGGCGTTATCAGCGGCATTGAGCAGGTCAAGGCTTATGAACAGTCTGTTCACTCTCATGAAATTGCCTTGACAGGTACCAAAAAAGGCTATGAGGCAGGGTTGCGCAGTAATGTTGACGTTCTTGATGCCCAGCAGAAGCTCTTTGCAAGCCGGAGAAATCTTGCAAAATCACGCTATCAGTACATCCTCAATCGTCTCATGCTCAAGCAGACCGCAGGAATCCTTTCGGCAACCGACATCGATGAGGTGAATGGCTGGCTCGTCGCCGCAAAACCATAAACACTGTTTCCTGTTTTTCTTTTTTCTGTGTAAGGTGTTTATAGCTTCTTTTCATTATTTTGATGGAGAAATAGGGTTTTAATGATGATTGTGTGTGTCTTCAGAAGTACCCTGAAATCAAATTGAATTCAAGCCGCGGGATGTTTTTCTGCGCTTTACCGTGTGGTGAGTTTTAAGCGTTTTAATATAAATGAGTTACTGTAGTGGCAAGACAGCGTTTTAACCGAAAATCCAAAACCCCCGGCAATAAGAGCAATCGGCAGCCGTCCCAGTTTACCGGGGAGAGGGTGAGACCGAATGATCATATTCTGATCAACGAGTTTCTCTTCAGGCGGGGTGAAAGTTCACTTGCTGCCGAAATTGTTACCTTTTTTGCTGATCATGAGGGTGAGCGCTTCAAGTCTGTAGAGCTGGCAAAAGCTCTCGGATATACGGAATCAAAGCAACTGCCCGGTTTCTGGTATGTCTTGCATAAGCTGCAGGAAGAGGGGACTCTGGACAAGGATTCCAACCGTTGTTACGGGATGTCCGGCACCGATGCTTCCACCTATGAAGACCATCTTGAGCTTGCCAAGCCATTTCCGCTCCCCGGCAAAAAGCAGTATACTGTCGCAAAGAGCTATACTGGCCATATCTCCACGCATCCCAATGGTTACGGCTTTGTTGATGTTGAAGGGTTCGATGATGATATCTTCATCAAGGCAGGTGATATGGGCCTCTCCATTCACGGAGACGAAGTAGAAGTTCTGGTTTCAAAAGTTCCCGAGACTTACGCCTCCAAATCTACTCCTCATCAGCGATGTGAAGGTGCGGTGCAGAAGGTGATTACCCGTCGTGTTACAACGATTGTCGGCACCCTGACCAAGGCGAACCGCAGATTTGTTCTCAAACCTGATGACCGGAAACTGCTGCCTGAAATTATTGTCTCCATAAAAAATTCCGCCAAGGCTGGTGACGGCCAGAAGGTGCTTGTCGGAGCGCTTGATTTCAGCAAAGAGGGAGTGATTCAGGGTAAAGTACTGGAGATTCTTGGTAAGGCAGGCGATTCAGCCGTCGAGGTGAGCGCCATTGCCCGCAGCAAGGGTATTGACGAAACATTTGATACAGCGCTGCTCGATTTTGCAGCCTCTGTCCGTGAGGGTATTACTGAAGAGGAGGTCAAAGGCAGGCTTGATCTTCGCGACAAGGTTGTCTTTACTATTGATCCTGTCGATGCAAAGGATTTTGATGATGCCTTGTCAGTGGAGCTTCTTGATGACGGGCTCTACAGAATCGGCGTTCATATCGCTGATGTTTCACATTATGTTCCTGAAAATTCACCCCTCGACCGCGAGGCTCTGAAACGGGCCACATCAGTCTATCTGGTAGATCGGGTGATTCCCATGCTGCCTGCCCGACTTTCTGAACAGATCTGCAGCCTCAATCCCGGTGTTGACCGGATGGCGTTTTCAGTGTTCTTGTTGTTAACCCCGGATGGCGAAGTCCGCAAGCACGAGTTCCATAAAACGGTTATTCATTCCAAACGTCGTTTTTCCTACGAAGATGTAGAGGAGATACTGAAGCGGGGTGAAGGAGACTATGTGACTGAACTGCAGTCACTTGACCGTCTCAGCATCATTCTGCGTGAAAAAAGGTTTAAACATGGAGGACTCGATTTTGACACTGAAGAGGTGCGCTTCAAGCTCGGCAAGAGTGGCGAGCCGCTGGAAGTGATAAAAAAAGAGCGGCTTGGCAGTCATCGTCTCATTGAGGAGTTCATGCTGCTTGCCAATCGCAAGGTGGCAAAATATCTGACCAAAACCTTCAGGGAGAACAAGAAAGAACCCCAGCCGGTTATCTACAGGATACATGGCGCTCCTCAGCAGGAGAAGGTGCTGATTCTCGCTAATTTTGTCAAGAGGCTCGGCTTTGACCTCAAGCTGAACCGGGGCAAAGAGGGGCCAATTGTCTCAGCACAGGTGCTTCGTCAGCTCTTGCTGCAGGTGAAGGGCACCAATGTTGAGTTTCTGGTCAGTGAGCTGGTGCTGCGCTCCATGTCAAAGGCGGTCTATACCGGAGACAATGTTGGCCATTACGGACTCGGGTTTGAGCACTACACGCACTTTACCTCCCCGATCAGGCGTTACCCCGATTTGATAGTTCATCGGATGCTCTTTGAATATGAGAACCTTCGCAAGAAACGCCGCAAGATTACTCCTGCCCGGCTTGCTGAACTGACCGATAAAATCCAGACGGTCTGCCAGATATCCAACGAACGCGAAAAGAGCGCTGTCGAGGCTGAGCGGGAGTCGATCAAACTCAAGCAGGTTGAGTACATGGCAAACCATGTCGGCAAGGTTTATCCCGGTGTTATATCAGGGGCGACCGATTACGGCATCTATGTGAGGATGGTTGACTTTGCTATCGAAGGAATGGTACACATGCGCAACCTCACCGATGATTACTACGAGTATGATGAGGCGACCTATTCTCTTGTTGGAAAACGCCGCAAAAAACGGCTGCAGATAGGTCAACGGGTCAAGGTCAAGGTGAACAGTGTGGATATGCAGCGCCGTACCATTGATCTTGTTATAGAGTAAGCTTTCTTCGCTTTCACCGCAGCATACTCACTTTCAGGAGAACCGAATCATTACCACTTGATATGAATACAGATACCGAGAGGCTGAAACTGATTCTGAGTACTGCAAATGAAGGGTATTGGGACTGGAATCTTGCTGCCGATCGGGTTTACCTCAGCCCGCGGTTTTGCGAATTTACCGGCTTCTCTTCTGATGCTGCGGAATTCGATACCGCGTTTATGAAAATGATCATTCACCCCGACGATCATCATAAATTTTTCTTTGCGACACAAGATTCTTTTAAGGATAAAAAAGAGATGTCGATCATCACCTGCCGGATGATCTCAAAGAGTGGCCAGATTCGTTGGATCGAGAGCAGAGGCAGCATCGTTGAACATGATAACGATGGTAATGTTGTTCGTATGGTTGGTACTGTTGTTGATATTACTGACCGAAAGCAGGCGGAGGATGAGCTTCACAAGTTGAACCGTTCACTTCTGGCGATCAACAATTGCAATCAGGCGCTTCTTCATGCCGATAATGAAATGGAATTGTTGCGTGATATCTGTCGCATTGTCGTTGATGCCGGTGGATATCGTATGGCGTGGGTCGGTTACGCGGAAAATGACAAAGAAAAAACTGTCCGCCCCGTTGCTCAAGCTGGTTTTGAAGATGGTTATCTTGAAACCCTTATGCTCTCCTGGGCAGATGTCGAACGTGGTCGAGGTCCAACGGGAAGTGCAATTCGCACTGGCAAGCCATGTTCTACAAAGAATATGTTAGTAGACCCTGAATTCGCGCCCTGGCGGCAGGAGGCGATAAAACGAGGTTATACTTCCGCACAGAGTTTGCCGCTGAAAGCCGACGAGAAGGTGTTTGGGGCATTAACTATTTATTAGAGGCCTTTAATGCTGAGGAGACGAAACTGCTGACGTCTCTTGCTGAAAATTTGGCCTATGGAATTACGATGTTGCGAAATCGTAAGGCGCGGGAACTGGCTGAAGATGAGCTGCGTCAAAGTGAGGCCCGCTACAGGAGCCTGTTTCAGAATAAACAAACCGTGATGCTGATTATTGATCCGATGGATGGCCGGATTGTTGACGCCAACCCGGCAGCAGTAACATATTATGGTTGGGAGCAGGCTGAACTATGCCGGATGAAAATCAGTCAGATCAACTTGTTGACAGAACAAGAAGTAAAATCAGAAATGGAGCTGGCCCGTCATGAAAAACGAAATGTTTTTATTTTCCGCCATTGCCGGGCCGACGGTTCAGTCCGCGATGTCGAAGTATTCAGCGCACCGATTATAATTGCAGGCAGATCTCTCCTTTATTCCATCATTAATGATGTTACCGAACGAAAGGAGTTCCAGGAGGCGCTTCTTGCCAGCAATGAACGGACGCACCTCGTCATGGCTGCGACCAATGCGGGTATTTGGGAGAGTGAACTGAGCACAAATATTCATATTTGGTCAGATGAATTATGGAGACTCTTCGGTCTCAAACCGCAGAGCTGTGAGCCTTCACTGGAAAACTGGCTGAACACTATTCTCCCTGAAGATCGGGAGAAGGTTGAACAAGCTGTCATGGAGGCATTAAAATCAGGGGAGGAGTTCAACAGTATATGGCGAATTCATGATGCTGATGGAAAAGTTCGCTGGTTGATGTCCAAGGGAAATCCGGTTAAAGATTCCGATGGCAAGATATCCCGCTATTCTGGCATAGTTCTTGACATCACCGAGCGAAAGAGGGCGGAAGAGAAAAAAAAGCAACTGGAATCGCATCTCCGTAAATCCCAGCGTCTGGAAACCATTGGCACCCTTGCCGGCGGTATTGCGCATGATCTTAACAACATTCTCACTCCTATCCTCGGCTATGCTGAACTTGGGATGTTAGAGCTGACAGAAAAGGAATCCCTGCATGAATATTTCAGTGAAATCAGCCAGGCAGTCATGCGTGCCCAGAGCCTTGTTTCACAAATCCTTCTCTTCAGCAGGGCACAGGAAAGTACTCCGACTATTGTCAGCGTTCAAGCTGTTCTTGCTGAGGCACTGAAGCTTCTTCGTCCCTCAATACCGGTCACGATCACCATTGAACAGCATATTGACAAGAGCTGCAGGAACATTCTTGCCGATTCATCACAAATCCATCAGGTGATTGTCAATCTTTGCACCAATGCCTTTCAGGCAATGGAGGAGTTTGGTGGCCTGCTGACCATTGCACTCAAAGAAATTAATCCTCGCACCGATCTCCAGATACAGCATCTGGATCTGCCAGAAGAAACTTATTTACAGCTCAGTATTTCCGACACCGGCACAGGGATGGATGATTCCACCCTGGAACGTCTCTTTGAACCGTTTTTTACAACAAAATCGGTCAATAAAGGGACGGGGCTCGGTCTCTCTGTTGTTCATGGCATTATTACAAGCTTTAAGGGAAAGATTGTTGTTGAAAGCCAGCAGGGTAAAGGGACTACATTTCGGGTGTATCTTCCGATAGTTCATGATCAGATTGTGAAAACTACGATTAAAGAAATTCCCGGGCAGGGACATGGCTGCATACTTCTGGTTGACGACGACCTGGCCTTGCTCCGGGTGATGACGAAAATGATCACCAAAATCGGTTTCACCGTTCATGCTCTAAACTTTCCGCTGCAGGCAGCAGAACTGTTCAGGCAGAATCCTGAAAAATTTGATCTTCTCATTACCGACCTGATTATGCCGGAAATGACCGGAATCGAGCTTGCCGAAGAGCTGCATAAAACAAAATCAAAGTTACCGGTTATCCTTATGACTGGCTATGGGAAGGATATTGATCCGGGAATGCTTTACAATTGTTATGGCATCAGCCAATTCCTGAAAAAGCCGGTCAAACTGACAGAGGTGGCTTTGGCAATTAACGCATTGCTGTCTCCGCAGCATTAACAACCTCTGGCATCTATTGGCGGCACTGGCCAAAAATCCGCTTATTTTTACATGAAAGGGTTCACCCGCTCAACTTCCTTTTGTACATTACTCATGTAAGTTAAGATTTGTATTTTCTATAGAATAATCGAAACATCAAGGAGATCACTATGAAAGGCAATCCCAAAATGATTGAAAAACTTAACAGCCTGCTTACGGATGAGCTTACTGCCATTAATCAGTATATGGTGCACTCTGAAATGTGCAGTAATTGGGGCTACGAAAAAATTCACAAGGCTGCTGAAAAGCGTGCGATTGATGAAATGAAGCATGCAGAAAAGCTTATTGGCCGAATTCTTTTTTTTGAAGGAATTCCGATTGTCAGTAATCTTAAAAAGATTTCGATTGGTTCCGAAGTTTCGTCTCAGCACCAAAACGATTTGAATTCTGAACTTGATGCGGTTGCATCATACAATGAAGCTATAAAGATCGCTGTTGAGTGTGGCGATAATGGAACCCGGGAACTGCTTGGCTCAATACTCAAAGAAGAAGAGGCGCATCTCGATTGGCTTGAGGCACAGCTTGAGCAGATTAACCAGATGGGTATTCAGAACTATCTTGCCGACAAGCTTGGGTGACCATCTGCCAACGCAGCTTTACATCGATAATTACAATGGTTCATAGCCAAAATGCTTGATTTTAAGATTAACGAACAGAACTGCATTCATTGCGGTCAGTGTGTTGCTGATTGCCCTGCAAGTATCATCACTATGGAGGAGGATGGCTATCCCTTCATTGCCATTGAGAAAGAAGAGCGGTGTTTGAAATGCCAGCATTGTCTGGCGATCTGCCCAACTGAAGCGGTCTCTATATTTGGTATGGATCCGGCAAACAGTCTTTCGTTTGCCGGCGGATTTCCTGATCCTGATAAACTTGAGATTCTGATGAAAGGGCGGCGCTCTGTGCGGCACTACAAAAATGAAAATATTGATCCAGCACTTTTACAAAGACTTTTGGAGGTTGCATGGCACGCACCTACCGGAGTGAACTCTCGCCAGGTTTGTTTTACCGTGCTGGATAGCAAGGATAAGGTTGTACAATTACGTGATGAAGTGATGGCGGGACTGGTAAAACTGGTTAAAGAAAATGCTCTGCAGCAAGGGATGGAATTTTTTGCCAACTTTGTCCGGATATGGGAGGAACGTCAAACTGATGTCATTTTCCGTGGCGCTCCTCATCTGCTGATTGCCTCGGCGCCAATGAAAGTTGCTTCACCGATGCCGGACTGCCTGATTGCCCTTTCATACTTTGAGCTTTTCGCCCAGGCGAACGGGATCGGTACCGTCTGGAATGGTCTGGCAAAATGGGCCATCAACGACCTTGTGCCGGAAACTCGCCATCTGCTCGGAATTCCGGACGACCACTTGATAGGCTATGTCATGGCATTCGGCAAACCTGCCGTTCACTATTTCCGAACGGTCCAGCACGGTCCGGCGCTGATACATCGGCCATTATAAGGGCCAAAACTTTGGAAAGTCAAAGTCGCTCCTTAAATAATTGTCTTAATAGCTTTCTTTTCCGGTTCACCCGCTATTGTCCATTTAATTGAATCTTGATGAAGCGAAGCATAAAAAGAATGAAATTGTGCATAGGAAATCAACGAGGTGATAACCACGGAGCCTACAAGTTTTTCAAATATGGTAAATAACCACTGTTGAGCCTCGTTACTTTGATCTCTGAATGGCCATGGAAAGGTCAAAAACAGAAGGGTAATAAAGACGATCAGTCCAGTAACGCTAATAGAATACTCTAACTTTTTCTGTTTTTTTGCATATAAAAGACGGTCTTTTTTTGATGCCAGTATCTTGCCTTCAATGATCGGTTCTTTACGATGTCGTTCAACAAGCTGAACGGGGTTATCGTGAAAGAGAATCGTGTAGTCATTTTGATTGGCATATTTTATGCACTTATGGACAAAAACCTGACAATCAAGCTGCAGGAGAGAAATGTTGGGATTAAGAAGTCTGAGAACCCAGGATTTATTTTCAAACGACAGCGTTCCGTGAGTATCGGTTATGGCACTTAACAGGATATATTTTTTACTTTCCAGAAAAAGAGCGACGTCACTTTCTTTAACAGCATCTTTCATCTCAGTAACAATTTTTTCCGCATCACTGGATGTCTGGTCATACATCGGCCACCATTGATTGCTTTTAAAAATCACTATAAGAGATTCATCTTCAAAGTCACTTGTAAACACGATTTTTGCATGCATAATTGGTGCTACTCCTCAATGTTTATGAGAGTTTGTTATTTAAATAAGTTCCGCATCCCGATAGTTGTGTCGGAGTCAGTTGTACAGGGTGAAAGCTGCTTTTCCTGACACAACAGTTCTTGTGTTAAAATCGTTGTCGCAACCGGAAAAAAACAGAAAGTATTATGAAGCCGAAGCTGAATATAAGGAAAATACTCAACGAAAAAGCTCCATGATGGGCTTACCCGTTTAAACTATTTTTGCCAGCCTTGCTGTGCGATTTTGAAAACGAGTCCGAAAGGTGTTTCAGATGCAACATTGGTTAGAGACTCTGATCGTCGGTTGAGGCAACAGAGTCAAGCTTTGCAGTCATCTTCTCGCGGTATTCAACGATCTCGTTTCGAAGAGAGGCGAGCCTCGCCATTTTGTTGTCAATTTGGTTGATATGATTGTCCAGAATGGCGATAAGCTTCGGCACCATGATGTCAGTCCTCCTGGCGTCTCCGTAAACCTTGTAGAGTTCCTGAAATTGCTGGATGCTCAAGCCCAGTTCCTTGAGCTTCAGGATGAACTTGATGCGTCGAATGATATAGGGCGTGTAGCCACGGTTTGCGCCTTCGGCCCTTTCGACTGATTCAATGATGCCCACCTCTTCCCAGTAGCGAAGTGTCCTTGTGGTGATGCCAAGCTGTTTCGATAGCTGGCTTATCGGTACGATCTCCTCTTTAGTCTGCTCTTTATCTTTCATGTAGTTCTTTTGAATATGTTGCCATGCCACTCCAGACTTTGGTACCACTAAAAAGAATGAGGGTCGCCCTTCCGGGGCTTGAATTCAGGATATGACGTTGTCATATAAAAGCTTTTTCTGACATTTGTGTAAAATATAAAAAATTCTTTTTTCATATTGACTTTTACGTAAACGATATATTATATTTGTTCTTTGCATACGGTTTAATCGGAGAGTAAGACAGGTTGAACCTTAAACGATTTTCAAGGAACTCTATATGTCCGCTGCTATTGCGCCATACAAAACCAGGAAAAAGGTTCGTTTTGTGACTGCCACCAGTCTTTTCGACGGCCATGACGCCACGATCAACGTTATCCGTCGCATGTTGATGGCTTCCGGTGCTGAGGTGATTCATCTGGGCCACAACCGTTCGGTTGAAGAGATTGTGACTGCTGCCATCCAGGAGGATGCCCAGGGGATTGCCGTGAGCTGCTACCAGGGGGGCCATGTCGAATTCTTCAAATACATTATCGACCTTTTGCAGGAGAGGGGGGAGGGGCATATCAAGGTTTATGGAGGTGGCGGCGGTGTTATTGTGCCCGATGAGATCGCCGGGATTGAAGCGTACGGCGTGCGGAAGATCTTTTCACCGGAGGATGGACGCCGGTTGGGGTTGCAGGGGATGATCAACCTGCTGCTTGAGGAGTGCGATTATAGCATTGAACGCGACCCGGAAGAGCAAATTTCCCAACTGGCCGGGCAGGATGTCAGGGCGGTCAATACGCTGATCTCTCTTGCAGAGCAGGATGTGCGTGATCATACCCTTGGCTACGGATTGCTTCGCAACAGAATACAGGAACTTGGCAGGGATGTTCCGGTTATCGGCATCACCGGCACTGGCGGCGCCGGCAAAAGCTCGCTGACCGATGAGCTGGTACGCCGCTTCACCATCGACTTCCCCGAAAAGAGCGTTGCCATCCTTGCCGTCGACCCTTCCCGCCAGCGGACCGGAGGTGCTCTGCTTGGGGATCGCATCAGGATGAACGCCATCAATTCAAAGAAGGTCTACATGCGTTCCCTTGCCACACGGGATTCGCAGACGGAGCTGTCGGCTGCCATACAGGATGCTCTTGACGTCGTGCGTGCAGCGGGCTATGACCTGGTTATTGTCGAGACCAGCGGTATAGGGCAGGGAAATGCCGGTGTCGTGAATATATGCGATGTCGCACTCTACGTGATGACCAGTGAGTTTGGTGCGCCGACGCAGCTCGAGAAGATCGATATGCTCGATTTCGCCGATCTGGTGGTCATCAACAAGTTCGAACGCAAGGGCGCCGAAGATGCCCTGCGCAATGTCCGCAAGCAGTATCGACGCAACCGCAACCTCTTCGAAGGGGCTGACGAGGCACTGCCGGTCTTTGGCACCATCGCCTCGCAGTTCAATGATCCCGGCACCAATACCCTTTACCGGGCAATGATTGACACGGTCAACCGTAAGAAGGGCTCCGACTGGAATTCATCATTTGTCGTTGACGAGAGTAACAGCCTGAAGCGCTCGGTTATCTCCGCTGACAGAGTCCACTATCTCGGCGAGATCGTCTGTACAGTACGGAACTACCATTCCAAGGTCAAGGAGCAGTCGGGCGTCGCACGTCGTCTTTTTCAGCTCGAAGGGGCAAGGGAGGTGCTCCCCGGCGAGTCGACCCGGGTGGAGATCGACCGGAAGATTGCGGCGTTCGACTCAAAGCTGACTCCGGAGTCAAAGCAGATTCTCAATGAGTGGCCTGCGATGAAAGAGGCCTACCAGCGTAACCAGCTCGTGACGGTAGTCCGGGGGAGAGAAATACGGAGCGATCTCTTTACGACCTCTCTTGCCGGTACCCGCATTCCGAAAGTCTGCCTGCCCGGCTTTGCTGATTTCGGCGAAATCCTGCGCTGGAGGATGCTTGAGAACGTTCCGGGCTGCTTTCCGTTTACGGCGGGCGTTTTCCCGTTCAAGCGCATCGAAGAGGATCCCAAGCGCCAGTTTGCCGGAGAGGGTTCGCCCGAACGGACCAACCGCAGGTTCCACTACCTCAGCAAGGACGATGATGCCAAGCGCCTCTCCACGGCCTTCGACAGCGTCACGCTCTATGGAGAAGATCCCGACTTTCCGCCCGACATCTATGGCAAGGTGGGGGAGAGCGGTGTGTCGATCTGCACGGTTGACGACATGAAGAAGCTCTATGCCGGTTTCGACCTCTGCGCCCCAAACACCAGCGTCTCAATCACGATCAATGGCCCTGCTCCGATGATGCTCGCCTTCTTCTTCAACGCAGCCATCGATCAGCAGACAGCCCTCTTCCGTGAAGCGAACGGCCGTGAGCCTTCGCCCGAGGAGTACCTGCAGATTCGCGACAGTACCCTGCGGACGGTGCGGGGTACCGTTCAGGCCGACATTCTGAAAGAGGATCAGGGTCAGAATACCTGCATCTTCTCGATTGAGTTTGCCCTGAGGATGATGGGCGACATTCAGCAGTACTTCATCGACAAATTGGTGCGCAACTACTATTCGGTCTCAATCAGCGGCTACCACATTGCAGAGGCCGGGGCGAATCCGATCAGCCAACTGGCGTTCACCCTTTCCAACGGCTTTACCTACGTTGAGTACTACCTGTCGAGAGGCATGAAGATCGACGATTTTGCATCGAACCTCTCCTTTTTCTTCAGCAACGGTCTCGACCCCGAATACTCGGTGATCGGTCGTGTCGCGCGTCGCCTTTGGGCGGTCACCATGCGCGACAAATATGGTGCCAACGAAAGGAGCCAGAAGCTCAAATACCATATCCAGACCTCCGGCCGCTCGTTGCATGCCCAGGAGATGGATTTCAACGACATTCGCACCACCCTTCAGGCGCTGATGGCGATCTATGACAACTGCAACTCGCTGCATACAAACGCCTACGACGAGGCGGTGACGACCCCTTCCGAGGAGTCGGTGCGCCGGGCCATGGCGATCCAGATGATCATCAACAAGGAGTTCGGGCTTGCCAGAAACGAGAATCCGCAGCAGGGCTCGTTCATCATCGAGGAGCTCACCAATCTTGTCGAAGAGGCTGTACTTGCCGAGTTTGAGCGCATCGACCAGCGCGGCGGCGTGCTCGGGGCGATGGAGACGCAGTATCAGCGTGCGAAGATCCAGGACGAGTCCATGCTCTATGAGCACAAAAAGCACAGCGGCGAACTGCCGATTATTGGCGTGAACACCTTTCTCAACCCCCGTGCGAACGAGGATGGCTTGCGGATCCCGGGTGAGCTCGCCAGGGCTACGAAAGAGGAGAAAGAGCAGCAGATCGAGAACCTCAGAGCGTTTCAGGAGGCAAACCGTGAGGCCGCCCAGGCGGCGCTCAAAAGACTCAAGGATGTTGCGGTATCAGGGGGCAACATCTTTACCGAACTGATGGATACCGTCCGGGTCGCCTCCCTCGGTCAGATTACCCATGCGCTCTATGAGGTCGGAGGAAAGTACAGAAGGAACATGTAAGTCAATCATAAGGAAGTTGAACCATGAGTGAACAAGTTTTTGTTGTGGGGGCCAAAAGGACTCCTTTCGGATCACTGAATGGCATGTTTGCCGAAATTGAAGCGACGCAGCTCGGTGCTGCGGCAATGAGGGGGGCGCTTGCCGCAGCCGGTATCGACGGGTCAAGCGTGGATGAGGTCATTGTCGGACAGGTCCTCTCAGGCGGATGCGGTCAGGCTCCCGCCCGACAGGCGATGCGGGCGGCTGGTATCCCTGACAGCGCTCATGCACTGACTATCAACAAGGTGTGCGGAAGCGGACTGAAAGCCGTCATGCTTGGCGCTGACAGTATCAGACTTGGTGAGTCAAACGTGGTGGTCGCCGGTGGTATGGAGAACATGTCAATGGCACCCTATTTTCTCAGGAAGGCCCGCAGCGGCTACCGCATGGGACACAGCCAGTTGTTTGACATGATGATCTACGACGGCTTGCAGGATCCATACACCGGACGCCACATGGGCGAGATCGGCGAGGAGAGCGCCGCTGCCGGAAACATCACCCGTGAAGCACAGGACGCATTTGCGATCCACTCTTATGAGCGAGCCCGGGCGGCCATCAGGGGAGGGGTATTTGTGGATGAAATCGTGCCGTTCGTCAAGAAGGGACGGAAGGGCGATGAAATTCTCGATACCGATGAGGAGCCATTCCGGGGCGACACCTCAAAGTTTTCCGAACTGAGGCCTGCTTTTCAAAAGGATGGAACCATCACCGCAGGCAACGCCTCAACCATAAGTGACGGCTCCGCAATGCTGGTGCTTGCCGGTGAAGCAGCGGTCGAGGCAAACGGCTTCGTGCCGAGAGCGCGTCTTCTGGCTTCGGCTACCGAAAGCCGGCATCCAGACAACTTCCCGGAGGCCCCGATTGGAGCCATTGAAAAGGTTTGCAGTCGTGCAGGCCTGTCGCTCTCTGACATTGACCTTTTTGAAATCAATGAGGCATTCTCCACGGTACCCTTGTTGGCGATCAATGCGCTCGGCATTCCTCTCGAGAAGGTCAACGTCAACGGCGGAGCCTGTGCCATCGGTCACCCGATCGGCGCCAGCGGCGCACGTCTCGCCATGACGCTGGTGAACGAGCTGCATCGCAGGGGCAAACGATATGGACTGGCAACTCTCTGCATTGGCGGAGGCGAAGCCGTGGCGGTTATTTTTGAACGAATCTGAACCCAAATCCAAAGAGGAGTTACACAATGATCACATCCATCGGTGTTCTCGGTGCTGGCCAGATGGGCAACGGTATCGCCCATGTTTTTGCACAGCAGGGGTACGATGTTGTGCTGTTCGACATCTCGGAGATGCAGCTTGAAAAAGCGGTGACTACCATTCGCCAGAACCTTGAGCGCCAGGCAAAGAAAGGGGTGATTGCCGATTCGCTTGTCGCTGAAAGTGTTGACCGCATTACAACAACGACGGAGATGACGGATCTCGCCAATGTCGATTTCGCTATTGAGGCGGTGACCGAACACGAGCCGCTCAAGCTTGAGATTTTCCGAAAGCTCGACAACATCGTCAAGGCAGGCTCAATCCTTGCTTCCAACACCTCGTCGATCCCGATCACAAGAATTGCTTCTGCGACCACCCGCCCTGAAAAAGTGATCGGCATGCACTTCATGAACCCGGTGCCTATGATGAAGCTGGTCGAGATCATTCGCGGCCATGCCACCAGTAATGAGACCTTCGAGGAGACCGCCCGGCTCGTTGGCCTGCTCGACAAGCAGATGGCCGTGTCGCAGGATTACCCCGGTTTCATTGTCAACCGCATTCTGATTCCGATGATCAACGAGGCCATTTTTGCCCTTTATGAAAGCGTCGCAACTGCAGAGGATATCGACAACGGCATGAAGCTTGGAACCAACCAGCCGATGGGCCCGTTGGCGCTCGCTGATTTCATCGGCCTCGACACGGTGCTCGCCATTGCAAATGTGCTCTATGAAGGCTTCAGGGATCCGAAATACCGCCCATGTCCGCTCCTTGTCAAAATGGTCAATGCGGGGCATCTGGGCAAAAAGTCGGGTCGCGGCTTCTATAGTTATCAAGCGAAAGCTTTAATATGAACGACAACCAATCTGACAGAAAAACGATATGGAATACAGCAAACTGCTGATTGAAATGATGGACGGTGTGGCGCTTGTGACCATCAACAGCCCCCGTACCATGAACGCGTTGAGCAGCGACGTACTTGCCGAACTGCTCGCTGCTTTCTCGGAACTTGAGCTGAACAGCGCAGTAAGGGCCATCGTCCTTACTGGTGCTGGTGAAAAAGCCTTTGTGGCCGGAGCCGACATCACGGAGATGTTATCAATGAACTCTCTCGAAGGCCACCGTTTCGGAAAGGCCGGTCATCGGGTGATGCTGCTGCTCGAAAAGATGGCCACACCGGTCATTGCGGCCGTCAACGGCTATGCGCTCGGCGGCGGACTGGAACTCGCTCTCGGTTGTGATTTTATCTACGCATCGGAAAACGCGAAGGTGGGGTTCCCCGAAGTGACCCTTGGCATCATTCCGGGGTTTGGCGGCACCCAGAACCTCCCTCGTCTTATCGGGCGTGGCCGTGCAAGCGAGCTTATTTTTACCGGCAGGATGATTACTGCGGCGAAGGCCAAAGAGTGGGGCATTGTCAACGAGATCTTCGAGGCTGGCGAGCTGATTCCAAAAGCGCTGGAGAGCGCCAGGGCCATTGCATCGGTCGCACCCCTTGCCGTTCGTTACAGCAAGGACGCCATTGTCAACGGCCTGAACATGAGCAAGGAGGATGGCTTCCGTTACGAAGCCTCGCTTTTCGGTGTGCTCTTTTCGAGCCAGGATCAGAAAGAGGGGATGGGGGCGTTTGCCGAGAAGCGCAAAGCTGAATTCAAAGGAAAATAAACCGGAGAGAGAGTATGAATTTTGAAATGACCCACGACCAGAAAGTGCTGCAGTACGCAGTTCGCGACTTCGTTGAAAACGAGATCAAGCCGATCGCCGCCAAAATCGACGAAGAGCACAGGATTCCCGATGAGCTTGTCGCTCATATCTCGGAGATGGGGTTTCTCGGCAGCTACTTTCCCGAAGAGTACGGCGGCGCCGGCCTCGACATGATGTCCTACGCTATTCTGGTCGAAGAGATTTCCAAAGCGTGTGCATCGACCGGCGTCCTTGTTTCGGCCCATACCTCCCTCTGCTGCAACCCCATCTACGCCTTCGGTACCGATGAGCAGAAGAAACAGTGGCTGCCTGATCTCCTCACCGGCAAGAAGATTGGCTGCTTCCTCCTCACCGAGCCTGAAGCTGGCAGCGATGCGGGCGGAACCACGACAACCTACCGCATTGAAGGCGATGAAGTCGTCATCAATGGCGCGAAAAACTTCATCACCAATGGCGGATACCTTGGAACAGGCATCGTGCTCGCCTCGTTCGACCGCAAGCTGAAGCACAAGGGGATCAGTGCCTTTATCGTTGATCTGCAGTCGCCGGGCGTCATTATCCTGAAGAATGAAAACAAGATGGGCATTCGCGGCAGCTACACCACCGCATTCGCACTCGACAACGTGCGCGTACCGCTCAAGAACCTGCTCGGACAGGAGGGCAAGGGTTTCAATGTTGCCATGGATACTCTGGACGGCGGCCGCATCGGTATCGCCTCGCAGGCACTCGGCATCGCCGAAGGCGCCTTTGAACGTTCCGTCGCCTACTCGAAGGAGCGCAAGCAGTTTGGCCAGACGATCAGCTCTTTCCAGGCCATCCAGTTCAAACTGGCCGACATGTACGCCCGCATCGAGACAAGCAAGCTGCTGATCTACAAGGCCGCCTGGCTGAAGGACCACAAGAAGAAATTCTCCCTTGAGTCTGCCCTCTGCAAGCTCCATGCATCGGAGACCGCTACCTTCGTAACCAAAGAGGCAATGCAGATTCATGGTGGTTACGGTTACATTGCTGACTACGAAATCGAGCGCATGTACCGCGACGCCAAGATTACCGAAATCTATGAAGGGACAAGTGAAGTGCAGCGTATCGTCATTGCCAAACAACTGCTTTCTTAACCTGATTACTGAAGTCGATGCCACCAATGGATGCAACTCGTGAAATTTACTGGAACGTCGGGCATGGGGTTGTCGCCTTCATGTACCTGCTCACCATCGCCGCAGTGAGCGGCGCGGCCTTCGGCTTCAAAGAGAGGCTGAAGATCTGGCGCCAGGGCAAGCCTCTTGATCGTTTCGACCGGCGCGGTGACCGCGCACATCGTATGCTCGCGACTGTCTTCGGACAAAGCAGGGTGTTCAGGGTCAAGGATGGAGGGTTGTTCCATTCGCTCTTTTTCTGGGGCTTTCTCACCCTGCTTGCGGGCACAATGCTCATCATGGTACAGGCCGATTTCCTCCTGCCGCTCTTCAGGGTTAACATACTGCAAGGGAACTTCTACCGGTACTTCTCCCTTGTGCTCGACCTTGCCGGTCTGGTCGCCATCGTGATGCTTGGAGGGCTCTTTGTCCGTCGATTCATCATCAAACCCAATGGGCTTGAAACGGTCACCGACGACTATCGTATTCATGCGCTGCTCTTCAGCATCCTGATTACCGGATTTCTTATCGAGGGGACGCGCATGGCCGTCACCGAGCTGAAGCAGAACCCTGATCTCGCCTTGTGGTCTCCTGTGGGTTATCTGTTCGCCCAAGGGCTCTCCTTTTTCGGCGACGGTGCTTTGCTCGGCCTGCACAAGGCGCTCTGGTGGTTCCACCTCCTGCTTGGGCTCGGCTTCATTGCCGTTATTCCCCGGACAAAGCTGCGTCATATCCTCACAACGAGCGGAAACAGTTTCCTTGCACCCTTCGAGCCAAAAGGCACGATCGGTACCATCAATCTTGAGGATGAGAGCATTGAACAGTTCGGGGCCTCAAAAATCACCGACCTTACCTGGAAAGACCTCTTTGACAGCGACGCCTGCACCTCGTGCAAGCGCTGCCAGGATCGATGCCCGGCATACAGCACCGACAAGCCCCTCTCTCCGATGAAGCTGATCAAGGCGATAGGCAGCGTTGCCGAAACGTCACCCAAAAAAGGTCTCGTCGAGGCGGTGACGGCTGATGCACTCTGGTCCTGCACGACCTGCGGTGCCTGCCAGGATATCTGCCCGGCCAATATTGAGCACGTCAACAAGATCCTCGAAATGCGCCGCAACCTGACCCTCATGGAGGGCGAATTTCCGGGCGACGAGGTTCGCACCGCGACGAACAACATTGAGGTGAACGGCAATCCGTTCGGTATGGCCTACGCTTCGAGGGGAGATTGGGCGAAGGGGCTCCCTGTCAGCATCATGCAGGAGAACAGTGATGTCGATATTCTCTACTTTGCTGGCTGCTACGCATCGTTCGATAGCCGCAACCGGGAGGTTGCCGCAAACTTCCTTCGTATCTGCGCGGCAGCGGGTGTGAAGGTTGGCATCCTTGGCAAGGAGGAGAAGTGCTGCGGGGAGCCGGTGAGGAAGCTTGGCAATGAGTACCTCTACCAGATGGTGGCTGCTGAAAACATTGAGACGATCAAGGGTTACAAGGTCAAGCGCATCGTGACCACCTGCCCCCACTGCTTCAACACCCTCAGCCGCGATTACCGGGATCTCAAGTTTGACGTGCCTGTCGAGCACTACAGCACCTTCATCAACAGGCTGATGGTGGAGAAGCGGCTGAAGCTCAAACCGGAACCCTTCGAGTTCACCTATCACGACTCCTGCTATCTCGGCCGGTACAAGGACATTTTCGAAGAGCCTCGCGCTCTCCTTAAATCGGCTGGCGGCAAGCTGACCGAGATGAGCCGTTCAGGGTACGACAGCTTCTGCTGCAGTGCCGGCGGCGGCAGGATCTTTGCCGAGGAGAAGCTGGGCAGTCGCATCAACGTGAAGAGAGTCACCATGGCCAGCGAAACCGGGATGCCGATCCTCGCCTCCAACTGCCCCTTCTGCCTGACAATGTTCGAAGATGGCATCAAGACTGGTGGATTTGAGGGCAAGCTGAAGGCTCGCGACCTTGCAGAGATTGTTGCCGAACGAATAGTAAAAAATTAGGCAGCTTTTCTGAAGAGTTGGCGATTTATTTTACGGAAAGGTATTGCATAGGACAATTCAATTTCGTAAAATTTCTTGTATTAATTGACATGCACGTAAACGTAAACAATTATGAAGATACTTGTCTGCATTAAGCAGGTGCCTGACATGGAGTCACATTTCAGGCCCAATGGATCCGCCACCTGGTTCGATGAGTCGGACCTTGCATTTCGGATGAATGAATACGATGAATATGCGGTGGAGGAGGCGGTCAGGCTTAAGGAGCAGCTTGGCGGCGAGCCCGAAATCACGGTTCTCTCGATCGGCCCAGACCGGGTCATCGAGGCCATCAAAAAGGCGCTTGCTATAGGGTGCGACCGTGCTGTTCACATCCTTGAGCCGGAGGTAGCATCCAGAGAGCCCTGGCAGATCGCCTCCATTATTGCGGCTTATGCCCACGATAAGCAGTTTGACCTGATCTTCACCGGTATGCAGTCGCAGGACCGTGGTTCCGCACAGGTCGGAGTGCTTGTTGCCGAGCTGTTGGGCATCCCTTCGACGACGACTCTGGTCGGATTTGCCTGGGCCGACGGCGTGGTGACGGCAACCCGCGAGCTTGAAGGGGGAGTGAAGGGCAAGGTCAGGCTCAGGACTCCAGCGCTCGTGACCTGCCAGCTCGGACTCAACTCTCCGCGCTATCCCACTCTTCCGAACATCATGAAGGCCAGAAAAAAAGAGATCGCTACGCTTCAGGCTGGAGAACTCTCCTCCGGGAAGCCGCTTACCGGTTCGGCTGCCTTTCGCCATCCGGAAAAGAAGGGCAGCGGAGTCGTTCTTGAAGGAAGTATCGATGAACTGGTCGAAAAGGTGCTTGTCATTCTAAAAGAAAAAACAGCGGTTCTGCGCTGAGGAGACACAAATGAAGCTATTACTTGTTGGCGAATACAGGGAAGGCAGACTTCTCGATACCACGGCTGAACTCCTTGGTTTTGCCGCAGCTATCGGTGGAGATGCCTCCCTGTTTCTTGTCGGGAGCACTGAAGATGTTCCGGCATTCAGCGGCACACTCTACCTGGCCGATGCGAGCGTCTACGGCGAATACAACCCTGAAGCGCATAAACAACTCTTGTTGAAGGCTGTCGAAGAGGAGAACCCGGATCTTGTCGTCTTCGTCCACTCCTCCTACGGTTGGGATCTTGCCCCCCGCCTTGCCGCAAGCCTCAAGGTTGCACAGGTCTCCGAAGTGATCGGTTTTGCCGGTAACGCTTATGAGGTGGGGTGCTGTAATGCAAAGATGCACCGTAACGTCACTCCTTTGACGTCGAAAGCGGTAATCACCATTCAGGCAGGAGCCTTTCCAGCCCTTCAGGAGGGAGGAACTCCAGTGGTGAAGGTGCTGTCGACCGACGTGGCTTCGACCACTGAATTTGTTGGCTATGAGCCTGCCGAAGCCAGGGATGTCAATCTGGCAAAAGCCGAGATTGTTGTCAGCGCCGGACGCGGGGTCGGGAAAAAAGAGAATATCGATCTGATCCGCAGTCTCGCCAAAGCTTTCGGCGGCGAACTCGGCGCGAGCCGCCCGGTGGTTGACGCCGGCTGGCTTGACCATGGCCATCAGGTAGGCTCTACCGGCCAGACCGTTACGCCAAAGCTCTATGTGGCTTGCGGTATTTCAGGTTCCATCCAGCACCTTGCCGGAATGAAGAAGTCCGGGTTCATTCTGGCCATCAACAAAGACAAGGATGCGCCTATCGGCGAAGTCGCCGATGTTCTTGTTGTGGCCGATGTGCTGCAGTTTGTTCCGGCTCTGACGGCGAAGCTCTCCTGAGAGGGGAAGAACGTCGTCAGGTGATGAGTCAGGCTGGTTTCGTTGGCTGTTTTGACTGGGCTGAAAGCTTGCCTCCGTAATGGCCGAGAAGTGTTACCACCGGCAGCATGGAAAAAAGAATTGCAATATAAAGCCAGTGCTCAATACCACTTCGGCTCATTACATCAGGAGAGCTGAGTCTGATAAAAACTGCAGAAGCGCAGAGCGCAAAAAGCAGGC
>JBAXFV010000013.1:0-24029 GCA_037139755.1 Chlorobiaceae bacterium
TAAAATGGCAGTCTCCAGGGTGACATCCACTTATCAGTATACCGTCAGCGCCTTTTTGAAGAGCTTTCAGAATAAACATGGGGCTTATTCTGCCGGTACAGGGAAGGCGGATCATGCGTACATTCGGCGCATATTTCAGGCGGCTTGTTCCAGCAAGGTCAGCACCGGCATACGTACAGTAGGTGCAGACAAACGCAATGATTTTCGGTTCAAAGGTTTCACTCATCAGCATACTCCAGAGGCAAAGTTCGGTTCATTCATGAAAAAAATTGAGTTCATCAGAGACCCATCACTTCAGCAAAGATCTGTTTTTCGGTAAAGCCAGCCAGGTCGATACTGTTCGATCGACAGAAGGTGACACAGGTGCCGCAGCCCTGACACAAGCCAGGATTAACAGACGCCACCCGTTTGATGACCCGTCCGGAACGGTCGAGAATATCTTTTTGTTCAATGGCGTTGTATGGACAGGCAAGAACGCAGCCCCAGCATCCGGCACAAGTAGCTTCATTGGTTGAGGCAACGACCGGTTCCCGTTCCAGTTTTTCCTTGCTGAAAAGGGCAAGAACCTTGCTTGCCGATGCTGATGCCTGCGCAATCGAGTCAGGAATATCTTTTGGTGACTGGCATGCACCGGCCAGGAAAACTCCCGCCGAAGATGATTCGACAGGCCTGAGCTTGAGATGAGCCTCGTTGTAGTAGCCGTAATCGTCGTAAGCGATGCCAATGGTTTTGGCAAACTCTTTGGCATTAGGTTGCGGGACCATCGCGGTAGCAAGAACGACCATGTCGGCGGGTATGGTAACGGGTCTGCCGAGAAGTGTATCAACACCGCGTACCATCAGCTTGCCATTTTCCAGCCATACCTTGCTGACTCGACCCCGGATGTATGATGCATCATCTTCCTCAATGGTTCTTCGGGTAAATTCATCATACCCTTTGCCGGCAGCACGGATATCCATATAAAAAACATGAGTTTTTCCATGATGAACCTTATGGGCATAAAGCATGGCATGCTTGGCAGTGTACATGCAGCATATCTTGGAGCAGTAGCGTACACCTTTTGAAGGGTCGCGCGATCCGGCACATTGGATAAACACCACCGTTTCCGGCTCTTTGCCATCTGAGGGACGAAGGATTTTGCCTGATGTCGGGCCGCTTGCCGTAGCGAGGCGCTCAAATTGAAGACCGGTGATGACGTCAGGATACTTGCCATAGCCATACTCTCCGTAGCCTGCAGTATTCTGTATCTGAAATCCGGTGGCAACAACAATGGCGCCGATGTCAAGATCAATGAATTCGTCCTGCATATCAAAGTTGATGGCATTGATCTGACAGGACTTCATGCAGGTCTTGCACTTGCCGTTTTTGAAGTAAATGCAGCTTGCCTTGTCGATAACTGGTATATTTGGTACAGACTGGGCAAACGGAGTATAAATGGCGGTTCTTTTGCCCAGGCCGCAGTCAAATTCACTCGATATTTTTTTGACAGGACATTTCACCATGCAATCGCCACAGCCAGTACAGACGTCTTTGTTGACGTAACGCGATTTCATGCGAATTTTTACCTTGAAATTTCCGATGAAGCCGTCAACCTGCTCAACTTCAGCATAGGTGAGCAGGCGTATCTTTGGGTGTTGAGCTACTTCTACCATTCGAGGCGTCAAAATACACTGTGAGCAGTCGAGGGTCGGAAATGTTTCCGATAGCTGCGCCATGTGGCCGCCAAGCGAGGGCTCACGTTCGACAAGAACAACTTCCTGACCGGCATTGGCAATATCAAGCGCGGCCTGTATGCCAGCGACACCCCCTCCAATGACGAGCGCCCGGCGGGTTACAGGAACCTCAATAGGCTGGAGTTTGTTGTTCAGTTTAACTTTTTCAATCATCGAACGGGTGATGTCAATGGCTTTTTCGGTAGCCATATCCTTATCGGTATGCACCCAGGAACATTGTTCGCGAATGTTTGCTATTTCACAGAGATAGGGATTCAGGCCAGATTCCGCACAGACCTTGCGGAAGGTGGCTTCATGCATTCTCGGGGAGCATGCGGCTATAATGACACCGGTAAGGTTATTGTCGCGAATGGCTTTTTTGACACTTTCCTGACCAGGTTCCGAGCAAAAATATTTGTATTCAACAGACACCGCAACTCCAGGGTGTTCTCCTATAGCGGCCGCCAGTTTGGTACAATCAACCTTTGAGGCAATATTTTCACCGCAGTGACATATAAATACTCCAATCTTTGCCATAATTCAATCGTTTAGTATAAAACTGCTGACCGGAACAGCTCCCAGAAGGAGCCTGAAACAATGCGTCTTGTTCTTTCAAATAATTGGCCGTCGCCTAAAGTTTCGAGACAAAGTCAAGTGCAGGAACAAAATGTTCTCCCACAGCGACTTCAGATGGAGTTGCGCCGCAGGCGATAGCGACAAGCTCCGAAATATAGTAGACAGGCATCTGTTTAATGTCCCCGAACCGTTTTCTCATGCTGTCCTGACGCATGTCGAGGTTTGCCTGGCAAAGAGGACATGCGACAACAAAAGCATCAGCTCCGTTGTCAGCCGCATTTTTAGCAATCGAGTGTGTAAGCTCTTCAACAAGAGGCTGTTGTGCAAGCGTGAGTCCGGCTCCACAACACTCAATCTTGAATGCCCAGTCAACGGGTTTCGCTCCAAGAGCACTCATGATTGCCTCCATTTTGAGCGGATTTTCCGGATCATCAAAACCCATATCCTCCATCGGGCGCACCAGAAGACAGCCATAATAACAGGCGAGAGAAAGTCCGGTAAGAGGTTTTGTTACCCTTTTTTTGATCTCCTCCGGATCCATTGCCTCAAGAAGTTCGGTGACGCCAATAAACTCAGCCGTGCAGGTTGGTTTAATACCGGTAATAGAAAGAACTTCCGCGCGAAGTTCGGGTGAAGCCATCAGGGCTTTTCTGGTGGTGACCTGGCGGTTCTGGCAAGCCGCGCAGGGTGCCAGAACCACGGTCAGCCCCTGAGCATCAGCAAGCGCCTGATTTCGTGCAGGCAAAAGTACGGCCAGTTTATGATTGGTGGCATGTGCCGACGTCGCTCCGCAACAGTTCCAGTCCTCAATTTCCTGAAGTTTCAGACCGAGAAGGGAACACATTTTTTTGACAGAAATATCATATTCTCTTGCCGTACCGCTCAGTGAGCAACCCGGATAGTATCCTATGGTCATACCCGGCTTGATTGCATGAGGCGTCTTCGGGATAAAATCTTTTTTTGTCGGACGTCGTTTTGGCACCGACAAGTGAGAATGATTTTCGGCAGCCGTGAATATTTTTGCAATCTGATCTTTCCCTTTTACCCCCCCTTTTCCCGTCAAGGCGTGTAATGGGTTGATCTTTCCGCTCATAATCATTTTCACGCCTGATTCTGAATCCTGAAGATAAGATCTTGTACGGAGCTTATAGCTGCTGACCAGTGAAAGTTCTTGCAGACGACCATGTTTGCGTACGTTATTGAGAAACGAGACATGAAAAGCCGTCACCAGCTTTTTTGCTTTGCTTTCTGATACCAGGCCCTTCTCGAGGGCAAGTGACCTGAGCGAGTCCATGGTTGCGGCGATATCCATGTTCTGCGGACATCTTGCCGTGCAGGTCATACAACCGACACAGAACCAGAGCGCCTCACTTTTTAGAGCCTCTTCAATATAGCCAGCCTGGACGAGACGCATGATCCGTGCGGGGGGGCTATCCATGAATGCGCCAGACGGGCAGCCAGCAGTACATTTGCCACACTGGTAGCAGCAGTTGTAATCATTACCGGTGGATTCCTCAAGCCGATGCTTGAGGGCATCAGTTACTGTCATTTGGATTTTTGACACGTGGTATATGCTTTTACTTGGAGCGGGAAGTGAAATGATACCTGCAAATATGTTAATTAAAAAAATGTTAATGTCAAATTAATGAGGCCCCATTCCTTATCAAATGCTGAGAAGAGGCATAACAGCAAGTGGTAACGCGCCACGCGTTGTAGATATAATGTAACGCATTTATTAAAAATACTTTAGAGTATAAAAAAGGAGTTTTCTTTTTTTAATTAATAATAAATAACACCCATTATCATTAAAGCGTTCAACGGGATGATTGTAAATGTTCTTGTACGAAATATCAGGACAATTCTGTTTACTTCATTATGCGAACAGGGAATGATCGGGAAAATATGGTGAAGGCCATTGATATGATGTTCTTTTTTCTTATGATAAGAACTATTTTCTTTTTCTTGACGATGAATGATTTTTTAGTTCCGGGATTATGTTCGATGAAATAGAGTTTGACAAGATCAAACGCCTTCCAAAGTATGTCTTTGCTGCTGTTAATGAGCTGAAGATGGCTGAACGGCGTGCGGGAGAGGATGTTATCGATTTTTCAATGGGTAATCCCGACGGCCCGACACCCCAGCATATTGTTGATAAACTGATCGAAAGTATCAATAAACCCCGAACCCACGGATATTCAGTCTCCAAGGGGATCTACAAGCTTCGCGGTGCGGTTGGTACCTGGTACAAGCGCAAGTATAATGTTGACCTTGACCTTGATCGCGAGGTTGTTGCGACAATGGGCTCAAAAGAGGGGTATGTCCACCTTGTGCAGGCCATCACTAATCCCGGTGATCTTGCAATGGTTCCGGATCCCTGTTATCCCATCCATTCCCAGGCATTCATTCTTGCTGGTGGTAATGTTCATCGTTTGAAGCTTGAGCTGAAAGACGATTTTACTCTTGACGAAGAGGGCTTTTTCCTGAACATTGAAAAAGCGTTGCGCGAATCGTCGCCAAAGCCAAAGTATCTGGTTGTGAATTTCCCCAACAATCCTACGACGGCAACCGTCGAACTTCCTTTTTATCAGAAGCTTGTGGATATTGCACGTCAGGAGCGTTTTTACATTATCAGTGATATTGCTTACGCTGAGCTGACCTTTGATGGTTATGTGACTCCCTCAATCCTTCAGGTCCCCGGAGCAAAGGATGTTGCTGTTGAAAGTTATACACTTTCTAAAACCTACAATATGGCAGGGTGGCGTGTCGGGTTTATGGTTGGAAATGCCAAGTTGATAGGGGCTCTCGAAAAAATCAAGAGCTGGCTCGATTACGGCACCTTTACTCCCATTCAGGTTGCCTCAACCATTGCGCTCACCGAAGACCAAAGCTGCGTTCAGGAGATCTGTGACGTATACCGCAAACGGCGTGATGTTATGGTTAAAAGTTTTGTCAATGCGGGCTGGCCGGTTGTCTCGCCTCGAGCAAGCATGTTTGTCTGGGCCCAGATACCCGAACCGTTCCGCCATCTCGGCAGCCTTGAGTTCAGCAAAAAGCTGCTCTCGGAGGCAAAGGTTGCCGTCAGCCCCGGTATAGGATTCGGCGCTTACGGTGATGAGTACGTCCGTATCGCCATGATCGAGAACGAGGAGCGTATTCGTCAGGCTGCACGGAACATCAAGAAGTTTTTGCGGGAGTAGACGCTTCCCGCTCAAAAATCTCCCCGATGGCCTGCGGAATGGTATCAACAACCATGCCTGAGGATACAAGGCTTGCAACGTCGTTGGCGAGGTCTCCAGCTCGGCCATGTAACCATGCTGCGGCCGCTGCGGCATTGACGAGGTTTGCGCCTTTTGCTGCGAGTGCGGCAATCATGCCGGAGAGTACATCGCCGGAGCCAGCGGTGGCAAGCGCTTCGGTGCCGCTGGTGTTGAGCAGTATCGTGCCATCTGATGCTGCAATAATAGTTGGATTGCCTTTCAGCAGAACGGTTACTTGATGCTGACGGGCAAAGAGTTGTGCGGCTTCAATCGGGTCTGAAGCAATCTCTTCAGTTGGAATGTTGGTGAGACGGCTGAACTCTCCATAATGTGGGGTGAGCAGCACGTTTTTGCATTGGATCAAGATCTCAGATAGTCCGGTCGATGAAATGGCATAGAGCGCATCCGCATCAAGTATCAGGTTTTTGTCGGCGATATCCGAACTGGCGAGCAGCTCTTTGACCAGTGCTATTGTCTCCTCGTCGCGCCCGATGCCGCATCCAATCAGGATAAGATCTGCCCAGCGAGCTTTTTCAAGAATGGCAGTTTTATCCCTGCCAATAACAACCGCTTCCGGGACGGCAAGGTGCATGGTGCCAGCAAGGGTGAGAGGAAGAGAGATGCAGACATATCCAGCCCCGGTTTTGATGGCCGCCTTCGCAGAAAGGATTGCTGCACCAACCATTGAGGAGTGCCCGGTTTTCGAACCAGCAATGATCAGCACTTTGCCGTTGGTATGTTTTGCGCTTGATGGTTCTCGCAGGATAAACTGTTCGGCGGCAAACTCCTGATCAACCAGCAGGCATGAGGATGGCTCAACCAGAAAGCGGGGAATGGAGATTTCCGCTACGTGTATCTCGCCGCAGCAGTTCGGGCCGTCATTCAGATAACATCCCCGTTTCAAAAAGGCCATGGTAATGGTAACATCAGCCTGAATGGCGGGAGTGGATGAGCAGCCGGTAGTTGCATCAAGACCTGACGGAATATCAAGGGCAATGGTTATGGCGCCACTCTCTTCGCGAAGGGTATTGAGCAGTTCAATACCGTCAGAGAGAGGAGGTGCAAGCTCCATGCCGGGCTTGCCAAGGCGAAGTCCGGTGCCGGTCATGGCATCAACAAGAACATCGTACCGACTCTCGTCAAGAAATGGCAAGGCTTTATCGAGGCTTGTAAAAATACGCAGATTGGTCAGATGCTCTTCATATACCTGCAAAATGGCAAGTCCTTCGCGATTAACCCCTTGCAGGACACTTTCGGGATAAAGCAGGACAAGATCAACCGAGGCATCGAGATTGAGGAGATGGCGAGCGAGCACAAAACCATCCCCGCCGTTATTACCTTTCCCGCAGACGACAAGGAATGAACACTCTGCAAAACAATCTCTTTCCAGTGTTTCTTTGATAACGCGGAGGCATTCACGTCCCGCAAGCTCCATAAGACGAATTTCACCGATATGGAGCAGCTCAATTGCCGCCTTGTCGGCCTTTTGCATCTCGGGTACGGTAACAACAGGCAACATCATGTCTCCTTATTTTCTTGAACAGGCAGGTTTACAGTTCGTCAAGATGCAGGGCCTGTTCGAGTGAGTGATAGTAAGCATTTTTAAGCTCATCAATCGTGAAGGCAAGAACCGGTTTGCCGTTCAAGGCTATAGCTGCATCCTTTTCAATAACTTGTCCTATTGAACATATCGGTACATTGTGTTTTGCTGCCGTCTCTATCACCTCGCGACTTTTGTCTGGAGAGATGCTGATCACGACTCTTCCCTGGGCTTCCGAAAAAAGTTGTTGCTGGATACGGAAAGGGGAGTTCTCTGCATTTTCCAGATCAACGGTGAAGCCGAGCGGCGTTTCAGCATTCATGATGGCTTTTTCAGCAAGAGCGACAAAAAGGCCGCCGTCAGAAATATCGTGTGCGGAATGCACAAGTTTTTTTTCGGCAAGCGTTACAAGCAGCCGCTGAAGGTTTGTTTCATGCTCAAGGTCAATTGATGGAGCGTCCTGGCCTGGCGTGCCGTACTGCATTACCAGGTATTCTGAACCGTCAAGCGAGAGCGCCGGATTTCCCAAAAGAAAGATGGTGTCACCGGTGTGGGTAAAGGTTGATCCGACCAGATTGTCGATATCTTCAAGCAAACCGATCATGCCTATGGTAGGGGTAGGGTAGATTGCGGTGCGCACACCCCCGATGAAGGTTTCATTGTAGAAACTGACATTGCCGCCGGTTACCGGGGTATTGAATGCCCTGCATGCAGCTCCCATTCCGGCAACAGACTCCCTGAACTGGAAGTAAACCTCCGGTTTATAGGGATTACCGAAATTGAGACAATTGGTTATGGCCAGCGGCTTTGCTCCCGAGCAGGCAATGTTCCTGGCGCATTCAGCAACAGCTATTTTTCCACCAGCCAAAGGATTGAGATAGACGTAACGGGCATTGCAGTCCGTTTTCATGGCGATACCTTTTTTTGTCCCCTTGATGCGGATAACCGCAGCATCTGTTTGGCCTACAGGAGTCACCGTATTCGTTTGCACCATCGAATCATACTGCCTGTATACCCACTGTTTGCTTGCAATATTTGGACGTGAAAGCAGCTCAAGGCTGATCGCTTTGAAATCGAGGGTGTTATCGTCAGCAAGTACAGCTTCCGGGGTCACCGGTTTTTTTTCAATGGCTTCGCGGGTATAGACTGGTGCGCCTCCTCCCAGTACCAAAGATTCTGCCGGAATCTCTGCAACAACGGCACCGTGGTGAAACACTCTCAGGTGGTTGTCGTCAGTGACTCGTCCTATGACGATTGCCAGGACATCCCATTTTTTGTAAACCTCAATAATTTTTTCCTCAAATCCTTTTGCGGCAACGATAAGCATGCGTTCCTGCGATTCGGAAAGCATAATTTCGTAAGCGCTCATTCCTGCTTCACGAATCGGCACAAGATCAAGATCAATCTCTATACCGCCCGATCCTGTTTTTTCAATGCCCCTGGCGCTCATTTCTGAAGTTGAACTGGTTATTCCGGCGGCACCCATATCCTGCAGACCGACAACAAAACCTGTGGCGATGGCTTCAAGGGTAGCTTCAAGCAGCAGCTTTTCAGCAAAAGGATCGCCGACCTGAACACTGGGGCGTTTGTCTTCCGAGGCTTCGCTGAGATCTTCAGAAGCGAATGTTGCACCGTGAATGCCGTCCCGACCGGTGGAGGAACCTACAATCAGCACAGGGTTGTCTTTACCGAGAGCAGTTGCGCTGACGGTTTTATGGTGTTCCACAATGCCGACCGACATGGCATTGACCAGAGGGTTGCCGGTGTATCCCTCTTCAAAGTAGATTTCACCTCCAACAGTAGGGACGCCGAACGAATTTCCGTAATCGCCGATTCCACGTACAACACCATCAACCAGGTAGCGGACATGGGGATCTTTTGGAGAACCGAACCGGAGAGAGTTGAGTGATGCGACCGGTCGTGCGCCCATGGTGAAAATATCGCGGTGAATTCCCCCAACTCCTGTCGCAGCTCCCTGATAGGGTTCAACGGCTGAAGGGTGGTTGTGCGACTCAATCTTGAAGGCTACCGCCAGATTGTCGCCGATATCGACGAGACCTGCGTTTTCCTCGCCTGCGGAGGTAAGCAGGGCCGCCCCTTCGCGAGGAAGGGTTTTCAGTACGGCTATAGAGTTTTTATAGCTGCAGTGTTCCGACCACATGACAGAGAAAACCCCAAGTTCTGTAAACGAAGGGGTTCTTCCGAGAATGGCACAAATCTTGCCGTATTCCTCAGCATTCAGGCCATGTTCAGCGGCGAGGGCAATGGTGACTTCAACTTCAGTATGTTTCATTATGGAGCAGTAAACGTTTCAAAGTTTCAAGGCTGCTGGCCGTGACAGTTTTTATATTTTTTTCCGCTTCCGCAAGGGCAGAGATCATTGCGTCCAGGCCTTTTATCGGCGATTATCGGCTGCTGCATACTCTCTTCTTGTTCTTCATTATCTTCAACGATGGAGTAAACACTTCCTGCAGAGGAGTGCTGGGCCACCAGTTTGTCTTGTCTGACAGCCGCTTTCCGCTGACGCTCTTCCATCTCGTTTGCCTCTTCAGGATCGACAGGAAAGAGTTTGAATGCAAGAGAGAGAGTTTCAAGTTCTATGTCGCTCAGAAGATCAATAAAGAGACGGAAGGCCTCCTGTTTGTACTCCAGAAGGGGGTCTTTCTGGCCATAAGCGCGTAAATTGATTCCCTCACGAAGCGAGTCGATTTCACGGAGATGCTCTCTCCAGCGAAGGTCTATGACGCTCAGGACAGCATATTTTTCAATCTGCCGCATAATTTCTTCCGGAACGGCAGCCTCTTTTCTACGGTAGAAGGCAAGTGCGGTATCGTAGAGTTTTTCTGAGGTCACATCTATGCCTTCGCGCTCAAAAGTTTCCCGGTCAGGTTTGAACTCGATGGAGAGTTCTCTCATCAACTGCTCCTCAATGCCGTCGACATCAAAATCCTTGTGATATTTTTTGATGACCGTATCGCTGTAATCTTTCAGAAGGTCAAGTATGTCGCTGGTCAGCCGCTCTTTGATCAGGCCGTTTCTGCGCCGTGAATAAATTACCTCACGCTGCTGGCTCAGCACATCGTCATATTCCAAAAGACGTTTACGGATTGAAAAGTTCTGCTCCTCAACTTTTTTCTGTGCGCGTTCAATCGATTTTGTGATCATTGAGTGCTCAATCACATCGCCCTCCTCATGACCGAGACGGTCCATCACAGAGATTACCCGGTCGGAGCCGAAGAGGCGCATCAGCTCATCTTCAAGGGATACAAAAAAGACCGATTCTCCTGGATCACCCTGACGTCCTGCGCGTCCACGAAGCTGGCGGTCAATACGGCGGGACTCGTGGCGTTCGGAACCAAGGATAAAGAGCCCTCCAAGTTCGCGTACACCCGGTCCAAGCTTGATATCTGTTCCGCGTCCCGCCATGTTGGTGGCAATGGTCACCGCTTCCTTCTGCCCTGCTTCAGCGACAATTTCTGCTTCACGATCGTTTTGCCGGGCGTTGAGCACGTTGTGAGCAATCTTTTTCGCGCGCAGCATTCTCGAAAGCGTTTCAGAGACATCAACACTGGTTGTGCCGACAAGCACCGGTTGTCCCTTTTTCTGCAACTCCTCAACCTTCAGTACTATGGCATTATACTTTTCCCGTCGTGTTTTATAGACCAGATCATCCATATCTTTTCGGATAATGCTGGCATTGGTGGGAATGACAACAACATCGAGTTTGTAGATTTCATAAAACTCTGAGGCCTCGGTTTCCGCTGTACCGGTCATACCGGACAGTTTTTTATAAAGACGGAAAAAGTTCTGGATTGTGATGGTTGCCATGGTCTGGGTTTCACCTTCAATCTTGACATTCTCCTTGGCTTCTATTGCCTGGTGCAGCCCATCGCTGTAGCGGCGACCGGGAAGGATTCGTCCGGTAAATTCATCGACTATCATCACCTGTCCGTTTTGAACAACGTATTCATCATCACGCTCAAAAAGCGAGTAGGCTTTCAGAAGTTGACTGATATTGTGCAGTCGCTCTGAACGGTCGGCAAACAGACGGTAGACCGCATCTTTTTTCTGGACTTTGTCAGCAACAGCGACGGATGTATCACTTTCAATAACAGCAACTTCTGAACCGACATCAGGAAGCATAAAAATATCGCTGTCCTGGTGGCTGAGTTTGCTGAGAAACTCCCGTCCCTTGTCGGTCAGATCAATAGTGCCACCCTTTTCATCGACAGCGAAATAGAGATCATCATCAACTTCATGCATTCGGCTTGAATTGTCTTTCAGGTACTCGTTCTCTGTACTGTGAACCAGCTTGGCCACACCCGCCTGGGAGAGCATCTTGATATAACGGGTGTTTTTTGGCTGCCCGCGTTTGACACGAAACAGGGCCAAGCCGGCATCTTCATCGCCAGGCTTGGTTTTCATGAGTTTTTCGGCATCGGTCAGATATGATGCAACCAGATGCTGCTGAGCGCGGACCAACTGCTCAATCCACGGCTTGATGTCCTGGAATTTGCTGTTGTCGGCATTGGGAACCGGCCCTGAAATGATCAGCGGTGTTCTGGCTTCATCAATCAGCACACTGTCCACCTCATCTACAATGGCGTAGTAGAAGTTCCGCTGTACCATCTCTTCCGGGGTGCCGGCCATATTATCACGCAGATAATCGAACCCGAACTCGTTGTTGGTGCCATAGGTTATATCGCAGGCATACTGATCCCTGCGCTCCTCAGGCCGCATGGTATTGAGAATAACACCTACCGAGAGGTTGTGAAAGGCAAAGACAGGGTTCATCCACTCTTTGTCTCTCTGGGCAAGATAGTCATTAACGGTAACGACGTGAACCCCTCTTCCGGTCAAAGCATTAAGGAATACCGGCAGTGTTGAGACAAGGGTTTTTCCTTCACCGGTTGCCATTTCAGAAATTTTTCCTGAATGGAGTACAATGCCTCCGATAAGCTGAACGTCGTAAGGCACCATATTCCAGATCATCTCTCTTCCCACGACCTGGTACGTGTGTCCTTTAAGACGTACGCAGGTCTCTTTTACCAGGGCAAACGTTTCCGGCAGGATATCCTCAAGCGCGGAGGCTGTCGTCTTTTCATATTCCTCGGCAAGTGTGTCCAGCCGGGCGTTGATTGTTTCGACCTCTTCAAGATTAATGTCCGGATTGTCAAGTTTCAGGGAGAGACTTTTTTTCTCCTGCTCCATTGGTTCCAGGACGTTACGGACTTTCTGTTTCAATTCCAGCCCTTTATGCCTCAACTGGTCGTCGCTGAGTGATGCCAGGCTCACCTGCAGTTCGTTGATACTGCCGATGAGAGGGTGGATTTTTTTGATATCTTTTTCGTGTTTTGAGCCAAAGATCTTTTCAAAAATTTTCAACATGGGGGAGTGTACGCTCTATAATTTCGTTTATTGGGGAAAAAGCAATGCCTTACACTGCACTCTTTTCGCTCTAAGTACAATAGTTTGTCAAGGTATTGAATTAGAGATTGATAAAAAAGCAGGAAGCACTGAAAAAAAAAGCAGCGACAGGTGTACACTCATTTTCTCGTCATTGAGTTCCTCCAGCCAGTTCAGCAAAAAAATCTTTCAGGTGCCTTGTCCCGTAAGCGGGAGCAACATGATCGAATTTGAGCGCTTCAATCGCAAATGAAAAAAGATCGGCCAAATTCCTGTTAAAAAGGCCGGTAACCATAAGCCCGCCTTCTGCAAGCCAGAAGGGGAGTGGAGTTATCCAGGCGGTTTTGCCGCATGCTTGAAACGCCATCTCCATAGTCTCTCTGAAAGTGTAGATGTCCGGGCCACCGACAGGAATTTCACGGCATTCACCTTCCACCGCATCAACACAAACCTTCGCCAGATCGGCGCCGTGTATCGGATTGATTTTTTTTTCACCTTCTCCGATCATGAAGATGTGGCCGCCTTGGGCCATTGAAAAAAATCTGCCCATGTCGGAAAAGTAACCGTTAGGCCTGATGACCGCCCATGAAATACCTGATTCTTTCAGAGCAGCAACAAAGAGCTCATGCGCTTTGATT
The DNA here is from genome assembly GCA_037139755.1 of Chlorobiaceae bacterium. Taxonomy (GTDB): domain Bacteria; phylum Bacteroidota; class Chlorobiia; order Chlorobiales; family Chlorobiaceae; genus Chlorobium. Next base: position 13,130 of record JBAXFV010000013.1, read on the forward strand.
GACGGAATATCAACCATTTTATCCTGATTGAAGACCGAAACATAGATGAATCTTGAAACTTTTTCACTCACAGCCTGATCGAGGATTCGTTTGTTGCCAAGGTAATCAACGTCATTGCTGGTGTGTTCCGGGTGAGGGGCTGTAAGGCCGAGCGCAGAAAAGACAATGTCAATGCCCTTGCATATTCCTGTGATGCTTTCGGGAGTAGTCACATCACCGATGACAATTTCATCAATTATCTCATGAACTGCCGGTTCTCCGTGTGCTCCCGGTGTTTTGATTTTTTCAGGATCACGAACAAGAGCCCTGACATGGTAGCCTCTCTCTTTGAATTCTTTGACAGCATACCGGCCAAGATATCCCGATGCTCCGGCTACCAGGACTTTTTTAATCTGTGTCATGAATGCTCCTGTTGAATTTTTAATTATCAAAACGAGTGAAGTTTTTTTACCTCTTTCCTCCAGCAATGGAAGAGAATATGACCACCATAACCGGCCAGTTCCGGATTCAGAAAAGTGCGTGCTTCAGTATCAAGCATAAGATAATTCGCTGGAGTTAAAGAGCGAAGGGCTGTTCTGCTGTTGAACCATTTTCCAAGATATTGCCTGACATGGGTATCGATGGGGAATGCATCAAATCGACCAAGACCGAAAAGGGCGATACAGTCGGCAATTTTAAATCCGATACCAGGGTTCAGGCATAGCGTGTTGCGTAGCTCTGCAAGTGGAATGGCTGGATCGGCAAGAGCATGCAAATCAATTTTTCCGTCAGCCACACCCTGTGCTGCGAGTACAATATTTTTTGCCCTGATTCGATTGTTGTTAGTGCAGGTGCTGAGCACAAGGGGATCGACAGCGGCAAGCCGCTCAGGAGTGGGGAATGTATGGAGAACAATCTCTTTACCTGACAAAATTATTGATATTTTTTTTCCATAGTTTTTTTTCAACATTCCGATCTGTTTTCTGATCAAGTGCATCCCGATTCCCTGAGCACACATAAATGAGATCATGGTTTCATAGGGGTCTTGCCTGAGTATTCGAAGAGAAAAGTAGCTCCTTATTAAGGAATAAATATCAGGATTTAATCTCTTGAAATCATCTTGAAAAATAAGATTTACATCAATTTCAAGTGAAAAATAGCTCTTTATAAAATCAGAAATTAATACAGAATCAATCATTATTGAATCAGATTGTATCTCAATACGATCATCAGAAATTTGCCGTATAATAACAGGGATACCTTTAATTACAGATAGATAATACTCCGCATCAATAGTCACAATATCCCATAAAAAAGTTTGGCCACTAAACAATGATTGCTTGACATCTATTTTTATTATAGATGTTATATTATTCTTAATTTTCAAATAAATATTTTTTAGTTATCGATGATTAAAACCTCACTATTGATTCTTAATAAAGCAAATCAAGCTGAATTATTTAAAATGTTATATTAAAACGACTTATATATTTTTATTTAAAAATTTTTTATTAGTTCAGGTGTCTTATTATTTTTGTTTTTATTCTTAATTAATTTGAATAATTAATTGATTTATTTGAATTCCTTATTAATATTTTAATTAGTGATAGTATTCTTTTCTGTTATTATAAAGTTATTATTAATAACTAATTAATTGATTTTTAATTCAATAAGCATTTCAAAAATTTTTTGATTTTTTTCTTAAATATTCTGATTAATATTTCCTTCAACAGATTGGTATATAAGCCTTTTTGACCAATATTTATTTATTGATTATTTAGGTTTAGGTATGTGTAAAATATTATTTAATAATTAGTTAATGAGTAATAAGCCATGCCTGATAGATCAGATTTCCTGTGTTTTTTTATCAACGAATAGATAGAGTAATTTTTTTAATCGTTATTATTAATGGGTTTCTATTATTATTTTTGTCAGTAATTGACTTGCTGAAAAAATTGAACAAGTGAAGATTGTGGGGACTCTTTTCCCTCAATCAGTTCAAAAGTAAGGTTCTTTGCTTCGGGGATAAAGAGGGATATAACCGCAACTTCAGCAACATCACTTCTCCTGATCGCGCCGGTCTCGATTTTGTCACCCGTATCAAAAATCATGGAGTGCATCAAGGGTGGGCCGTCAATCAAACCGCCAGGACGGAGAATAGTATAGGAAAAACCGGGTTCTGAATAGAGTTTGCGTACCTCATTTTCACCATCAAGCTTCATGGTGAGTACCTGACCATATTTGTTAAAGGGGTGATCGGCTCTGGTTACTGCAAGAGAGCTTATGAGAATGAAGTGCTTGATTCCCTGTTCTTTTGCAAGTTGGGCCAGTCTCTTGACACCATCCCGGTCGATAGCCGATGGTGGCGGTGATGCAGGATCAGTTACATTTCCGCCTATAGCGCAGATAACGGCATCGGCATGGCGCAGGGCGGCACGGATCTCTTTCGGATGTTCAATGGAGCCAATCGTCAGGTTATCGATAATTTCAGGTCCGAAAAGTTCCAGTGCCTTTGCCCCGGATCGGACAAAAAGGTGATAGTCAATGTGGTGACTTTGCAGGCTTTTTACTATCCATTCTCCAGTTTTGCCGGTAGCCCCGGCAACGAGTACTGTGCCTTTAAATGATGTCATGGTAAGTGTCTGTTGAGTTGTGCTTTCATGAGTTCATGAAAAACGGAGGGCTGTTCGATTTTGAGCAACAGTTATCTTCCTCTCTTTATCAATGTCAGAAGGAGGATAACTGAATAGTAGAGAATTAGCGATTTATTGCAGTTATTGCAAAGATGGTAACCACTTTTGAAATAGTGATCTAATTGAAGAGTGAGAATTTGACGTTGCAAACCATGGTAAGATCAACCAATGCGTGCAGAAAGATGACGCTTCTGAGGTCGCGATACCAGAAAAAACTCAAAGCCCAACTACCGGCAATCAGCATCTGAACCGGCATAAAAAAGGGTTTGTAGGGGCTTGTCTGAACCACATGTTCCGGAAGAATATTAATCCAGAACAGGCCATGGATCAGGCCGCTGTATATCATAAAAAAGAGAAAGCCGGTAATAAAAAGTGCCCACGGGTTTTGCGTGATGCGACCAGCGAGTGAAGTACCAATACGGAAAACCGCATAAAACATGAAGGTTTCAGCAATGCCGTTGCCGATGCTGAAGAGCAGGACGGTCAGTGGATCAAGAGCGCGTCCGCCGTCAGTGGTGGAGTGAGAGTAGACCCATGCATTAATTGCAACGACCACAAGAGAGGCTACCAGCAGTATGATTCTCCTGGCGTTAAATTCCCGGTTGAAGGTCATGATATCTTTCCTGAAAAAGAGAATGCCGACAAGAAAGGCGATTGCCCAGTAAGCATAGATCATCATTGGTACCGACATGGTTCAGTAGGGTTAAGGGTTAAGATAATGTCTCAATGTTATGCTCAAATGCCTCTGCATGATAAGAGCTTCGCACAAAAGGAGCTGACTGTACATGGCGGAACCCTGAGGTTTCAGCGATGATTTTGTACTGTTCAAACTCTTCAGGGGTTATATAGCGTTCAACTGGAAGATGTTCGGGGGATGGTTGCAGATACTGACCGATTGTTACCATATCGCAGCCATGACGGGTCAGGTCATGAAGCGAAGCTGTAATTTCGACAGAAGTTTCACCCATTCCAACCATGAGGCCCGATTTTGTGGCCAGACCGTGTCTCTGTTTTGCCCGTTGCAAAAGCTGGAGCGATGCGACATAGCTTGCTTGCGGGCGAACTTTCGCGTAAAGGGAAGGCACGGTTTCAATATTGTGGTTCAGTACTTCAGGCGCTTCGGCCATCACCTGGTCAAGCGCATCCTCATTACCCTGAAAATCCGGAATGAGGCATTCAATACTGACAGAAGGGGTCAGTCTGCGGATGGCCCGTATAGTCTCTATCCACTGGTCTGCTCCCCCGTCATGGAGGTCATCACGGGTAACACTGGTCAGCACGGCATGCTTCAGCTTCATGGACTGTATTGCCAAAGCGATATTATGGGGCTCATGAGGGTCAGGTGCAGGAGGATTTGTCGCCTTGCCGACAGCGCAGAACCGGCATGTTCGCGTACAGACATTGCCAAGCAGCAGGAAGGTTGCCGTGCCCCGCGACCAGCACTCCTGCAGGTTGGGACACATTGCTGAACGGCAGACAGTATGTAGACTATGACGCCCAAGCAACTTTCTCGTTGCCGCAAACGATGCTCCCGAAGCCATCCTGATTTTCAGCCATTCCGGTTTTTTCCCAGGACCATGTTCCATAAAGAGATGCGGCGTAACGGTTATTGAGGACTAAGCTCCCAATATAACAGCTTTCTGTTTGAAAAAATCAGGGGTACGGAGGTGATTTTTTGTATTTGACTCATCAAAACAGAAGCGATATATATATTCACCAGTGCAGTTAACGGTTGCGACTGTTGAAAAAAAACAGATTTCCTCATTGTTAGTGCGAAATCAGCACACATTTGCATAGATAAAGCAAGATATGTCACTTTGTAAAGTTACCAAAGAATAGTAAATTTGCGCCAGATTGACTGGTAAGTATGAATGACTCTCTGTGAGTGAAATGCCTCTCCTCTCTCTCAATCGCAATGCCGGGTCTCGTCAACGTCCAACTCAACGGATATGGATTTTTTTTCCGTTCTCTACTACCGGTTTAAAAAAGTCTGGAAAGCGGTTCGCCTCTATCTGGTTATTGCAGGACCTGGTCTTGTCGTGATGATTGCCGACAATGATGCTGGCGGCATTACTACGTATGCTGCTACAGGAGCAAAATATGGCTATCACCTGATATGGTTTCTGCTATTGCTTATTCCTGTAGCCTATTATGTTCAGGAGATGACCGTCAGGTTGGGTGCCGTGACAAAGCGGGGACATGCCGAGGCCATTTTTGAGAGTTTCGGCGCTTTCTGGGGATGGTTTTCACTCCTCGATCTTATGATTGTGGACTGGTTAACACTGGTTACAGAGTTTGTTGGAATGACCGCCGCATTAAGCATTTTCGGTGTTCCTGCCTGGTTGACGGTGATCCTTGTCGTCTTGCTCATGAGCATTATTGTCTTGAACGGTCGATACTGGACCTGGGAAAAGATCGCCCTTGGCTTTTGTTTGCTGAACCTGATTTATATTCCGGCAGCATTCATGGTCAACCCCTCTCTTTCCGAAATCACCAGTCAGGGATTGATTCCCAATCTTCCCGGAGGTCTCAATAATGAACTCTTTTTTTTGCTGATGGCCAATATCGGTACAACAATTGCGCCCTGGATGCTCTTTTTCCAGCAAAGCTCAGTGGTTGACAAGGGCTTGCAGGAAAAAGATATTAAAATGGGCAAAATCGATACGTTTATCGGGGCCATTATCACGGTGGCCATTGCGATATTTATTGTGATTGTAACCGGAACGCTCTTGAACGGCGCACCGATTGATGATGCCGCAACAGCCGCCAAACTGTTGATGAAAACAAACCATTATGTCGGAGCTTTCATGGCTGTTGGTTTGTTTGACGCTGGTCTGCTCGGGGCAATCTGCATATCGCTAGCGAGTTCATGGGCATTTGGCGAAATTTTCGGCTGGGCGCATTCCCTCAACACCAAGGTGAAGGAAGCCCCCTGGTTCTATATCTCTTTTTTCTTCACCCTTGCCACTGCAGGTGTTGTGCCCTTGATACCCGGCGCACCTCTCGTGCTCATCACCCTCTTTGTTCAGGTTGTTGCCGTAACGCTTCTGCCTGCAGCTCTGGTCTTTCTGATCCTCCTGCTCAATGATAAAAAGACCATGGGGGAGTATGCCAATACACGATTGCAGAATATTGTCAGTACCCTGATTGTGGTGTCGATCATTATTCTCTCAACGATGTACGGTGTCAGTGCACTTTTTCCCAACCTTTTTCAGTAATTGAGGGTCTCAGGCCATGAGGACGATCAATCAGTTTTTCAGCAAGATCCGTGAAATCAACCAGCGCTATGCCAAGCCAACGGTCGAAATGTCGCGCGGCGTCAAATTCTCACTGGCAGTGCTCAGGATTTACCTTTTTCTGCTCGTGTTGTTGATGATCTATAAATTTATAACGGTTATCAAGGTTTTATAAAACGGAAACGCCAATGGTTACAGTACTGAATCGCGAATTTTTTCTGAGCGAGATTGTTGGTCGCCGGATTTATTTAAAATCAAATTCAATTGGCAAACTCAAGGATCTTGTTATCCAGGAGAATGCCGGTAAAATTCCTGAAGTAACCCATTTGCTTGTTCACCGTCCCTATGGTGACCCTCGTCTTTTGATTCCCTGGGATAAAATTACCCTGATTTCCAATACCGAAATTATTTCTGAAATCACCACTACTGAAGGGTATGAACTGAATCCTCTTGATAATCACATCTTCCTGAAAGACTATATCCTGGACAAGAAAATACTTGATATGGACGGTCATGAGGTTGAGGTTGTGTACGACGTCAAGCTGTTATTCCAGAACGAAAGGCTTTTTGTCAGTGAAGTGGATTTTAACCGTTTTCGTATTCTCCGCCGGATGGGCTTTAAAAAGCTTGCCAATTATCTTGCCAAATACAAAGAGGGTTCCAGTATTTCCTGGCTTTATGTGCAGCCCCTGCCGGAAACCATCGGGAGTTTTGAGGGAAATGTGAAGCTCAATGTCCTCAAAGAAAATATCAACGACATCCATCCAGTCGATCTTGCCGACATTCTCGAAGAGCTCGAAGGCAATCAGCGCATAGCGGTTTTTAACGAGCTTGAGCTGGAACTGGCTTCGGATACCCTCGAAGAGGTGGAACCGAGAGTGCAGCGGGAACTGATACGATCAATGCAAAAAGAGAAAGCCGCCGGATTGATCAATGAAATGAGCCCTGCACAGGTTGCAGGAATACTTTCTGTGCTGCCAGCCTCTGAAGCCGATGAGATTATCGAATTTGTTGATAGTGAAAACAAAGAGAGGGTACAGCAGCTCATCGATCAGACTGACGAAAATATCATGCTCTACTCCACGCAGCAGGTGATCAAGCGTCCTGTTGATACCATGGTCAAAGAGGTGATCGATAATTTTCGGGAAGTTGCCGGTGATATGGATGTCATTATGTATGTGTATGTTGTCAGTGCAGACAATATCCTGCAGGGAGTTGTTGATATCAGGGAGTTGATTGCCGCTGAGCCGGAGCAGACACTTGGTGATATTATGACTGACAGCCTTATTACCCTGAATCCGGATGATACGCTCCATGATGCGGTTGACATGTTTTTCCGTTATTCCTTCAGGGCCATTCCCATTACTGATGAACATGATTATCTGCTCGGTGTAGTCTCCTTTCATGATATCAAAGGGGTCAAGCCCAGGCTGGACTAAAAGAAAGAGTGGATAAATTCTGAACCACAGGGAGCTACAACAGATGGATTTTACACACTTTGACAACAGCGGAAACATTGCCATGGTCGATGTTTCCGGAAAGCCCGGTACGCTCAGGACGGCCAGAGCTTCCGGTTCTATTCTTATGCAGCCCGAAACCATTGAGCTTCTTTCCCGTGACGCTCTACCGAAAGGCAATGTTCTGACGACAGCCAAGCTTGCCGGAATCATGGCGGCTAAAAATACCTCTCATCTTATTCCTCTTTGTCACCAGCTCAATCTTTCATGGGCCGATATTGTTTTTGATATTCAAAAAGATCGCATTGCCATAGTGGCAACCGTTAAAACAAAAGAGTCAACCGGGGTAGAGATGGAGGCATTGACTGCCGTATCGGTTGCGGCGCTTACCATCTATGACATGTGCAAGGCGGTAGACAAAACCATGGAGATCGGCTCAATAACACTTGAAAAGAAAACTGGTGGAAAATCTCAAGATCCTTATGGCTACAGGCCGAAAACTTCAATTCTTGTGCTGTCAGATTCTGTTTCTTCGGGCAGAGCTATCGATCGTTCGGGCCAATTGCTGCGTGAAGGGTTCGAGGCTTCCGGTTGCCCGGTCGGCGAGGTGAGGGTCATTGCCGACAATCAGGAAGAGATCATCTCGGTTATTGATGAATGGACTGGTAAAGGCGTTGAACTTATTATTACGACCGGGGGGACTGGTCTTGGGCCTCGAGATGTCACTGTAGATGTACTTCTTCCTAAATTTTCCCGTAAATTAACAGGAATTGAGCAGGCGCTGTTCAATTGGGGACAGGGAAAAATCAAGACCGCCATGCTCTCAAGGCTTGCAGCAGGTATGGTGGGATCGTCGATGGTGATCTGTCTGCCGGGAAGTTCGGGTGCAGTCAGCGATGCGCTTGAGGTGCTTGTGCCTGCAATATTTCATGCTTTTGCCATGATAAAAGGAGAGGGACACTTATGATGATAACCGTTCAGGAGGCGCGCAGCCTTATCCGACAGTCACTTGCACCGTTGGGCACAGAGGAACTGCCTCTTGGTGAAGCTCAGGGAAGAGTGCTTGCCCGGGAGATAACCGCGCCTTTTTCGATGCCGCGTTTTACCAATTCGGCAATGGATGGTTTTGCTCTCCAATGGGATGATATTTCTCATGCAGCAGAAGACTCTCCGGTGCGGCTGCAGGTAACCCAGGCAATTCCTGCGGGCACACTCTCCACCTTGCCGGTTATTTCAGGATGCTGTGCCGAAATCATGACTGGAGCGCCAATTCCGGAAGGAGCCGATACCGTTGTTGCATTTGAGCAGACCAGCGGTTTCCGTTCTGAATATGTCGAGATATTCAAAACGCCAAAATATGGAGCCAACGTTCGTTATTGTGGTGAAGAAATAGCCGAGGGAGAAATGCTTTTCAGCAAAGGGGAGTTGCTCTCTCCTGCCGAAATTGCCGTTCTTGCCTCATTTGGTTTTGCTTCAGTAGTTGTACATCGAATGCCGAAAGTTTCGATTGTTACAGTTGGTGATGAAGTGCGCATGCCCGGTGAAGAGGTTTCCGGTGCGCAGATCTATAACTGCAACCGCTTTATGCTTGAAGCCGCGTGCCGCTCTGTTGGCATTGAGCCTGCCGGGCTCCATCATGCTCCCGATGATACGGTAGTGTTACGCGAAGTGCTGGCGCTGGCGCTGGCTGAATGCGATGTGCTTATTACGGCAGGAGGCATCTCTACAGGAGAATATGACTTTGTCCAGCAGGAACTCCAGGCGCTTGGAGTTACCAAAAAGTTCTGGAATGTTGCTCAAAAGCCCGGAAAACCCCTTTATTTTGGTTCTACCTCTGAAGGAAAGGCCGTTTTTTCCCTGCCCGGCAACCCGGTTTCTGCGCTGGTTTGTTTCGTAGAGTATTGCATTCCTGCCTTTAATATTCTGCAGGAACACATTGCAATGGTTTCCTTTCAGGCAATTCTGGCCGAACCATTTCCCACAGATAAAAAGCGACACCGTTTTCTTTCCGGAAAGGTCTGGTCTGAACACGGCACGCTTCTGTGCAAGGTCTCTCCAAAAGTTGAATCGCACATGATCACGTCGCTCGCAGGATCGAACTGCCTGGTTGAAGCGGAACCTTCTTCCGTGCCACTTCCTGCGGGATCGGAGGTGACCTGTACCATGCTTCCCTGGGCGATGCTCTCATAAATACTATGCTTTTTCACCCTTTTGAAATAGCTTTCTGCGGTTATTCCGGCACAGGAAAAACAACCCTTATCGCAGGAGTTGTGCGCCAACTTTCAGTAAAGTTTTCTATTGCATATTACAAACACGGCTGCCATCACTTTGCTCTTGACCGTGAAGGCAAAGACTCCTGGATTGTTCGTCAGGCTGGAGCTGCGGCCATCATGATTTCTGATCCCGAAACAAAAGCCGTCATCACCGACTCAGGTTCAGCATCTCGATGGCTTGAGCAGCAGGTGTTTTCTGAACACGACCTGCTTGTAGTCGAGGGCTTGAAGGAGCTTCCACTCCCAAAACTGCTCCTGGTGGATGCCGATCGCAGGATACTTGACCTTGTCAGAAATGGAACCGTCACCAATGTCGCGGCTCTGGTCGTCTCTGATGAACCGGAATCCTATGCGGCCTTTGGCATTCCAATTCTGAACAGGGAGAGCATTAGTGAGGTCTCCGCCTTTATTGAAACTTTTTTGCTCGCCCATTCTTTGAAAAAGTATCCGCTCCACGGACTGATACTGGCAGGGGGGCGCAGTTCACGCATGGGAAGTGACAAGGCACTCATCAAGTACCATGCTGAAAACCAGCTTCTCCATACAGCCGCGTTTCTTCGACCGCAATGTCAGGAAGTTTTTGTGTCCTGCAGAGAGGAACAGGCAGAAACATACCGCCATTTCGGAATTCCTCTTATTACTGATTCTTATCTCGGCATCGGACCGATGGGGGGGCTGCTCTCCGCCCAGCAAGCCAGGCCGGATGCTGCATGGGTTGTTGCGGCATGTGATCTGCCTTTTCTTGATGAGGCCATAGTCCGGCAACTCTGCTCAGCACGTAATCCGCTGCGTTTCGCAACAGCTTTCAGGCATCCTCAATCGGGCCGTCTCGAACCGCTCTGTGCCTGTTATGAGCCAAAATCCCGCAGCAAACTTATCCTTCGACACCTGGAGGGAGACAATTCGCTTGCAGCCTTTCTCGACGAGTCACGTATAGAAGAGCTTATACCCGTGGATGCCGCGGCACTGCACAACATAAATGATCCTGAAAGCCGGCAGGGTACACGGCTTTTCTCATGAATACAATTCCTGCTGTCGGTAGTGGCGGGAACCAAGACCATTCATAAAGTTTCGGTCACAAAAAAGGCGGGATTGTCTCCCGCCTTTCTAACAATCATGAAGCATTAGAGCTTATTTGCTCTGTGAAACCATAAAAGCGACAGCATTGCCAACCTGTGCATCGGTAAGTTTCGGATTTCCACCTTTCGGCATCATCATTCCTTTTTTTCCAGTGAAGCCTTTGATCGATTTACTGACCAGCA
>JBAXFV010000014.1:0-21517 GCA_037139755.1 Chlorobiaceae bacterium
TCATGATCAACCGGGAGAATACCCAGGCGGAAGGTTTTCGCAAGATGCTGCTCTCCATGGTCAAGGATATCAGGGTTATTCTCATCAAGTTCTGCGATCGTCTGCACAACATGAGGACGCTTGAGTCTCTTCCGGAGCACCGCCGTCTGAAGATTGCTCTTGAGACTCGGGATATCTACGCTCCTCTTGCGCACCGGTTTGGCCTTGGAAAAATGAAGGTTGAGTTTGAAAACCTTGCGCTCAAGTTTATTGATCTGGAGATGTACGATTTTCTGCAGCAGAAAATTCGTACCAGCAAGGGAGATCGGGTCAACTACCTGAGCAAAATGATTGAGCCTATCAAAACCGATCTTGAACAGCAGGGTTTCAAGGTTGAGGTGCAGGGACGGGCCAAGCATCTGTTTTCGATTTACAACAAGATGCGCAACAAGAACAAGACTTTTGAGGATATTCACGATCTTTACGGCATCAGGGTGATTATTGATACGGAGCGTATAGCAGAATGCTTTTCAGTCTACGGATTTATCACCCAGAAATATCCCCCGATTCCACAGTATTTCAAGGACTATATCTCGATTCCCAAGCATAATGGATATCAGTCACTTCATTCTGCCATTATCGGACCGAGGGGCCACATGGTTGAACTGCAGATTCGTACCAAACGCATGCATGAGTTTGCTGAGCTTGGTGTGGCTGCTCATTGGCGTTACAAGGAAAAAATTTCAAGGGATGATGCAAACATTGATTCTTTTCTTCGCTGGGCCAGAGAGTTAATCAAGGATGCAGATTCGGCAGCCGCATTTATGGAGGGGTTCAAACTTAACCTCTACCACGACGAAATCTACGTTTTTACTCCTAAAGGAGATATGAAAACCATGCCGGCAGGTGCCACGCCGATAGATTTTGCTTATGCTATCCATTCTGAGGTCGGCAACGGCTGTATCGGGGCCAAGGTTAACGGCAAGATTGTCCGTCTGAACGCACAACTTAAGTCAGGTGACCGGGTAGAGATCATTACCTCTAAAAATCAGAAGCCGAAATCTGACTGGCTTAAAATAGTGGTCACTCAGCGTGCCAAGCTTAAAATTCGATCGGCCATCAATGAGGATCGGCGACTGCAGGTCGAGAAAGGGCGAGGAATATGGGAAAAACTGCTTACGGGCACCAAAAAGCTTTTTTCAGATAGTGAAATTATCCAGCAGGTAAAAAAGGATGGTCTTAAAACGCCGGCGGATTTTTTCAGTGCTTTAGCCAGCCAGCAGATCAATGGAGAAGAGGTTATTGAGCGGGTCACAAGTTCCAAAAAGGAGGGACATGCAGCCAAAAGCTTCAGTGATGAAGCTCGAGAGGTTGAGGAGTACCTTCAGATGGCCAGGCAGGAGCAGGAGCAGTTGCAGCAGGGAATGCCTGTAAAAAAGGACGAGATAATTATTGCCGGGATGAGTAATATTGCCTATTCTTATGCGAAATGCTGTCAGCCTGTTCCCGGTGATGACGTGCTCGGTTTTGTTTCTGCGGATGGTGTGGTTAAAATTCACCGAAAGAATTGCATCAATGTCAGTAATGAGAACCTGCTGAAAAGTGAGCGGGTTGTCTCGGTATCATGGAACCGGAAAGTTGAGACCGATTTTCTTGCAGGAATAAAAATTGTTGGTGAAGATCGTCTGGGAATTATGAATCAGCTTACGACGGTTATCTCCAAATTTGATACCAATATCCGCAGCATTTCGTTAAACGCCCGTGACGGGATGTTTGTCGGCACCATGATGGTGTATGTTCGCAATGCAGAGAAACTCAGTACTCTCATGGAAAAGCTGAAAAAAGTACAAGGGATTTTTACGGTTGAACGACTTATAAGCTGAGAAGTTTTCACCTTGGGAAAGGTGGGTTCTCATCAGGTTTATTTCCGGCTCCGCAGGAACTGTCATAGTGTTAGAAGAGAGTGTGAAAGGTGAAAAAGATGTTTTTGCTTTAATTTAAATGATGCAATTCAACAGTAAGGAGACAATTATGAAATATTCAATAGCAAGAATTCTTGCGTTTATGCTTTTTTTTAGCACACTTTACGGATGCGGATATAACAGCATTCAACAGAATGAAGAGGCGGTGAATCGTTCATGGGGTGATCTTGAGTCACAGTTGCAGCGGCGGGCCGATCTTGTTCCCAATCTTGTGGCAACCGTAAAAGGTGCGGCAAACTTTGAAAAGGAGACGCTGACGGCAGTGGTGGAGGCAAGGGCGAAAGCCACCTCTATCCAACTTACACCAGCCATGCTCAGCGATCCGGCGGCTATGGCAAAATTCGGGAGTGCCCAGGGTGGTCTCTCTTCAAGCCTCTCGCGCCTGATGGTGGCGGTAGAACGCTATCCAGAGCTCAAGGCCAACCAGAACTTCCGGGATCTTCAGAATCAGCTTGAAGGAACTGAAAATCGAATCAGTGTGGCCCGCCAGAGGTATAATGGCGCTGTAGAGACTTTCAATTTTTCCATCAGACAATTTCCGAACTCCATGACCAACAGCCTTCTGCTGAAACTGAAAGCCAAAGAGTATTTCAAAGCTGATGAAGCAGCCAAAACAGTGCCTTCGGTTAAATTCTGACAGAGGAAATTTTTATGAAATTATTGACAACATCCGGGTTGAGCCTCAAGCTCTTTCTGTTGGCGGCCCTGCTGCAGTTGGTCTCGTTCAGCAGTCTCATGGCAATCCCTGTGCCGGCACTTTCAGGAAGAGTCAATGATTATGCCTCCATGATATCTGCGCCGGTCAGGGCGGATATTGAAGCAAAACTTCAGCAGCTTGAAATTGCCGAGTCAACACAGATTGTTATTCTGACTGTCCCTTCCCTTCAAGGCGACCCGGTTGAAGATTTTTCTATACGGGTGGCCGAGGCATGGAAAATAGGTCATAAAGGCTCCGACAATGGTGTTCTGCTCATTGTTTCAAGGGACGACCATAAAGTGCGCATTGAGGTTGGCTATGGGTTGGAAGGCAAGCTGACCGATCTTCTGGCAGGACGCATTATCAACGACGAAATTGTTCCGGCTTTCAAGGCAGGCCAGTTTGATGCGGGGTTCACCACGGGAGTCACCTCGCTGATTGCCGCAGTTCATGGAGAGTACAAGGGAGTGCCCCAGGTCAAACGAAATGGCGGCAAGCCCTCATTTCCCCTCCTTACTATTATTCTGCTGGTGATTTATTTTATAAGTCAAATTTTCCGGGGTCACCGGGGCGGCGGCATGATGGCTAATGGCGGTCTTGGAGGAGGATTTTATAGCGGCAGCAGCTTCGGTGGCGGCGGTGGTGGAGGCGGCTTCGGTGGCGGTGGCGGCGGTTTTGGCGGCGGCGGAGCTTCAGGGAATTGGTAAATGCCTGATAAATATGAGATAAAAATGAGCGATTCTGCAGAAAAATTTCTTACACCGGCGGAACGGCTTCAGGTCGAAGCGCGTATCGCGGAGGCTGAAAAACGCACCTCGGGAGAAATCGTTGTCATGGTGGTTCCCTCCAGTTACCATTACCCCCTGGCCAGTATGCTCGGGAGCTCGCTTCTGGCGATACTTCTCGGTATTGCAGCCTCACTTCTTTTCAGGAATGAGAACTTATGGTTTTTCCTTGGAGTGTTCAGTGTATCGTTCATAGTGCTCCATGAATTTATTAAACGAGTTACTCTCATTAAACGACTTTTTGTGACGGCTTCAGACATGAAGGGAGAGGTTGAGGAGGCCGCCATTCAATCGTTTTATCAAAGGAATATCAATCACACCGTTGACCATACCGGCCTTCTTATCTACATCTCTCTTTTTGAGCGCAAGGTTCGTGTGGTTGTCGATCAAGGCATTAGCGAGAAAGTTGCCCAGGAGATCTGGCAGGAGATCGTCAATACTATTGTTCATGGTATTCGCGGCAAAGAGCACGGCAAAGCAATAGCGGCAGCGGTTGATCAATGTGCAGACTTACTTGCCAGCCATTTTCCGGTGAAAGCTGGTAATTACAATGAACTGGCGAACGAAGTTATTATTGGCAGGTGAAAGTGAAAAAATCATTTTGATTTTCCGGTTTAAATGTTTCTTTACAGTCAATTGTAACTTCGCGCAATAACTTTTGGAAGATGGCCGTTATGAAAAAAACAGCATTATACTCCTGGCATGAAAAGGCCGGAGCTAAAATTATCGACTTTGGCGGCTACCTGATGCCGGTTCAGTACACGGGAATTATCGCCGAGCATAATGCTGTGCGGAGTGCTGCCGGACTGTTTGATGTATCGCACATGGGGAACTTTTATGTGAAGGGTCATCTTGCCAAGGATTTTCTCCAGCTCATGACGACCAACGACCTTGATAAGGCGAAAGATGGTCAAGCGCAGTACAATCTCATGCTCTATCCCAATGGGGGGATTGTCGATGATCTGATTATCTACCGCATGGATGATGAAACCTTTTTTCTGATTGTCAATGCCAGCAATGCGCAGAAAGATTTTGAATGGTTGCAGCAGCATATCGGAGCTTTTGATGGGGTTGTGCTTGAGGATCACACTGACCGACTTGCACTGATTGCCCTGCAAGGGCCCCTTGCCATGACTATTCTCTCCCGTGTTTTTCCGGCAGTTGACGTTAATGCGCTTGGCTCATTCCAGTTCTGCAAGACTCTTTTTCAGGGCTCAGAAGTTATCATTGCCCGAACCGGCTATACCGGTGAAAAGGGTATTGAACTCTGTTTACCCAATGAGGTTGCATTGCCGCTATGGGATACACTGTTTGAAGCAGGTCAGGAGTACGGCATTCAGCCAATCGGTCTGGGCGCTCGCGATACGCTCCGGCTTGAGATGGGATACTCGCTTTATGGTCATGAGATTGACCAGGATACCAATCCCCTTGAAGCAAGACTGAAGTGGGTGGTAAAGCTGAATAAAGGCCATTTTATCGGCAGGGAAGCCTGCCGGCAGGTTGAGCTTGATCTGCAAAGGGGAGTTGCCGGTTTTATTCTTGAGGGCAGGATACTTCCACGCCAGCATTTCAAGGTTTATAATACAGATCATCAGGAGATCGGATGGGTATGCAGCGGTACTCTTTCGCCCACATTACAACAACCAGTCGGAACCTGCAATATCGTGCGTGAATATATCGAACCAGGCACCCCGATTCTGGTTGAGGTTCGGGGAGGTTTTCATGCTGGAGTGATAACTACTCTGCCTTTTGTTTCAACGTCTTTGGGCTGACAGCAACAAGGAATTAACAAGTGACTGTTCGGTGAAGATGAAAAAAGAGAGTAAAGGCTCCCTGCCAAAGGCGCTTGAAATGAAGGTGCTGAAAAAAGAGTTGACAGGCATTATGCTTATGCTGGGTTCTCTTTTTCTGATCAGTGCCATTCTGAGTTTCAATCCTTATGATGAAGCACGTTATGGTGCTCTTGCCTGGTACGATATTTTCAGTAATGCTGCAAGGGATGCTGCAGAAGGTATTCACAATCCCTTCGGACTCTTTGGCGCAAGGCTTTCGACCTTTTTTATCCGCGCAGTTCTTGGCTATCCAGTAATATTTCCTGTTACTTCATTTTTTTTATGGGGAATATCGCTCGTGCGGTCAAAAAGTCTTAAACCAGCCCTCCTCTTTTTTCTCTACAGTCTTCTCATTTCGATTGATGTTGCCACCATGTTTGGCCTTACCTCTGCGCCATTCAGTGATGTTATGGCCGGGGCGATCGGAAGAATGCTTGCTGCATTGTTGTCCACAGTTATCGGATTTTCCGGTGCGTGGATTCTTCTTGGCGTTATTGCCGTTGTTTTGACCTTTTATATGGGACGGGGAATGCTTGCAAGTGTCATGCGATCAACAATGGTTGTCCAGAAGAGTCTCGGTAAGCTGTTTGGTGATTTCAGGACAAAACGTGAAGAGAAACAAAAAAAAAAAGCCGAACAGCGCGCGTTGAAAGAGGAAAAAAAGCTGAAGGTTGAGCGTAAAGAGCGGGTGCCGAAGCCGCATTCATTGAAATTCGACAAGCTGGGTCCATCAGCATCACCTCAGGAAGATCAGTTTTTTCAGCCCGACGTTGATGTGCCTGAGCTTTCAGCCGCCGAGTATGCTGGCCTGGCCCAGATGCCGAATGTTCCCGGAGAACCTGAAATGATTATTCATACGGGTGTTCGTGAAAAAGAGGCTGATCTTGATGAGCGGAAGCTGAAAGTACAGACCAAGGACAGGGAGGCGTACCGTTTTCCGTCAATTGACCTTCTGGAAAAGGTGCCCGAAGACGACGATCAGATTGATGAAAAACATCTTTCTGAAAGTAAACGAAAACTGCTTGAAAAACTCAAGATCTACAAAATTGAGGTAAAGAGAATATCCACAACCGTCGGCCCCCGGGTGACCTTGTTTGAACTTGAGCTTGAACCGGATGTCAAGGTGAGCAGGGTTAAATCTCTTGAAAATGATCTTGCCATGGCGCTCTCTGCCCGAGGCATCCGGATTATTGCGCCTATTCCCGGAAAAAATGCGGTGGGAGTTGAAATTCCGAACAGCAAGCCGAAAACCGTCTGGTTGCGATCGGTGCTGCAAGTTGAAAAATTCAAGAACAGCACCATGATTCTGCCGATAGTACTCGGTAAAACCATATCGAACGAAGTCTATATTGCCGATCTGGCCACGATGCCGCATTTGCTGATTGCCGGTGCGACCGGTGCGGGAAAGTCGGTTTGCATTAACGTTATCATCTCAAGCCTCCTCTATGCCTGCAGCCCCGACAAGGTGAAGTTTGTGATGATTGATCCAAAAAGGGTTGAACTTTTTCAGTACCAGCATCTGAAGAACCATTTTCTTATGCGTTTCCCCGGTATTGAAGAACAGATTATCACTGATCCCCAGAAAGCAGTCTATGCGCTGCGCTGCGTTGTCAAAGAGATGGAGCTTCGTTATGAAACGCTTGAAAAAGCAGGCGTTCGTAATATCGGTGATCATAATCGCCGGATTCCTGATGAGGCGATGCCATACCTTGTTGTGGTTATCGATGAACTTGCTGATCTCATGATTACAGCCGGCCGGGAGGTTGAAGAGCCGATCATCAGGATTGCCCAGCTTGCCCGGGCCGTCGGTATTCACCTGATTGTTGCGACCCAGCGTCCTTCGGTCGACGTCATTACCGGCATTATCAAGGCGAACTTTCCTGCCCGTATCGCTTTTCAGGTTGCAAGCAGGGTTGATTCACGAACCATTCTTGATGGTTCCGGCGCAGAGCAGCTTCTCGGTAACGGTGACATGCTCTATCAGCCATCCAACCAGCCCAAGTCGATGCGTATTCAAGGGCCTTATGTCTCTTCGGGAGAAGTTGAAGAGATTACCTCCTTTATTGGTTCCCAGCATGCCCTGAAGAATATATACGTGCTTCCTGCTCCGGATGCACAGAAAAACAGCGGCATGCAGATGTCGGGCTCTCAGGAAAGGGAGGGCAGGGACAGTATGTTCGAGGAGGCGGCAAGACTTGTCGTGACGCATCAGCAGGCCAGTGTTTCGCTGCTGCAAAGGCGATTGCGACTTGGATTCAGCCGTGCCGGGCGGGTTATGGATCAGCTCGAGTTCAGCGGAATTGTCGGTGAGGCAGACGGCAGCAGAGCAAGGGAAGTCCTCATTAACAATGAAGACTCCCTGGAACTGTTATTAAGAAATCTTGACTGATAAGTCCTTTACACCGATTCAACGCGTGCAATTTCCGGAATTGCTTTTTTAATTGCCTGTTCAACGCCGGCACGAAGGGTCAGAGTGCTCATGGGGCATGAACCGCACGCACCAAGCAGTTTTACATCAACGACCATATCTTTGCCAATCCCGACAAGCTGACAATCCCCTCCATCAACTTGCAGATATGGGCGTACGGTTTCAAGTGCTGCAATAACCTTGTTGTAGAGCGCATCGCTGTTCGGCAGATAATCCTTGCTGGTGCTCATGGTATAATTGGTTTACAATGATTTAAAATAATGATTGATTCTTCAGTGACAGACCTTAATATCAAACCTCCTGCCCAAAAAAACAATATGAAAGTTAAGATAGTTCCTCTGTTTGCCTTGCATTCGTTATTGAAACCTGTCGAGCCAACTCTGTTGCCGCCTGTTTGATGGCTTTTGATGTTGCCGAATCAGGATGAGTGAGTATACAGGGGGTACCACTATCGCCGCCTTCTCGCACAGCCCTGTCGATAGGGATTGAACCCAGGAACGAAATACCCTGGATTTTGGCAAATTTTTCTCCTCCATGACTGCCGAAAATAAAGTCTTTGGTGCCATCAGGAAGTTCATAGTGACTCATGTTTTCTACCAGTCCGAGAATCGGGACATTGACCTTGCGGAACATGCCGAGCGCTTTTGAAACATCGGCAATGGCAACATCCTGGGGAGTTGTGACAATAACAGCGCCGGTCAGGGGAATGGTCTGGGCGATCGTGAGCTGAATATCTCCGGTACCTGGCGGAAGGTCGAAAATCAGGTAATCAAGTTCCTGCCAATCGACGTCACTGATAAACTGTTTAATGGCGCTGGAGGCCATGGGGCCGCGCCAGATGACAGCGGTATCGATATCAATCAGAAACCCGATAGACATCAGTTTGACGCCAAACTTTTCCAGGGGGACAAGATTTTTTCCCGCCATTTCCGGTTTAGTGTTGAGAAGCCCGAACATGGTTGGAATACTCGGACCGTAAAGATCAGCGTCAATCAACCCGACTTTTGCGCCTGTTTCAGCAAGGCTGATGGCAAGATTGACGGCAAAGGTTGATTTTCCCACTCCGCCTTTTCCTGAGGCAACGGCGATGATGTTTTTTACCTGATTTAGCGGCCGTTCATGGTGGCTGCAAGATTCTTCTTTACCATGATGATGGCCATGGCTGCAGGATGAGTGCGCTGAGTGTCCATTGCCTTGATGATGGTTGCAGGATGAATGTGCTGATTCATCATGTACTGTAGACATAGAGTGTGATAGTTTGATATTGCAGAAAAAAATAGAATGTTATGGTTGATTTGATCCATGCGGTTATTTCTGGAGAAAACGCATCGAAACCGGTACGCCTTCCAGACTGAAATGTTCCCGCAGCTTCTTTTCCAGAAATTTCCTGAAATTGCTCTGCACCAGCAGTGGATCATTGCAGAAAAAAGCAAAGACAGGCCATGCAGCATTGATCTGTGTGACGTACTTGATCTTCAGCTCTTTGCCCGTTTTTGTGGAGGCGTGTGTTTGTGAAAGTGCCTCTTCGAGGAATTTATTGAGCACGCTGGTGCTGATTTTGCGGGCGCGGTTGCGACTGATCTCCTGCGCCATGTCGATTGCCCGGTAAAGGTTCTTCTTGGTCAAGGCCGAAATAAAGACGACAGGAACATAAGAGAGGTTGCCCATGTTCATCCTCAGATTCTCTTCGTATATCTTGCTGGTTTTAGAATCCTTTTCAATCAGATCCCATTTATTGATAAGCAGAAGTGCCCCTTTTTTGCGCTCAACCGCCATATTGATAATTTTCATGTCCTGCTTTTCAATGCCAGGCGCTGCATCGAGCATCACCAGGGCAACATCGCAGCGTTCAATGGCCTTTTCAGTTCTGAGTGAGCTGTAATATTCGATACCGGCATCAATTTTCGTCCGTTTTCTCAGTCCGGCAGTATCAATCAGCGTGAACTCCTGCTGTTTGCGGATAAAGCGGCTGTCGATAGCATCGCGTGTGGTGCCAGGTATGCTGGAGACTATCAGGCGGTTTGAACCAAGCAAGGCATTGACAAAACTTGATTTTCCCACGTTGGGACGTCCAACCACCGCGAGCTGGATAGCAGCGTCCTCGGTATCAGGCTCTTTTTCCGTCTCAGGCAATGACTCCAGAATATCGTCAAGCATATCGGCAACTCCGCTCCCGTCTCTTGCCGAAAGAAAATAGGGTTTTGTAAATCCGGTGCTGATAAACGATTCAGCATCAAGGGAGAGTTGAGGAGACTCAACTTTGTTGACTGCAAAGAAGAGCTGCTTGTGGTGGAAAGTACGCTGCAGCAGGCGTCCAAGTTCGAGATCTTCATAAGAGAGGCCTGCGCGCACATCGGCAAGAAAGATGATAATGTCGGCATCCCGGATGGCCATCAGCGTCTGCTCGAGCATTGCCCTGCTGATGATGTCACCATCTGCGTTGTATCCGCCTGTATCCATCAGAAGAAACTGTTTACCCTGCCATTCGCCCTCAGCGATGTGCCGGTCTCTGGTAACGCCTGGGGTAGGGTCGACAATGGCGCTTCGCTGGCGCAGGATTCGGTTAAACAAGGTAGACTTGCCGACGTTTGGTCGGCCTACCAGAGCAATTAAAGGCTTCATAAGAACAGGGACGGTCTTTATAAAAAAAGTTGATACAGGCCCTTCCGGGAATACCTTGCACGTAATAATGCGCAATTTACAGCGAAAGAGGCTGACTTTTCAAGTTAACACTCCAGAGTATCTATGTTACAGAAAAGAAAGTATTTATTGATTTTTTCCAATGAATTCATAGTGTGCAAGTCAGGCACTGAAACGGAAGGTACTCAATATAACAGCCACCAGCAAAAAGCGATCATGGGGGAATAAAACACTCCCCTGTTTTGATAAAAAATAATGCTGTATATTCGTGCCCATAATGACAATCATTTTTCCACATACCACCCTGCGTGCCCTTCTTGGCAGCTTGTTTCTCCTGCTCGCCCTTCTCTTTTCGACAGGGGCACGGGCGACGCCACTGCTGCTTGGTGAGCGCAGCGCTTATGACCTGGCCGGGCATATCGAACTTCTGAAAGATCCCACCCTCAAGATGGGCTTTCCTGAAGTACTGAAGGCATCGGAGAAGGGTCTTTTTCGCCATATAGAAGGTAACCTCAACAACGGCTACAAGCAGGAGGCCTGCTGGGTACGATTTGCCATTGAGCGGAATGCTTCATTTCCTGAATCGAGCTGGCTCAGGCTCAAGCCGAACTATGTCAATGAATTGACGCTCTACATCCAGACACCGGGCAAGGATCCCGCGCTTGTCTCATCCTACTATACCGTGCGTCTTGGAAACCATATTCCTGCCCTTCAGCGCCCTGTACTCAATCCAGACTTTGTTGTTCCAGTTGTTCTGCCAGCCTCTGAACCGGTCATCGTCTATGCCCGGGTTTTCTCAAAAAGCTCCATCAGTCTTGCCGGGCAGATTCAAACAACCGAAGACTTGCGCGACTCAACCAACCACCATATCATCCTGCAGTCACTTTTTCTCGGCATTACGTTTACACTTCTTGTGATAAACATAATTTTTTATGTTTTAACACGCGATACCCTCTTTCTCTATTATTCTCTCTATCTGCTCCCCGCAATAATTTTCAACTTTGCTGCTGAAGGACATCTGACCCTTCTGTTTCCCTCAATAGTACATCTTGTCTCCGATTACCTCATCTATGGTGGAATTGGAGCGAATATTCTGGTGTACAGCGAGTTCTCCCGTAAACTCTTTTTTCCGGTTGCCGGCTCATGGAGCCTGCGATATATGCGGCTGCTGTCACTGCTTGGTTTTCTGACTATGGCTGCAGTGCCTTTCGGTTTTTATCCTTTTATTGCTCCGATTGCCTTTATCGGAACATTAAGCCTGGTGGTCGTACAGATGGTGTTGAGCATCAGGTTGATCCGCCATTTACCCGGGATCGGAATCTTTATTGTTGTTGCCTTTGCCATCAGCACGGTTGGTTATTTTCACATGCTGCTTCGTCTCATGGGCATCATACCGCTTGGTTTTTTATGGGATATGAATACCGTTCAGTTCACCAGCCTGATTCATGCGATCCTGATATCCATTGCGCTCTCTGAGCGGATCAGGAGGTCTGAACATGTTTTGGCCGAGAGTACCCGCCGGGAGCTTGATGCTGCAAAAGAGACTGAACAGAAGGCGGTGTCGCTTGCCAATACAATGACGCTGGAACTTCGCAACAGCAAAAGCGAGCTCGAAATAGCACTTGCCTCCGAACAGCAGGCTCTCCAGCAGCAGCATCGATTTCTTGCCATGCTCTCACACGAATACCGTACTCCTCTTGCGGTTATCAGCGGCAACCTCGACCTCATTGATCTCCAGGAAGAACAAAATCAAAGCGGATACGACGAAGAACTCACCGCCATGCACCTTGCGGTCAGCCGGCTTGTTGAGGTGATGGATAACTCATTGGAACGCAGTCGTCTCTCAGAGCCAGGCACAAAAGACGGAGTGGAGCGTATAGCGGTTGCTCCTTTTCTCTCTTCATCGGTGAGACTCATGCAGGCAATGTGGCCCCTTCGTACTTTTAGCTATACTGAAACTTCAGAAATTCAGATCATTGTTGGCGCTCCCCAAAACCTGAAAACAGCGCTTTTCAACCTTCTCGACAATGCCCGTAAATACTCTCTGCCAAATGCACCCATTGAGGTCGAAAGCCATGTCGAGCAGGGGGTGGTAGTTATAACCATTCAACATCAGGGAGAGGCGTTTACCGCCGAAGAGGGAGAAGCGTTCTTTGATAAATACACCCGAGGTCTCAAAAACGCTGATTTTTCCGGAGCCGGTGTGGGGCTCTGGCTGGTACGTCAGATCATTGAACAACATCATGGCCAGGTGAGGCTTGAGGCGGCGGGATCACGTATTTGTGCAACAGTGCGCCTTCCTCTGGCTGTTGGGAGCGGAGAAGATCAGTTGTGAATAGAGGTGCCGTGGCATTTGTCTACCGGAAAGGTATAATTTGTATAATTAAGTGGAATAATTTACATTGCTAAACTTTATTTTTCGGAAAAGTCCAGTTAATCTATAGTAAGAGCATGAGCAAGACGTTAAGTTTTAAAACATATTCGGCTAAACCTGCAGACGTTGACCGTAAGTGGTATGTTGTTGATGCCGAAGGTCAGGTGTTGGGCAGGATGGCTTCTGAAATTGCAAAAGTTCTGCGGGGCAAGCACAAGCCGCAGTTTACTCCACATATTGATACTGGTGATTTTATTGTGGTAACCAATGCTGAAAAAGTCGCGCTCAGTGGCAAAAAAGAAGAGCAGAAAAGCTATTTTTCGCACTCCCATTATCCTGGCGGCGTCAAGGTTGATCATGTAAAAGATCTTCTGAAGAAAAAACCGGAAAGGATTGTTGAAAATGCTGTCTGGGGAATGTTGCCCCACAACAATCTTGGTCGTCAGCTTTTCAGAAAACTCAAGGTTTATGCAGGCGCGGAGCATCCGCATGCTTCGCAGTCTCCTGTTGAAATGAAAGTAAACTAAATATTAACGCATTGGGAATGAAAGAGGTTATTGATACAGTAGGTCGCCGTAAAACCTCGGTGGCTCGAGCTTTTATGACTCCGGGAAAAGGCCGGGTTATTATTAATAAACTGCCGGTTGAAGAGTATTTCAAAGATGAATTCAAGCGCCAGCAAGCACTCCGGCCTCTCGTGATTACTGAAAAAACGGAAGAGTTTGATATCAAGGTCAATGTTCAGGGCGGTGGTGTCAGCGGTCAGTCAGGGGCTGTAAGCCTTGCGATTGCACGTGCCCTTACCGAATTTGATGAGGCAGCTCGCGCCATACTTAAAACTGAGAAGCTTCTTACAAGAGACCCCCGTATGGTTGAACGGAAAAAATTTGGACGTAAGAAAGCCCGCAAACGTTTCCAGTTCTCAAAACGTTAATCTCGTGTTCTATCGTTTTAGTAAACTATTTCAGATCACAACTTCGCATATCATTCTCTTCTGAAAACCATTCAGATAAAGCTTTTCGGAAGTGTCCGGCCTCCTGGGCCGGATACCGGAAGGTACAGGGATGATAGAGGAATAACTAAATAACAAGAAAAGCAGCTATGTCACATTTCCAGCTTGAAGAGATGCTCCGCGCAGGAGTCCACTTCGGTCACCTTGCACGTCGCTGGTGTCCGAAAATGAAGCCGTACATTTTCATGGAGAAAAACGGTGTTCACATTATTGATCTGCAGAAAACTGTTGTTCTTGCTGATGAGGCACTCAAGGCACTTGATGCTATTGCCCAGACTGGCAGGGAGATCATGTTTGTCGGTACAAAAAAACAGGCGAAACATATTATTGCCGAGCAGGCGGAACGTGCAGGCATGCCCTACGTCTGTGAGCGTTGGCTGGGTGGTATGCTGACCAACTTCCAGACTATCCGTCAGAGCATCAGGCGCATGAACTCCATCGACCGCATGGCTACTGATGGTACTTATGATATGATTACCAAGAAAGAGCGCCTCATGCTTGGACGTGAAAAGGAGAAGCTCATGAGGATTCTCGGTGGTATTGCCACGATGACAAGACTTCCAGCCGCACTTTTTATTGTTGATATCAAGAAAGAGCATATCGCCATCAAGGAAGCTCGTTCACTCGGTATTCCCATTATTGCGATGGTCGATACCAACTGCGACCCTGAGCTGGTTGATTATGTAATTCCGGCAAATGATGATGCTATCCGTTCCATTCAGCTTATGGTCAAGGCTGTTGCTGATATCGTTATCAAGGCACGTGAGCTTAAGGTTGAAAATGAGGTGCTGGCCGAGATGGATGAAGTTGAAGCGGATGTCGATGTCGATGGTGAAAAGGAAGAGATCAGCGAATAATCAGCGTTTATAATCAATAAGAAGAAAATAGTAATAGTTACATGAGCCAGACTTCAGCAAAAGATGTAAAAAATCTTCGTGATAGAACAGGTGCAGGAATGATGGACTGCAAAAAGGCCCTCGATGAAACTGGAGGGGATATGGAGCAGGCTATCGATTATCTGCGCAAGAAAGGTGCAGCGCTTGCTGCAAAACGTGCGGATCGGGATGCCCGCGAGGGGATGGTCAGTATTACATTGACTCCGGACCACAAGAGTGGCGTTATTCTTGAACTGAATTGTGAAACTGATTTTGTTGCACGCGGTGAAGACTTTACCGGTTTTACAGCAGCGCTTGGTGATCTTGCGCTTGCAAACTCCAGCACATCACCCGAAGCTTTATTACCGTTGACGCTTGGCGAAGCCTATAGCGGCGAAACAGTAGACGATGCCATGAAGACCATGACAGGCAAGCTTGGTGAAAAGATCAACCTCAAGCGACTTGCTTTTTTCAATGCACCAGACGGGCTTGTTGAGGGCTATATTCATCCGGGAGCAAAACTTGGCGCCATCATTCAGATTGATACTGATAAACCTGATGTCGTTCGGGAGTTGGCGAAAGATCTTGCCATGCAGATTGCCGCCGCAGCACCAATTGTTGTTGACCGCTCCTTTGTTCCTGCTGATTACATTGCCAAAGAGTCCGAAATCTACCGGCAGCAGGCGCTCGAGCAAGGTAAAAAAGAGGCATTTGTCGACAAGATTGTTACAGGAAGACTTGAAAAGTATTATCAGGATGTTGTGCTCAGTGAGCAGTCTTTCATAAAAGACGACAAATTAAAGGTATCTGAGGTGCTCAGCGAATTCCGAAAAAAGCATCAGGCAACGGTCGATGTGATTGGATTTGTTCGCTACCAGTTGGGAGAGTAAAAAAAAAGCCTCGTTGTTCGAGGCTTTTTTTTTGTACATAAGTTATTGAGGCTGTTTTTATTAACCATTTTTTCCGGAGGGTAAGGATATGCTCCAATACAAGCGCATTCTGCTGAAATTGAGTGGTGAAGCTCTTGCCGGAGAGGATGGCTACGGTATTAATTCTGCTATGCTTGACCGTTATGCTGACGAAATCAAGGTGGCAAGCGATATGGGCGCTCAAATTGCCATAGTCATCGGTGGTGGCAATATCTTTCGTGGAATGTCTGAGGCAGCAGCAAAAATGGATCGTGTGCAGGCAGACTATATGGGTATGCTGGCAACAGTGATTAATTCTTTGGCCTTTCAGGATGCCCTTGAGCGCAAGGGGATCTTTACCCGTCTTCAGACAGCTATAAAAATGGAGCAGATGGCCGAGCCGTTTATCAGGCGCAGGGCGGTTCGTCATCTTGAAAAGGGACGGGTTGTTATTTTTGGTGCAGGAACTGGAAACCCTTACTTCACAACAGACACTGCAGCCTCGTTGAGGGCTATAGAGATTGAGGCTGATATTATTGTCAAAGGCACCAGAGTTGATGGGGTCTATGATTCTGATCCCGAAAAAAATTCAAACGCACAATTTTTTCCTGATATATCATATTTTGAGGTGATTCGGAAAAACCTTCGGGTTATGGATATGACAGCAATCACCCTTTGCAGTGAAAATGCGTTGCCCATTGTGGTCATGAATATGAACCAGAAAGGTAACTTAACCAGATTGTTGCGTGGTGAAAAAATTGGCACACTGGTTCATGCAGAGCTGTCCTGAAAAAAACGCCTGAGCACCACTTGAATCTCCTGCCATTCAAAACCCCGGTTGTGCAGGAAAATTGCAAGCTTTTTTTTTCTGTCGATTTCAGTTGCGCCATGCAGCGAGCCGAATTTTTTTTCGGCTGCACGGTGGCAGAGCTCAACACTCTCATATTCATCAAGAAGCTCTTCTATAATGGTTTCTGCAACTCCTTTTTTCCGGAGTTCAGCACGCATTTTCAATTTTCCTGATGGCTTGCGCCTTGACCGGCTTTTGATGACCTCCATACCAAACATCCTGTCGTCCAGCACCCCCTGCTTTGTCAGCTTCTCCAGTACCGCTTCGATACTCTCCGTGGTGTATCCCTTCCTCAGGAGTTTCCGCTCAAGTTCCTCTCGGCTGTGACTGCGCAGACCAAGCAGCTTCAGGGCAAATATCATGGCGTTCGCGGCATTGTTGTCCTGCATGATCAGTAGAATAGGTTAAAAGAGATTAAAACTTTCAGACGCGGTAACTTTCGTGTTGTCTCTACCGCTATACCGTATCTTTACGTCATAAATTAACGTTCAAACAATATCTGATCAAATTAATTGTCAACAATGTATCACTATTACCAGTATTCTATTCTGCCGATAAATGCTCTCTATCCTCGAAGCTTTTTCTCTCTCTTCAATTTTACTATATTCAATCCGTTTAAGATGAGCGTGTCGGCCTGATACCCGGGATGTTAGTCTATTTTTATCAGTCAAGCGTAAAAGAAGATGCCGCGCTATACCCCAGAACAGCTTGTCAAAAGAAACGCATCAGTCTGGACCGACATTCAGATTATTCTTGCGCCGATACAGTTTCTCTTTTTTATTGCCGGGTTGACCATAACGGCACTCTATGCAAATGATCTTTTCGTCACCAGTTTTTACTGGGTCAGTCTGGCCATTCTTTTCAAGACACTTTTTTTCGCTCTCCTCTTTATCACTGGGATGTTTTTTGAAAAGGAGATTTTCGATAAATGGGTCTACTCCAAAGAGTTTTTCTGGGAAGACGTCGGAAGTACTGTGGCGGCTTCATTTCACCTGCTCTATTTTTTTCTGGCATATTTTGGCTATCCCCAGAAGGTGCTTATCTGGGATGCCTTTCTGGCTTATTTTACCTACGTGATCAATGCGCTTCAGTATCTGGTCAGGATTATACTTGAAAAGCTTAATGAACGCAACCTCCGGATTGATGGTCAGCTATGAAATACAGTTTTAAAAGACTTTGGAATACAGCATTTTTGTTTGTCGGACCTGCCTGGTATGTGCTTGTATGGATGATCTGGTCGTCCGGCCAGTTGCTGACTATCGGGGACAAGATTACTTTTCTTGGTATAGTGATTCCTGGTTTTCTCATTATTTACAGTGCTGGATTTCTTATTGAAGGGTGGCATGAAAAGAAGAAAAAAGGGAGCACCTGAGCCAGGTATTACTTTCTTGCATGTCCTTATTTTTAAAAACATACGCCGTTATTCGGCGTCAGAAGTATGACCACTTATGCAGAATCTTTGGAACGACGCTGAGCTTCAATGCTTTGTCAAAGAGCAGTGCAGCTTACCTGAGATGCAGTCTGAACTGGCCGAATTGGTCTATGCATCCCGTCTTCTTGGCCGTGAAAGTTCACTGGTGATGCATGGCGGGGGTAATACCTCGGTCAAGTGTGAATTGGTTGATATGGTTGGCAATCGTGCTGAAGTACTTTTGATCAAGGCGAGTGGTGTTGATTTGAGTCGGGTCACCGGTCTCGATTATACGCCCCTCAGATTAGGGCCACTGCGTAAACTTGTTGAGCTTTTCACTCATAACAACAGTATCAGCGAAGAGGCACTTCAGCGTTTTTCAACCAAAGAGTTTAAACATCTGTTGTTGTTGAACATGTTCAGCCTGACTGATCACATGGCAGAGAAGAGGTTGACGCCTTCGATTGAAACACTCCTTCATGCGTTTCTTCCACACCGGTATATTCTTCATACGCACTCGTTCGCCTTGCTGACGCTCAGTAATCAGCCCGATGGAGTCAGGCTCTGCGGCGAAACGCTCGGCGAGAGTTTTGGCTCAGTTCCCTATATCAAGCCAGGTCTTGGACTTGCCCGGTCGGCAGCCAGTGTTTACGAGGCAAAGCCGGAGATAAAAGGGCTGGTGCTTCAGAAGCATGGTCTGGTTACTTTCGGCTCAACGGCCAGGGAAGCCTATAGCCGAATGATTGACGCTGTCAGTATGCTTGAAGAGCGGATTGCTGTGTCTGGCAGAAAAAAAATTCCATCGGTATCGCTGCCCACTGAAATTGCTTCAGTTGAAGTGACGGCCCCCGTCATCAGGGGTGCTTGTGTTGA
Organism: Chlorobiaceae bacterium; assembly: GCA_037139755.1. GTDB lineage: Bacteria > Bacteroidota > Chlorobiia > Chlorobiales > Chlorobiaceae > Chlorobium. The sequence continues at coordinate 18,647 of JBAXFV010000014.1, forward strand.
GGAAAAAGCTCCTGGTACGCGCGAGTACCATCAGTTCATTCTTGATTTCCGTACCTCTGCCGATATTCTCGACTATGTCAACAGTGTTGATCTTGTGCGCATGAGTCAAAAGGGCGCCATGACACCTGACTTTATTATACGAACGAAAAACAAGCCGCTCGTTGTTTCCGCCCCTGATGCCAGTGACATTCATGGATTCAAGGCAGCAGTGCATGAGGCTGTCCAACAATACTGTCAAGAATATATCGGGTACTTTACCATACAGCAGCAGGCTTCCGATATGCCGGTAACGATGCTTGACCCCTTGCCAAGAGTCGTGCTGGTGCCGGGTCTCGGGCTGTTCGGGCTTGGTAAAACTGCGGCATCTGCCGCAGTCAATGCTGACATAGCAACCTGTACCGCTTCAGCAATTCTTGATGCCGAATCACTTGGCGCCTTTGAAACCATCAGTGACCGTGAAGCATTTGAGATAGAGTACTGGGACATGGAACAGGCCAAAATGAACAAGGTCCATCTTGGAGTCTTTGCAGGCAAAGTCGTTATGGTTACCGGTGCAGCCAGTGGCATAGGGCTTGCTACAGCCAAAGCCTTCCGCCAGAAAGGGGCAGAGCTGGTTCTTCTCGATCTGACCCGGGAGTCACTCGACAAAGCGGCAGAGGAGCTTGGCGGCAACGTCCTTGCCCTGACCTGTGACGTTACCTCCAGGACAGATGTCCGTTCGGCGTTCGATGCCGCCTGTCGTCGTTTCGGTGGAGTGGATATTATTGTTTCCAATGTCGGAGCTGCCATTCAGGGCCGTATCGGCGACGTTTCCGACGATCTGCTCCGAAAAAGTTTTGAACTTAACTTTTTTCAACACCACTCTATTGCCCAGGAGGCAGTCAGGGTTATGAAACTACAAGGAACAGGTGGAGTATTGTTGTTCAATGTTTCAAAGCAGGCGGTCAATCCCGGTCCCGATTTTGGTCCTTATGGTCTCGCTAAAGCCGCGACCATGTTTCTTGTGCGTCAGTATGCGCTTGATCACGGTCGTGACGGTATCCGTGCAAACGGTATCAATGCGGACCGTATTCGCAGCGGACTGCTTACCGAAGAGATGATCAAGGCCCGATCAACTGCACGCGGTTTGAGTGAGCGTGAGTACATGGCCGGGAATCTTCTGCAGCTTGAAGTGACCGCTGAAGATGTCGCAGAAGCCTTTGTGCATCTTGCGCTTGAAATCAGGACTACCGGATCAATTACCACGGTGGATGGCGGCAATATCGCCGCTGCGCTCCGCTGAACGACAGAGAGAGTAGAGATTAACAATCATAACAGAAAAGAGGAGATCGTCCATTATGGCAGAATACGATAAAGACAAACAGGCCAAAGAGTATTACCTTGAGACCCCTGTCAACAACTACGGATTCTTCCTCAAGGGAGCACACTCTCTTGACTGGGGCATGAAGAATCGGCTCTCAAGAATATTTCGGCCAGATACAGGCAAAACCGTGATGCTTGCTATCGATCATGGCTATTTTCAGGGTCCTACTACCGGTCTTGAGCGTCCTGACGTCAATATTGTGCCCCTGATGCCTTATGCCGATGCCATCATGCTGACCCGTGGTATTTTGCGTACCACAGTTCCCCCAAGTCTTACCAGGGCGGTCGTCATGCGCTGCAGCGGAGGCCCGAGTATTCTCAAGGAACTTTCCGATGAAGAGCTTGCCGTTGATATTGAGGATGCCATTCGCATGAATGTTGCGGCAATAACCCTTCAGATATTCATTGGCGGTGAGTACGAGACCCGCTCAATACACAATATGACACGTCTGGTCGATATGGGCCTGCGTTATGGAATTCCTACCATGGCAGTGACTGCTGTTGGCAAGGATATGGTCCGTGATGCCAAATATTTCCGGTTAGCCTGCCGTATGGCTGCCGAACTCGGAGCCCAGATTGTCAAGACCTATTATGTGCCTGAAGAGTTTGAGACGATCACCGCTTCATGCCCGGTGCCGATTGTCATGGCTGGCGGCAAGAAACTTCCTGAGTTAGAAGCGCTTACCATGTCCCGCAACGCTATCGATGAAGGCGCATCAGGTGTTGATATGGGCCGCAACATTTTTCAGAGTGACTCTCCGCTTGCCATGATGAAAGCTGTCAATAAGGTGGTGCATGAGAAGATGAGCCCGGTTGATGCTTTTGAGTATTTCAATACCATCAAAGCAGAAGGATAACGTATTACTATCAGAGTTCGATTTTGTTAATGGATACCCTTGAGCAACTTGCGGCAGGCCGGGGACAGGGGAGTATGATGTTTTTCTATGAACAGAGAGGATATTAAAGGTTTTTTTGCCTCAAGAGATCAGCTTGAAATGGCTGACTACCTGACGCTCGATTACTACCTGGAATGTGTGGGAGATATAGAGATAGCTCTTGCTCATTTCTGCAGCGAACAATCTACGGCACAGTGGAAGCGTGTTGGTCATGATGAAGACTTCCGCCCGAAGTATGGGGCGAAGGTTATCAGCTTGAGCGTAGAGGGCGAGCTTCCCGAGCTCAGCTATCCGATCACTCATGCCGCTACCGGGCCTATTCATGCCTGCCGTGTCACAATTGCTCATCCTCATTGTAATTTCGGGACAAAAATTCCGAATCTGCTCTCCGCAGTTTGTGGCGAAGGAGCTTTTTTCACCCCTGGAGTTCCGGTGGTCAAACTGCTTGATATCGGGTTCCCGGAGTCTTACCTTACCGCATTTGATGGTCCGAAATTCGGGATTGATGGTATCCGTGAGATTCTTCAAGCCTATAACCGCCCGATTTTTTTCGGTGTAGTCAAACCAAATATCGGCCTCAGTCCCGTTGATTTTGCTGAAATTGCCCGTCAGA
>JBAXFV010000015.1:0-21086 GCA_037139755.1 Chlorobiaceae bacterium
CTGTAGCGCTGCATCAGCGCCTCATCATGCCATGAGGTCACAAGATTGACCATAAGCTCTGCACGGCTTTCACTGAAACGAACAACAAGATTGCGCAAAAAACCGGAATGAGCCCTGACAGCATAAGGTGCAAGGGCATTGGCAAGAGCAAAGTCCCGGGTCAAGGAGAGCACCTGATTCATCGCCTCCTTGGCAAGATAACAGTAGTCTATATCGATCACCTTCTCAAAGTTGCCTGGGGTATGAAACCCGAGAGCAAACTCTTTCGAACTTGAAAGCTGCTCAAGCGAAAGCTCTGCGGGCAGGAGATAGCGCATGCTTGAAAAGGAAAATTCCATCTTGTTTCGATAATGAAACGGCGCAAGAGCAGCAAGCACCTGCCTGACCGGTGGAGCAATAAAATTACCAAGATGCTCCAGAGCATCCTTTACCTTTTTCTGCTTGTACTGGAGTTGCGCTTCATAGCGGATATGCATCAGCTTGCATCCCCCGCATACGCCAAAATAGGGGCATAATGGAGTTGTCCTGTCCGGTGATGGTTCAAGAACCTCAACGGCTATGGCTTCGATATATCTCTGGCGAACCTTTTTTATTCTGGCCGAAACCCGGTCACCGACGGCAAGCATACCGCCAACCATGACCGCCATGCCATTGTCGAGCCGTCCGAAACACTGATCTTTCTCCGCCAGATCAGTGACGGTTAACTCGATGATATCACCTTTCCTGAAATTCTCTTCTGCCATAAAACAAGATTAATCGCAATTGATGAAAAAGGCTCTCCTCTTCCTTCGATAATTCAAGCAGTAGCTTTTCGACGCATTATGCGGAGCTGCATGATATTCTTCAACACCCAGGAAGAAATAAGATAGACCAGCATCGCGCTGCAGACACCGATCATCATGCCTGCGATAACGTCGCCGGGATAGTGAACACCAACATAGACCCGCGACCAGGAGATAGCCAGGGCATACAGCACCATAATGATGGTAAAGAGCTTTTCCACAAAAGGCCCCCGATAAAAGAAAATCCAGATGACGGTCGCCACTGCGGCTGAATTTGCGGCATGGGATGAGGCAAACGAATAACTCCGAGGCTGGCTGACAAGCAGACGAACGTGATCAAGAACAAAGCATGGCCTGATCCGCTGTACAAGAGGCTTGAGTATTCCGGAAGCTACAACATCAGCAATTCCTACTGCAAAAAGAGCAAGAACAATCACCAGAAATGCTGATTTCCCGCGTCGGATAATCATAAAAAGAGCTGAGAGTAAAATAATATGCCCTGACAGCTTGACCCTGGTAAGAAAAACCATGAGGTCATCAGCTGCCGGGTGAACCAGGTGAAGATTCAGCAACTGGAAGAGCCAAACATCTGCCTGCTCAATGAGCGCCATCCTGTTTACTTTTTAGCTCCACCTTTTTTCTGTTTCCGGGATGAACCAGAGGCAGAAAATCCGAGATTTACTTTAGGCAGATCAGCCGCAGTTGTTGTTTTGTTAATGTAAAACTGCTGTGCTACACTGAAGATGTTAAACATCAGATAATATAGACCAAGACCAGCAGGCATATTATTGAAAAAGAGCAGCATCATGGCTGGAAACATGTACATCATCACCTTCATCTGCTCATTTGACTGTGTCGTCGGGGTGATTTTCTGCTGCATAAAAACAGTCACCGCCATTAGAATCGGAAATACAGCAATATGGTTTCCATACATCGGAATGGCGAATCCGAAGTCCAGAATCGAATCCGGAACCGACAAGTCCTTCGCCCAGAGAAAACTGTGCTGACGAAGCTGTATTGAAGAGCGGAAAACATAGAACATCGCAAAGAGCAGCGGCATCTGCAGCACCACCGGCAGGCACCCGCCGATTGGATTAACCCCGGCTTCCTTGTAAATTCTGGCCAGCTCACTCTGCAGTTTTGCTGGATTGTCTTTATACTTTACCTGAAGTTCCTTGAGTATCGGCTGCAGAGCTGACATTTTTTTCATTGACTTTGTTGAAGCCATTGAAAGAGGATAGGTCACCAGCTTGATTAAAAAGGCAAAAATAATAATAATAAGTCCGTAATTACTCACATAGCCATTCATCCAGTTGAATGCTGGCAAGATGATATACTCCGCAAACGGCCTCGTCAGCCAGTCCCATCCAAAGTCCATGATTTTTTCCAGACCGACCTTCTCTGCCTTGACAATATTGTAATCGAGAGGCCCAAGGAAGAGGCTGAATTTATCATCGACAACTGTTCCCGTTGATGGAATACCCATTTTCAGGGCAACAAGGTAATTCTCGAACTCATTACCCTTCTCTCTTTTCCCGTCAAGATAAATCCCCGCAGTTCGTCCCTGGGGAATCAGTGCAGCAACAAAATACTTGTCACGCACAGCAACCCATTTAGCCTCCCCTGACTGTTCCTCACGATAGGCTTGACTCTCCTTGCTGGCATCAAGCTTTACCAGGCTTCCGCCAAGGTATGCGCTGGCAAGCGCACTCTGAGCTTCATCCTGCCTGTTTTTTTCAGAATAAGCAATTCCGCCATCCCACTGCAACTGGTATTCATTACCCGCAAGCTCACTGGAAAATCCTGTCAGTTTGACGTCATAATCTACCTTGTAGCTTTCTCCGCCAAAAAGGTAGGTTATATCGATGGCTTGCAGGGGGGTAACATCAAGATGATAGTGCACCGCATAATGCTCTTTTCCTGTAATGGTATGAAGAGTGTCAATGGTCATGCTGCGAAAATAGAGATCGCGAGTATCGATCTTCTTGCCTTCACGTGTCAGAAACAACAGTGAAAGAGCCCCATTTTTTTTATTGCTGACCAGATCAAACGCCTTAAGATCACCATCCAGATGCTTTTTCAGCACCAGGGACTTCAACGTTGCACCCTTAGAGGAGAGAGTTGCCCGAAAAAGATCGTTTTCTACCGTCAAAAACTGCTCTTTACCTTCAGAAGATGGCGCGAAAACTCCAAAATTTTCAGCAACCGGCGCAGAAGAGAGTGGCCGGTTTGGCTGTGCCTGTTGTTCGACCTGCTCTGTATTCACCGCCTTTGCCGGCAGCAAAGGTTTATTTGCCGGCGACATAAACTGAAGCCAGACCATCATGATCACGGCAATAATTGCAAGGCCGGTTATCGAATTTCTATCCATTGCCACTCTCTTTTATTTTACCAGAAAACTTTTTTTTGTTGAGGGATACTGAGGGAACAGGGTCAAACCCGCCCTTTGAAAACGGATTGCATCGAAGAATGCGCCAAAGTGTCAGCCAAGATGCATAAAAAAAATTGTGTTGCCGAAAGGCTTCAAGCGCATAACTTGAACAGGTAGGCACAAATTTGCAGGACGGACCAAACAATGGCGACAGAAACGACTGGTAAAATTTTATCAGTATTATCGGCACCTGATTGAAAAACTTCCAGCTATACATGCTGTTTCATACTACGTTATCCGGTTGAGTTAACCTCCCGAGCTCAGGAAAGTATCATATTTTCCATCAATACTCTGATTTCTTCCCTGAAAGCATCAAGGTCAGGCAAGCTTTTTTTTCTGCCTGTATAGAGAAACGCGACGCAGAGCATTTCACACGAACTGCCATGTTGCGGATACTCTGCATTATTCTTGAGAAGTGATTTTTCAAGCCGGTAAGCTTCCTTCATCATTCGTTTGACCCTGTTGCGCCTGACAGAAGAAGAGACTGTTTTTTTACTTACAGCAAACAGTATAGCCGGAACTCTCGCAACACTATGGGCTTCGGGCTTGAGAGAAGCGTACACTACCCTTAAAAAATCACCTTTCACACTCTTTCCACTCCTGAACAGCAGTGAAATGAATTGTTTTTTCCTCAATATCTCATGCTTGCGCAGAGAATGAACATGTACGTTATTCAAAACATGAAAGAGCAATTATTTTTTCATCCTGACTGACCGACCCACCAGCTCATGCTCAGGTGAGTTATTGGCCAGCAGTCCCCATATCAGAACTGACGGTGAGCGAGTGACGTCCCTTTGCTCTTCTTGCAGAGAGAACTTTCCGGCCGTTCTTGGTCGACATTCTCTGCCTGAATCCATGCTTATTCCTTCTTTTTCTATTCCGCGGCTGATAGGTTCTTTTCATCGCTTAGAGCTCCACACTTGTTTAATATGTTCAAAATTTCAGGGCGCGTAATTTAGCATAATGGATGATCATTAACAAATGCTTCCGCTCAATGGCAACAAAAGCAAAAGCATTTGAGCAGCGACTGATCATGAAAGATGGGGTAAAAAATCATTCGCTCGCCACAAGTTATAAACAATGTGGATAACTTGTGGATAAAAAAAATTTATACCACAAATCATCAGATACACCGCCATTCCGAAAGAATCAACACATGTTGACTACTTTCACTATCTATTCAATTAAGATATTAAAATAATAGGAGATAAGATGTTTAAAACCTTACTGTACACGATCAGTCAACAGGGGTGACTTTTCATAAAGGAAATTGTTTTTTATTCACCGAAAAAACTAACTTGTGAACACTGAATGTTGATGGCGCTAACAATATCGGCCCTTACCTCTTTAATTTCAATTTTTTATGCTCGAAGTTACGTCAAAAACGTCTGTGGAATATCCTCCAGCAAAATCACCAAAAAGTAGCCCCATGGAGCAGCAGGTGTGGGAAGCATGCCTTAATGTTATTCGGGAAAAAATCAATCCTCTGGCATTTAAAACCTGGTTTTTTCCAATTAAGCCACTAAGCTTTTCATGCAGTGAACTGACCATAGAGGTACCAAGCCAATTTTTTTATGAATGGATTGAGGAAAATTATTCAGCTTTTTTAAAGGAAGCGCTTAAAGAAGTCATTGGTCCAGAAGCTCGACTGATGTATTCAATCGTCATGGATAAATCACAGGGTCAACCCGTCACCATAGAATTGCCACATCAAACGTCGATGAACAGTGATTTTATCTCTGCAAGTCGAGCAACAGAAACCCGCTCTAAAAATACAGAGGAATTTGATCGTAACCTTGCACGCTTTGAAACACATTTAAATTCAAAATACACTTTTGATACCCTTATCAGGGGGGACTGCAACTCACTGGCATTTGCCGCGTCGAAATCAGTGGCACAAAGTCCCGGTCAAAATGCTTTTAACCCACTGGTGATTTATGGGGGTGTAGGACTGGGTAAAACACACATGATGCAGGCTGTCGGCAACAGTGTTCGAGAAAACAGGCTTTCTAAAAGAGTGCTTTATGTATCGAGCGAAAAATTTGCCATCGACTTTGTCAATGCTATTCAGAATGGTAAAATACAGGAATTTTCCTCCTTCTACCGTTCTATTGATGTTCTTATTATCGACGATATTCAATTCTTTTCGGGAAAAGAAAAAACACAAGAAGAGATTTTTCATATTTTTAACACATTACATCAATCAAACAAACAGATTATCCTCTCGGCAGATCGACCTATCAAGGATATCAAGGGCATTGAAGATCGATTGATCTCGCGCTTCAACTGGGGATTGTCGGCGGATATACAGCCTCCTGATTATGAAACACGAAAGGCCATCATTCTCAGCAAACTCCACCAGAGCGGAGTCAATCTTGATGATGCTGTCATTGAATTTATTGCAACGAATGTCACTGAAAATGTCAGGGAGCTTGAGGGATGTATTGTTAAATTGCTGGCTGCTCAGTCACTTGATAACAGAGAAATCGATCTCCAGTTCACTAAATCAACTCTGAAAGATATTATCAGGCATACGACAAAACGACTCACGCTTGACACTATAGAAAAAGCTGTGTGTTCTTATTTTTCCATTACTCCGAATGATTTGAAGGGAAAATCAAAGAAGAAGGAAATTGCTTTTGGACGACAGGTTGCTATGTATCTCTCAAAACAGTTGACCGATTCTTCTCTGAAAACAATAGGCCTTCATTTTGGCGGCAGAGATCATTCAACAGTCATCCATGCGGTTATGACGATCACAAAAAGGGTCGATTCCATAACAGAAGAGAGAAAAAAAATTGAGGAGATCAGGAAAAGGATTGAGATTCTTTCAATGTAAGAGCAAGTTGTGGGCAAAGTGTGGGTGATGTGTGTGATTAGTGTTGATAACCTATACTTTATCAACAATCAAGAAGAAGATAAAAAGTCATCAACAAACCCTTAACACAATAAGAGGTTTTCAACACACAGGTTATCAACACTTTAACACATACGAAAAAGTTCGTTAACTTTCATTTAAAGAAGCTGTTAAGAATCGATACTCAGTAATTATCCAGATATCAACACTTACAACAACAACAACAATTTTTATAAATACTTAAATAGTTAAAGCTGTAGCAGATGAAAATAATTTCTTCCATACGACAATTACAGGATCCTGTCAGCAAGGTGACACAGGCGATCCCTGCCAAAACCATGGATGTGCGTTTTGAAAATGTTCATTTATCTATTGAGACTGGAAGCCTTACACTTTTTGCTACCGACGGAGAAATTTCAATAACTGCAAAAACGGATGTTGAAACATCAGATACCGGAAATATTGGTATTAATGCAAGAACTCTCCAGGATTTTCTTAGAAGCATGTACGATACCTCCGTTACTTTTGATATTGAACGACAGGAAATCAGTGATCATGGTATGGTGCACATCACAACAGATAAAGGTCAGTATAAAATCGCCTGTCTCTTTGAAAGTAGGCTTGAAAAATATGAAAAGAGCTATGATATTTCGATCGAACTTGAAACTGCAGAACTTCTTGATGTAATTCAAAAAACAATTTTTGCTTGCAGTATTGATGGCATGAGACCAGCAATGATGGGGGTACTCTTTGAGCTTGAAGGTAGTACCATTACTGCAGTTTCAACTGATGGGCACCGTCTGGTGAGGTGCAGAAAAAATTCCTCAATGGATATTGCAGAAAAGCAAAAAATTGTCGTTCCTGCCAGAGTCCTTTCTATTTTACAAAAACTGGCACAGCAAGAATCAATCACGATGTGTATTGATGCAGACCGTCGTTTCGTCCGTTTTCTTATTGGTAATATTGTTTTAGATGGAGCATTGATTGTTGAACCATATCCCAATTATGATGCGGTTATCCCTCTTGAGCATGATAAACATGTTATAATTAACCGATCACTGATATACGATTCTGTAAAACGCGTTGGTCGTTTTTCGAGTATAGGTGATATCAAGATGGTGATTGAGGATCAACTTCTGAAGGTTATGGCGGAAAATACTAATGACGGTGAAGCGGCCAAGGAAGAATTACCCTGTACTTATACAGGAGAACCTATTACGATTGGTTTTAATTCAAAGTTTATAGAAGCTGCTCTTGCACATTTAGATGATAATGAGATCCGTATAGAGCTTAAAAGTCCAACAACAGCTGTGATTTTTAAGCCGCATAAACAAGAAGAAGATGATAAATTCATGATTCTCGTTATGCCTGTCAGAATTAACAGTTGAACGGTCTGTAAAATTATTGAAACTTCAGTCTTTACTCTATAAAAATTTCCGTAACCACCGGTTTTTAACCTTTCAACCAAATGATGGTATTACCGTTATTTTTGGTAAAAACGGCTCTGGAAAAACATCACTTCTTGAAGGAGTTCACTATTGCGCGCTGACAAAAGGGTGGATCGGTGCTAACGATAGTGAGTGTGTGTCGTTTTTGAGTGATTTTTTCTCCCTTGACGGGAGTTTTCTGACAGACAAGGAATCTCTTGTGAATGTTAAAATCGTCTGTACAAAGGAAAAAGAGAAGCAGATAATTGTTAATAACAGTGAGATAAAGAATTTTTCACGTCATATTGGACGTATTCCCTGTATTACCTTTTCACCTTCCGAAATGGTGATTGTTAATGGATCTCCGACTGAGCGCAGGCGTTTCATCGATAACGCCATTTCGCAGACTAATAAAAAATACCTTGATGATCTTTTGGCTTATCGAAGGGTTCTTCTCCAGAGAAATGCCTTGCTTGTTCAGTTATTTGACCAGAATCGTTTACCTGATGATATGTTATCTCTTTGGACTGAACATCTTTCAATACATGCTGCATCAATTGTTTATGCAAGGCTGCAGTTTATAGCGGCTTTTAAAGAGCAATTCAGAGCGCTGTATAGCCAGTTTTCCGTCGATGAGGAGCCTGATATCCTGTATTCATGCACAGTTGGCAACATTCAAAAAGAGACTTCTCTTGATATACTTTTTTCGTTGTTTTTAGAAAAATACAAGCAGACAGAGAGACAGGAAATATTTCGCTCACAGACGTTAACAGGGCCTCATCGCGACGATTTACTTTTTTTTCTTAATAAAAAAGAGATAAAAAAATATGCATCACAGGGTCAAATGAGAACATTTCTTATCGGACTCAAGCTTGCACAGCATCAATTTATTTTCCAGCTCCTTGGAGAAAAGCCTATTTGTCTCCTTGATGATATCTTCAGTGAACTTGATGCAACGAGGATAGATCATATTTTTACGCTTCTCGAAACATTCGGCCAAACGATTATAACCTCTACAGAAATAAAGGGACACAGAAATATCACTTCTCTACCCATCGAATCGCTCACAAATAATTGGGAAAAGTGAGCATGTCAAGAATAAAAAGTCCAAAAAGAATATCAGCGCTTGTTGGTGATCTGTATCAGGTACTTGGGATGGAAGAGGCGTATCAGCAGTACAAAACACTTCAGATATGGAATACCGTAGTTGGAGAGGCTATTGCAGAGGCGACCGTACTTGAGAGATTCTCAGGTGGGCAGTTGTTTATACGGGTAAAGAACCCTGCCTGGAGAATGGAGCTTAATTTCCGTAAACAGGAGATCCTTGCCAAATTGAACGCCGCAATAGACAATGTATTGGTTCATGAGATTATTTTCAGATAACAGAGCTACCCATGGCTCTGTTATCTGAAAATCAATTAGAGACTGCAGCTTAGCTGGTACATTTCAATCATTTTTTCTGCATAGGCTTTACCGAAAGCAATGCACTTCTCAAATTCAGGTTCATGTGGTTTAAATTTAACCATAACATTCTGTTCAAATACTTTTAGTTTGAGCAGGGTAAAATTTGATTCTATCATCCTTACAGCCTCGCCACTCCATCCATAAGAACCGAATGCGGCTGCAAGTTTTCCTTTATCCCGTATTGGGTTGATTGTGGCAAAAATTTGATAAATCTGCGGCAGTATATTCTGGTTAATTGTAGGAGATCCTACAATAATTCCTGTACAGTGTGCGATTTTCTCTTCAAGATCTGAAGCTTTAAGGCTTTCTATATCACACACATCAATCTGGAAGTCACACGATTGACGCAGTCCTTCAGCAATTTTTTCGGCCATTAGCGTTGTGTTCTCATAAGCAGAAACGTATGCAATAAGAATGTGTTTTTCATTAGGAAGTGCTATTGCTGCAGTGGCATACTTCGATGACAGAGCAACATATTTTTTCCAGTTTGACCTCAAAATAGGACCATGACCAGGGCATATCGCCTTGATGTCAAGTGTCTTGATCTTTTCAATAGCCTGAAGCATATATTTGCTGAAGGGCTTGAGAATGGTATCAAAGTAATAGGTAAAAGAGTCGTCAAAATCACCGACGACATCATCATACATCCCTTCATTGCAGAAATGAGCACCAAAAGAGTCACAGGTAAAAAGAAGATTATCTTCCTCAAGCCAGGTGTATATGGTGTCAGGCCAGTGAAGATTCGGCGCATTAAAAAAATGAAGAGTTTTATTACCAAGATTTAACGTATCACCTGTTTTGACCACAAGTGATTTAAAGTCATGACCTGTCTGGTCACGGAGAAATTTGATGGCATTTCCACTCCCTACTACAGTTGCGTTTGGAGCAACAGCGAGAAGATTTTTCACATTACCTGAATGGTCAGGTTCCGTGTGATCAACAACGATATATTCTATCTCAGATAAATCGGTAACTTGCTTGATCTTATCAAGATATGTTTGCCAGAACTTTTCTTTTGTCGTTTCTATAATCGTTTTTTTATCGGCATTGATAAAATAAGAGTTATAGGTTGTACCGTATTTCGTTTCCATTACTATGTCGAAGGTGATGAGACCCGGATCAAGAACTCCAATCCAGCTCACGTCTTCAGTAACAGGAAGCACTTTATTATCGATCATGATTCTTTTGGAATTAATTAAAAATAAACGGTTTACAGAACTATATACGCAGAAATAATACAAAGAGTTCCATATATAACTATACAACCAAAAAATCCTCTTTATGTTAAAGGATTTCCTCGGTTAGAGAAGTGGTTTCTGTGTGCCGTATCTCTTTTTGAAGTTCTATCCCGTCGGCAGAAAAAGAGAATAGAGTATCGCTTGAAAATATCATACTATAATCTTGTGGTTTAAAGAAAGGAAGAAATTTCTGGCAATGTTCATCAAGGCGCTTCAGATAGAAATTCGTGTTCTCATCAGGTTTTTCTTTACTCCATTCTGATGCAAGCTTGCCTTTATCCCAGGAAGCATTTCCAACTCCGGTTCCTGAAACATAAAAGGTTATACGGTCTCCTTTTGAAATCTTCATACCAGCCTTTAAGGCTATTTCGTATGTTATCGATTTTGATCGTTTACCGGATTTTACATCCTCAAGATACTGTTCAATCGAATTTCTCAGGGTTTCGGTTTTCGAAAATTCAGACACATCAAGTTCATGACGCTGAATCTTTTCTTTGTATTCGATGAATAGGGCGTGCAAGCCAATGATATCCTCTGTCAACAGCATTTCAAATCCCCTGCGTACGAAATCTCTGCCGAATTTTTCTCCACTTCTGCTGGTAAGTGAAGAGCCTTTCAGGGTCATGACATTATCATAGTCAAGAAGGGCATAATTTTTCTTCATGTAAGAGATCATTTTTTTGAATCTCCCATCAAATCCTATGTTGATGCCTTGTGGCATGAGTTTCGACACTTCACTGACCAGCTTTCTTTCTTCAAATTCTGTCGTTATGTCTGCTGACGGTATAAATAAAATACCGTCGGTGTCCACTTCTATGACCTTGCAACCTCTTGCTTCAAAATCAAATATCATTTTCTTTGCAAGACTTTGTCCTGTTGCAGTTACCTTATCAGCCTCAATGAAATCATTGAAAATCCCACTGCTGAAACCAAGGTATCCGTACATCGCATTGATCAGAATTTTAAATGAGCTTTGCATTGCATCAAAATTTGCCGCCAGAGAAGTATGACCAAGTTCCTTTTCTTCTCGTGACTTGTCTTTTGCTTTAAAACGCAGCTCTTTCAGATCGTTCAGCACCCCCGGAAACACCCGTAATTCATCACTTTTAGGGCATATATTGTAGGAAAGCATGATAGATGGATAGAGTGATTCTACATCTGCGTAGACAATTGGACCAAGAATTCCTTTTAGGAATACTTCAGTATATCCCCCTGAGTGCTGCTGTCCGGAATTTGGTTTTGGAATGGACTGTTTAAGACGCAGATATTCTCTTACGAGAAGAACTTCAATTTTGGCGGCCTGTCCAATCCGCGCAGTCATCGCATAAGTGTAGGGAAGCATTTGAGACAGGTAGAAATTACTGCCGGACAGCAGTGAAGAGAGCGCTCTTGTTTCACGGACATCATCCAGGGCGTATGCAAGCAGTTTTTCATGGTTATTTTTCCATAGGGAAGCAATATCCTTATAATCGACATAGGTTCGATCAGGGCTGGCAAAGCCGAAATGTTTTGCTACAGCTTTAAGTCCATAACTCTGCATTGAGCGTTTAGAGACATCATAACTTTGAACAAGGAAGAGAGTATCAATAACATGCCGTCCTGGTATATCAAAGAAAGGGTAATCAATACTTCTTTCTCCAAACCGAATACTTGCAGGGAATGTTTTCGGGAGCGTTCCATTACGTCCTATTTTAAATGGAATGTTATGTCGTTCACAACGGCGCTGCAGATAGGGAAGGTCAAAACTGAAAATGTTGTGTCCTTCAATAACATCAGGATCCATTTTCAAAATTAAGTCGACTACCTCTGTAAGCAAATTTTTTTCAGAGCTATTTTTTGAATGAAGAACCAATTCCCATCCCCTGCTATCGCTTAGAGAGACAATAATTATCTCTTCTTCATCATCCGATCCTCCAGAACGCCTTCTTGCAGGATTGAAATTGGTCTCTATATCAAGCTGTATCCGGTAAAGGTCGTCGAACATCATACCTTTGAACAGTGTCTTTCCACTCTGAAGCAGATATTGAGTTACCGCATCCCCTTTATTGTATACATGTGAGTTGCTGTCGTATGAAATTGAACTGTTCTGTGTTTCATCGGCCTTTATTAAACGCCTCCTATTAATGAAATCAATGGCACTTTTTTGATTTTTCCAACTTCTGAAAATGACAAGACACTGGTAATAATTAGTACCTCCAAGTTTCACCAGCCAGAATTTCTCTTTGTCTTCCGGGATAAAACCATTAAGTATAGAGCTATCAGAAAGGAAAAAAAATGGGAAAAAGAGCTCATCATGACAACGAATCTTTCCATTATCACGGTTAAATACTCTTATATGGGTATCCGATAGTTGGTATGCCCCGACTATGCCCTGTTCTTTATCTTTACCGAATAAAAGGTCGTTGTTGATGATATCATCTATTATGCTATCCATAGCTGCTCTGTTCAATTATATAACTGAATAAACGATATAATATACGTTTCACGTGAAACATAAAATATTTCAGCGTCCCAGATGTATCATGAGAATAGAGATATCTGAAGGAGAGACACCAAGTATTCTTGATGCTTGTCCAATAGTCTCTGGTTGATGTTTTTTGAGTTTTTCTCTCCCTTCATTTGATAGGCCCGAAACAGAATCGTATTTGAACGACTGCGGGATTTGATGTGACTCAAGTCGAAGAATTCTGTCAGCCATTAAGAGGTCTCTCTTAAGATAGCCTTCATATTTCAGATCAATCTCTACTTGCTCATAGAGCTGGGGGCTTCTTGATATAATGCTTACAGCATTCTTTAATGTATCGGATGCGTCAACGAGCATTGTCAAATGAATCCCTGGCCTTTTTAAAAGGGTTAAAGCACTTTGTGAGCTTTCAATTATCGGGTACCCAAGCTCAGCAAGTAATGTGTTAATTTCAGATGGGGTAATTCTCGTATGCAATAATATCTCTTTAATCTCTTCTATAGAAGTAATCTTTATATTGCAGGCAGAAAATGTTTTTTCATCAATGAGTCCTGCGGTATAGCCAAAATGCCGAAGACGGATATCAGCATTGTCATGCCGAAGCAGAAGTCGGTGTTCAGCAGAAGAGGTAAACATTCGATAAGGTTCTATGGTCTCTTTCGTGATGAGATCATCAATGAGTACTCCGATATAGGCATCGGAACGTTTCAGATGAACGGGTGGACGCTTCTGGACTTTCAGTGCTGCATTAATACCAGCCATTAGTCCCTGCGCTGCAGCCTCTTCATATCCTGAGGTCCCATTTATCTGACCGGCAAAGTAGAGATCAGAAATTAACTTTGTTTCAAGTGTTCTTTTTATTTGATGCGGGAAAAAATAGTCATATTCAATTGCATAACCAGGGCGAATCATTTTTACGTTGCCCAGACCTGCAATAGAGCGTAACCCTTCCAATTGAATCTCTTCAGGCAAAGATGTGGAAAATCCGTTAACATACATTTCATTGGTCTCAAATCCTTCAGGTTCCAGAAATATATGATGGCTTGATTTATCCGGGAAACGGCAGATTTTATCTTCTATCGACGGGCAGTATCTCGGGCCAACGCCTTGAACCTTTCCAGTAAATAATGGGGATCTATCAAATCCTTTCTTCAGTATTTCATGTGTTACATCGTTTGTTTTTGTAACAAAACAGCTTATCTGTCGTCGATTTACATCGGGGATTGTATTGAAAGAGAAGGTTACAGGCTCTTCATCTCCCCTTTGTTCATCCAGCAATGAGTAGTCGATACTACGGGCGTCAATCCTTGGGGGTGTCCCTGTTTTAAGCCTTCCTGATGAAAAGCCGAGACCGACTAAGTGTTCTGTGAGGCCGTAAACCGGAGGCTCTGCAATGGTTCTCCCCCCTGCATAATGATTCATCCCGATATGAATGAGCCCATTGAGAAATGTCCCACACGTAAGTATTGCAGTTTTACTTTTGATGACTCTGCCTGATGACAGAACAACTGCGCGAAAGGCGTTTGAAGAGCATTCAATGGATGTTACTGTGTCCTGTAAAAGATCAATATTCCCCTCCTCTTCAATTACTCTTTTCATATACAGTGAATATCGGGCGCGATCAGCTTGAGCTCTCGGGGAGTGCATTGCCGGCCCCTTGCTTCTGTTGAGCATCCTGAATTGTATTCCTGTCGCGTCTATAGCTCTTGCCATTTCTCCGCCAAGAGCATCAATTTCTCTAGTGATTTGTCCTTTTGCCACTCCACCGATCGCAGGGTTGCACGACATTCTCGCTATTGCCGTAAGGTCCGAAGAGATGAGAAGGCAAGAGCAACCAATTCTTGCCGCAGCAAGCGCGGCTTCGCATCCCGCATGGCCTGCACCCGTAACGATGATATCATACATAATTGACAAATTGTTTCACGTGAAACATCCCTTGAATTAATAAGTAATTTTAAAATAATAGCACATTCCTTGCAGTTTACCCTGCTTGATTTTGCAATAACTTCAGCGGTGTATTATTAGTGTATTGTTCGCTGAGATCTATAATTTATGAGTTGTTGTTATTTAACATTAAGGTCAAAGTAAAAATGGTTAAAAGAATAATAGTTACGCATCATATTCTGAGACAGGAAGCAGTTACGGATATCGTCAGGATAAAATGAAAAATTGAGAAATTTTTCTTGAAACAAGAGGCTTCTGCGGGCTCTTTGGTGAACTTCTGAGTGTTAGTTAATCACTACCCCATTTTATATATTGGCTGAATTATTTTTTCCGAGCGTAACGCGATGCCATCCATGAAAAATAAACGTTTAAACCTTCTTCTGATTGCTGTAGTCACTCTTGTGGCGGCCTGGTCGCTATGGCCAACCTGGCGGGACTACTCCCTTTCGAAACAGCTCAATAGTTTTGGGTCTGCCCAGGACAGTCTGAAATATGCGCTGAATCACCGTGAGGAAATTGAGGACGCCCGGAAAAAAAGTCTGAAACTTGGTCTGGATTTAAAAGGCGGGATGCATCTCGTGATGGAAGTTGACCAGGTGGATCTGTTTGAACAGAAAGCATGGAATAAAGATGCGAAGTTTTCCGCCATCATGCAGGCTGTCAGGGCAAAGGCAACCCAAAGTGATGCGCGTGTTATCGATCTTCTGGTTGCGGAGTTTAAAAATGAAAATATTCGGCTTAGTCGCTATTTTTATGATATACGCAACAGCGATCAGGAAATTTTAGGGAAGCTGGAAAAGGAATCAGATGAGGCCTTAAGTCGCGCCAAAGAGATTATCCGCAATCGTATTGACCAGTATGGTGTTGCTGAACCGGTCATCACCACACAGGGCAGCAGAAAAATCATTATTGAGCTTCCCGGTGTTTCGGACGAAAACAGAGTGAGGAATCTGCTGAAAGGTACCGCCAAGCTTGAATTCAGGCTTCTGCGGGAACCGGAAGTGATGGTCAGGACGCTGGACAGGATCAACACCTATCTTGTCGATAACGGTGTTGCTGCGCATGGCGCGCTGGTTCCCGATTCGTCAGCCGCCGCTCCTGCTCCTCTTCCTCAATCCGGGAGCACGCCGTCTACCCCTTCCAGCAAGTCGACCTCTGCCAAACCACTTTATGATGTGATCGGTGTTTTTCAGAACGGAACAGCCTATACTTCCGAGCACACGAAAGAGTTTGTTACCTCTTTGCTGCATCGCAGCGACATACAGGCCCTTCTGCCTCCGGATACTGAACTGCTTCTTGCCGCTAAACCGGACGTTGGAAAAAACGGTGAAAAGCTTTATTCCATCTATCTTGTCAAAAAGGCTCCAGAGTTAACTGGCGGTGTTATTACAGAGGCAAAGGCAACGTTTGGATCACAGGGTGTTCAGCCCGAGGTCTTGATGTCGATGAACTCGGAAGGAACCTCGAAATGGGCCCGGATTACTGGTGCCAATATCGGAAAACGTATTGCAATTGTGCTTGATGGAGCGGTTTACAGTGCTCCTGTTGTTCAGTCCAAGATTCCCAATGGTAATTCGGTGATCAATGGAATTGAAAGTCTTGAGGAGGCAAAAGATCTTGAAATTGTGCTTAAAGCTGGTGCGCTTCCCGCTCCAGTCAGGATAACTGAAGAACGAAGCGTCGGTCCATCACTTGGCGCGGATTACATCCGGGCAGGCATGCAGTCTCTTGCATGGGCGTTCTGTGCCGTGTCGATCTTTATGCTATTTTACTACAAGAAAGCAGGTATAGCGGCAGATATAGCCCTCGTGCTGAACATTCTTATTGTGCTTTCAGTACTGGCAGGGTTCAACGCCTCTCTTTCCTTGCCGGGCATTGCCGGCATTGTGCTGACCATTGGCATGGCAGTGGATGCCAACGTCCTGATTTATGAGAGGATACGAGAAGAGCTTGCTGAAGGCAAGAGTGTGCTTTCCGCCGTCACGCAGGGTTATGACCGGGCGTTTTCTTCTATTCTTGACTCACATGTGACAACCCTTTCGGCGGCTTTTCTCCTTTATACGTACGGTATCGGTCCCATTCAGGGGTTTGCTGTTACGCTGATGATTGGTACCTCGGCAAGCTTGTTTACGGCAATCGTGGTGACCAGAGAGATTTTCCATCTGCTTCTTGCCAAAAACCTTATGTCAGACAAAAGTTTCGGTTAATATTTCAAGACGTTTCAACTCATGAGGATCTTTCAGAAGACCAACTTTAACTTTATCCGGTATCGTAAAATTGCGTACGGTTTTTCTATTGTTCTGCTGCTTGCGGGCATGGGTTCGCTTGTCTTTAAAGGGCTGAACTACGGGATTGATTTCAGGGGAGGTTCCGAGGTGGTTATACGGTTCGACAAAAACGTAGATGTCGGTCAGATACGCTCGGTTCTTGACGCGGCAGGTGTTTCAGGGACCCTGAAGCAGTACGGAATGGATCGCTCTTTTCTCTTCAGCACCGTTTTCCAGGGAGACAGCGGGCAATTGAAATCTCTGGTTTCCAACGCCCTCAACGATCGTATCAAGGGGAATCATCATGAAATTGTCCGTATTGATGCCGTTGGCCCGAGTATTGCCTCCGATTTGAAATGGTCGGCGGTAAAGGCGCTCTTTGCATCCCTTTTTGCCATCCTTCTTTATGTAGGCTTCCGGTTTGAAATCAAATTTGCAACTGCAGGTGTGATTGCGATTTTTCATGATATCCTGACCGTGTTGGGGCTCTTCAGTATTCTTGGAGGTATCTTTACTTTCATGCCCCTTGAAATGGATCAAAGCATTATTGCTGCTTTTCTTACGATAGCCGGTTATTCCATTACCGATACTGTGGTCGTTTACGACCGTATCCGTGAGAGAATACGGGGGCAGAAACCCTCGGAATATGAGAGGATTTTCAATGAAAGCATGAACCAGACACTCAGCCGCACGATTATAACTTCAGGAACAGTGCTCCTCTCGGTTTTTGTGCTCTTTATCTTTGCCGGACCAGCTATCAGAGGTTTTGCTTTTGCCGTCTTTACCGGAATTATGATAGGCACCTATTCATCAATCTTTGTGGCGGCACCATTGGTGTATGACTGGCTCAGGCTCACCAAAAGTGCGGTTCATCTGAGAGGGAGCAAGATTTCCTGAGAGCCTTTGTCATAATGTTGGGAGTTATGCAATCGGTACCATCGAGCCCGTTGTGGCCGGAAAACTTAAAAAATATTCATCAGTCAGGAGTCGGTGCATGAAAAAAGTATTGAGGAACGCTCTATTGCTGCTTGTAGCGGGGTTATCATCTTGGCAGGGATCAGCGCTTGCAGAAATCGCTGACCGGGTCGTTGCCGTTGTCGGAAATGAGGTTATTTTTAAATCGGAAATTGATAACCGTGCACTCATGGCACGCCTGCAGTATCCCGAACTGGAGAAAGATAAAGGGTTGTCCCGCTCAATACTTGACGGGGTGATTGACCAGAAGATCATTCTTGCCAAAGCCAAAATAGATAGCGTCGCTATTGACCTTAATTCGCTCGACACCATGGTCAATGACCGCTACAAGCAGATCAGCTCAAGTTTCCCGTCGAAAGCTGATATGGAGCGTCGCATCGGCAAATCCTCTGCCGGTATTCGCGAGAGTATTCGTGAGGAGCTGCGCAATCAGCAGTTGATCGAGACGCTTCGGAAGAAAAAATCTGCGGGCATAACCGTCACTTATGATGAGGCGATGGAATTTTACAATACAAACCGTGGTCAGCTCCCGGAGATTCCCGAAGAGGTTTCGGTATCGCAAATTATCAAATATCGTGGAGTTGCAGAGGAAAGCAGAAAGCAGTCGCTTGCAACGATCCAGGAGATACGCAAAGAGCTTCTTGCGGGAGCAGATTTTGCTTCCCTGGCAATCCAGTATTCACAGGATCCAGGTTCTGCCAAATCAGGAGGAGATCTGGGCTTTGTCAGGAAAGGTCAGCTTATCCAGAGCTTTGAGACTGCGGCTTACGCACTCAAGGACGGGGGGATATCCGATATTGTTGAAACGCGCTATGGATTTCATGTTATTCAGATGCTGAGCAAGGAGGATAACGCTATCCATGTCAGGCATATTCTTATAGGGATTGACCGTTCGAAAGGAGATTTTTCGGAGGCGATTCAGCAGCTCAATGCACTGCATGCTGATCTGTTGAGCGGTAAGGGGAATTTTTCAGAGATGGCTAAAAAATATTCTGATGATTCTGCTTCTGCACCGATCGGCGGTACGATTCTCATACCGGGCTCATCCAGACAGACGATTTCGCCTGCCAAATTGTTCCCTCAATTGCAGCAGGTAATCGCCTCCCTGAAAAAGAGTGGCGATATCAGTGAACCACAGCAAATAAATCCTCCACAAAGAGAACCGTTTTACGGAATATTCCGGTTGAACGAACGGATAGCAGCGCACCCTCTTGATCCTGAAAAAGACTATTCAGCTCTTGAGGAGATGACGCTTGACTACAAAAGCCGCCAGCGTTTCAATCAATGGGTGCAGCAGCTCCACAAAGAGGTTTATGTGCGCATCTCAGACATCTAAGCGGCGGACGTATCGTGCATTTTTCTCGATAAAGTCTCTCCGTGGTTCAACCTTGTCGCCCATCAGCGTGGAGAATACCTGATCAGCTTCCATGGCATTTTCTACGTTGACCAGCAACAGTGAGCGGTGGGCAGGATCCATGGTGGTGCTCCAGAGCTGTTCAGGGTTCATCTCTCCAAGACCCTTGTATCGCTGAATGTGGATGTTTGCCTTCCCTTTCTGCATCTTTTTCATCCCATCCGAAATACTGTTTCGTTCATCGTCATCCCAGGCGTACTGCTGATCCTTGCCTGACTTGACCAGGTAGAGTGGCGGCTGTGCGATAAAGACCCTGCCTGCCTCAATCAGCGCACGCATGTGGCGGAAGAAAAAGGTCAACAGCAGCGTTCTGATATGTGCACCGTCAACATCAGCATCAGTCATGATGATAATTTTGCCATAGCGCAGTTTTTCCACAGAAAATTCATCCTCACCGAAACTGGTGCCAAGCGCAAGAATAATAGTTTTGATCTCCTCATTCTCAAGCATCTTGTGTAACCTGGCCTTTTCGACATTAAGAATTTTACCCTTCAAAGGCAGAATGGCCTGAAAACTTCTGTCGCGACCCTGTTTGGCACTGCCGCCTGCCGAATCACCCTCAACGATATAGAGTTCACAATGTTCCGGGTCATTGATGGAGCAGTCAGCAAGTTTTCCAGGCAGTCCCGAGCTCTCAAGCACCGACTTTCTGCGAGTCAGCTCCTTGGCTTTCCGGGCCGCCTCTCTCGACATGGCTGCGCCCTTCACCTTTTCAATAATCATCTTGAGCACATTCGGATTGCTTTCGGCAAACTCCGAGAGCTGCTCATTAACAACTGTTTCGACAATGCTCTGAGTCTCCGAGTTGCCGAGCTTTGTCTTGGTCTGTCCCTCAAACTGCGGTTCAGCAACCTTGACCGAGATAACAGCAGTCAAACCCTCCTTGAAATCATCACCGGTAAGGGCAAGTTTCAGGTTTTTCAGCAGATCATTCTTCTGAGCGTAGGCATTGAGCGTTCTGGTCAGCGCCTTGCGGAATCCGGTAACGTGCGTGCCGCCCTCATGCGTGTTGATGTTGTTGACATAGCTGAAGACGTTCTCCTGATAGGAATCATTGTACTGAAGCGCTATTTCAACAATGGTTGTGTCACGTTCGCCGTAGAGATAGATCGGCTCTTTGAGCAGGTTGATGCGGTTTTGATCAGTAAAGAGCACAAACTCCTTGATGCCCCCTTCGTAGTGAAACACCTCCTGAAAGCCGTCCGTATCCTGAACAATAATGCGCAGCTCTTTATTGAGAAAGGCGAGCTCCCTCATGCGATCGACAATTATATCCTTGCGGAACTCGGTTGTCTTGAAGATAAGATGGTCGGGCATGAAGGTTGTCTTCGTGCCGCGCTGGTCGGAGGGGCCAATGGCCTTTACATCACCCTGGGGGATTCCGCGTTCAAAGCGCTGAAAATAGACCTGGCTATCGCGGTACACCTCAACTTCGCACCATTCCGAAAGTGCATTGACCACCGAAGCACCAACACCGTGCAGACCACCGGAGACCTTGTAGGCACCCTTGTCGAACTTGCCGCCGGCTCCGATAACCGTCATGACCAGCTCAAGCGCCGATTTCTGCTTTTCGGGGTGAATATCAACAGGAATGCCGCGGCCGTGATCGATAACCGTCACTGAGCCGTCAGGATTCAGTGCGACAAAAATATAATCGTTGAAGCCACCGAGGGTTTCATCGATAGAGTTATCGACAATTTCGTAGACCAGATGGTGAAGACCCCTGCTGTGAATATCGCCAATATACATTGCAGGCCGCATGCGCACATGCTCAATGCCGTCAAGCACCTGGATATTGGTTGCGCCGTAACTTGTTTCTATTG
>JBAXFV010000016.1:0-20858 GCA_037139755.1 Chlorobiaceae bacterium
GCTCGCTTGAACCTGAAGAGAACAATCAGCAGATTGAGGGATTTCTTCAGCGACACCCTGAGTTTATCGCTGGTGCCGAAGGGGCCATACTCACACTGCCTGGTGAGCGCACTGGCTTTGACGGCGGGTTCTGCCAGCGGCTGCATAAAATAGCATGAACAGGCTGGACAACCACTACCAGAGAGCCCTTGAGAGCTTTCTGAGCTATATGCTTGTCGAGCGCAACTTTTCCGGAAACACCAGGGAGTCGTACAACAACGATCTCAAGCGCTACCTGCTCTTCATGCAGCAGAACTCAAGGCCGCTGGAAGCCATAACGACCCCTCACATTGAAGAGTTCATTACCGAACTCTACACCATCGGCCTCGAGGCAAGCTCAATGGCCCGAAACATTTCCGCGATCCGCTCATTCCATAAATTTCTGGTGAACGAACGAACGCTTAACGCGAACCCGGCGGAGAACCTCCATCAGCCAAAACAGGCCCGATACCTCCCGAACGTCCTGACGATTGATGAAACCATGCGACTGCTTGAGGCGCCACAAGCTCTCATCC
The DNA here is from genome assembly GCA_037139755.1 of Chlorobiaceae bacterium. Classification (GTDB taxonomy): domain Bacteria; phylum Bacteroidota; class Chlorobiia; order Chlorobiales; family Chlorobiaceae; genus Chlorobium. The sequence goes on from JBAXFV010000016.1 coordinate 555, forward strand.
CTCCCAACAAATATGTTCTGCGAGACAAGGCGATGCTTGAACTCCTCTACGCAACCGGGGTCAGAGTAAGCGAACTCATCAATATTCAGCAGCAGAATCTCTATTTCGATGCAGGTTTTATACGGATTTTCGGCAAGGGCTCAAAAGAGAGGCTTGTGCCCGTTGGCAACTCCGCCGTTGCGTGGGTCAAACGGTACCAGACCGAACTTCGATTGTCACTGGCGCAGCAGAACTCCGATGACTACCTGTTTCTCAATGCACGGGGAATAAAACTGACACGCATGGCGCTCTTTGCCATGGTACGAAAATATGCCGTCATGGCTGGTATAGAAAAAAGTATCAGCCCGCACACCTTCCGCCATACCTTCGCCACCCATCTTCTCGAAGGCGGGGCCGATCTCCGCGCAGTCCAGGAGATGCTCGGCCACAGCTCGATTGTCACCACCCAGATCTACACGCATATCGATCGCTCATTTATCAAAGAGGTGCATAAAACCTTTCATCCAAGAGGATAACGGGTTTTGTCAGTAATAGCCTTTCGTCTCAATAATGAGTCTTTTTTTGTCATGGCTCTCCATTTCGATTTTAAAGGCCGAAAGAGTCATATTGACATCAATAAAGAAAAAGAGCAACGAAAAACTCAGGCAGAGCATACTGAAAATAAAAATCCCCGACAACAGCATCGGCAGATCAAGATTGACCAGTGCGCTGAGAAAAAGCATGATAATAAGCCAGCTCGCGCCAATACAGGTCATGCAAGCCAGAAGAATCGAGGTACGGATATAGCGGGCACGTTTCCAGAGAATGGCGACCTCCTGGTTGATTTTGATGATATAGGTTTCCGGATAGGATTCCAGATTATCAAGAAGTGAGCGCGAACGGTCAATAACACGACCAAGCCTGTTGGTCATGGTAAGAAACAGCAAACCGAGGCCCGAGATAAGAATCATCGGGCCAATGGCTGTTTGAAGAATAGGGACAAGCTCCCTGAATGACGTATTTAACATAATATGTGTGCTGGAGAGCCTATCCTTTACGCTTCTTTTTGTTGCCTGTAAAGAATGAGGTCTCTTTTCCTGCCGCTGCTGGTTTATAAGGTTTTTTAAAACTCTTTTTTGGTGCGTACGGTGACTCACGCTCCTGCTCTTCCATTTTGCTAAGCCTCAACTGACGGCCGCAGACCCTCACCTTTCTCAGCTCATGAAAGATATTATCAGGCATCCCCTGGGGCAGTTCAACCGTACTGTAACTATCGTTGATAGAAATATGACCGACCGATTCAGGATCAAGACCAACCTCGTTCAGGATAGCGCCGAGAATATTGCCGGCCTTGACACCATGCTCGCTGCCAACCTCAAGCCGGTACCTCTCCTTGCCCTCTTCGCCATAAGCCTCGCCCTTGCTTCTCCTTTTGACCGGTCCACGATCCCTGTCTGCGCCGCGCTCTCTGCCAGACCCTTCTCTCTCTTCATGAAACTTTGTTTTCTCAGGCTTGTTGGATAACAGAAGCGGCGTTTCACCCTGAACCATGGAGGCAAGGGCAGCCGCAGCGTCAAGCTCCGGGACATCATGCTCGTGACAGTACTGCTCAATAAGCTTGGTAAAAAACCCAAGATCCTCAGCGGCAATCCTGTCAGTGATGCGCTGATTGAACTTTGCAATCCTCTTGTTGTTGATGACTTCCGTGGTTGGCAGTTCCATCAGCTCAATGCGGCTGTGCGTTGCCCGTTCAATGGAGTACAGCATGTTTTTCTCTCTCGGAGAGACAAAGAGAATGGCGTCGCCGGCACGACCGGCACGACCGGTACGCCCGATACGGTGCACATAAGATTCGGTATCAGAAGGAATATCGTAGTTGATAACATGGCTGATACGATCAACATCAAGTCCACGCGCAGCAACATCAGTAGCAATAACAATACTTAACACGCCACTCTTCAGTTGCTCGACAGTACGTTCACGCTGACTCTGGGGCATATCTCCGTTAAGAGCGGCTGCACCATATCCGCGTGCCTGAAGCTTTTCAGCAAGTTCAATGGTCATGGTTTTGGTACGCACAAAGATGAGCATGCCATCAAACGGCTCCACTTCGAGAATTCTGGTCAGAATGTCGATCTTGTGGCTTCCACCGACAATCCAGTAGCGCTGCCGGGTGGTATCAACCGTGGTGGTTTTTGACTGTATGGTAACCTCGGCAGGATTTGTAAGATACTTTTGCGCGATACGGCGGATCACCGAAGGCATGGTTGCCGAAAAAAGGGCGATCTGCCGACCTTTCGGTGTCTGCTCAAGAATCCATTCGACATCATCGATAAATCCCATACGAAGCATTTCGTCAGCCTCATCAAGCACAAGGCACTTCAGCGAGGAAAGATTGAGCGATCCGCGACGCATGTGGTCCATAACACGACCTGGTGTACCAACAACAACATGCACACCACGTCTCAACATGCGAAGCTGTATGCCGTAATCCTGGCCACCGTAAATCGGCACAACATGAAATCCCTTGAGGTATTCGGCATAACGCTGAAAAGCCTCGGCAACCTGTATGGCAAGCTCCCTTGTCGGGGCGAGCACAAGCGCCTGGGGTTCAGCTTGCTCAAGGTTGATATTGGAGAGTATCGGCAGGGCAAAGGCGGCAGTTTTTCCTGTGCCTGTCTGAGCCTGCCCGAGAACATCACGTCCTTCGAGAATCAGGGGAATCGTCTGGGCCTGAATCGGGGTGGGGCTTTCATAACCAACCTCCTCAAGCGCTCTCATTATGGGTTCGACAAGCTGAAGGGCGTGAAAATCCGTCGGCAATAATTGCTGTTCTTTCATTTTTGTGTTCCTTTCCAGATCATTGATAAAAAAAGCCTCTTATGAGGCGTGAGTGGCAGCAATGCAGGAAAGAAAAAAATGAAGAAGAGTTCTCATCAACCGAAAACATCGGGGCAGCCCAAAACAAAACCAGGCACCATCGAATCGTCACAAACGCGAAAAATTTACATTCAGTAATACTATAAATTTTTCAGCGCCCTTTCTTAGCATATTCACCACGCATAATAAACTTCAGGATGATACCATTTTTTTTTGTAACCGACGAATTTATTTTATAGTCGCAAAACATTTGAACGGCATGACTCATCCACTATTTCATTCAGCTTTTTTGTTACCTTCAAGATCATCTAAACATTTTTGAGTAATGAAAAATGTCGTCATGAAAAGCCCCGCCTTTTTACTCTACACCTTTTTTTCCCCTCTATTTTTTGGAATAGCAAGGCTCTTCACCCCTCTGCACCCGAAGCTCAGGACTTTTTTCACGGTACGAAAAGGTTTGTTCGATGAGCTGAAACAAAAAATCAGCAAACTCCCGCCATCTTCCTTCACCTTGTGGGTCCATGCTGCCTCAGTCGGTGAATTCGAGCAGGCTCGCCCGATCATTGCCGCACTGAAAGCGAGCCACCCGGAGATCACTCTTTTTGTCTCATTTCTCTCCGATTCCGGCTACAACGCCCGCAAAAACTTCCCTGATGCTGCCGCAGTCTTCTATCTGCCAACCGACACGCGCAACAATGCAAGAAAGCTGGTGTCGCTGCTCAAGCCGGATGTGCTTCTTCTTATGCGCTACGACTTCTGGCCAAACCATCTTCTCGAAGCCAGGAAGCAAGGAACGAAGTTACTCCTCGCAGCAGCGGTACTCCAGGAAAACGCTGCGTACTTCAAGCCGGTGCTGAAGGGCTTTTACAAAACCATTTTTCACCTGTTCGATCACCTCTATACGGTATCAGACAGTGATACCATTGCCTTCAGGGAGATATTCGACTGTCAACAGGCAGCAACAGCAGGCGACCCGAGGTTTGACCAGGTCTTTTTGCGCAGCCGGAACTGTGCGAAGGTTGATCACCTCAAGCCTCTCTTTGAAAACCGCACGGTATTGGTTGCAGGAAGTGTGTGGGATCGTGATGAAATGCTGCTGCTTCCCGCATGGATGGAGCTTGAGAAACGGCCGTCGCTGATTCTTGTACCGCATGAAGTCAATGCTGAAAACATGGCCCGCCTTTACCGGGATCTTCAAAACCGATCTCTGGCATACACGCCGGTATCAACCCTGAGTGAAACATTCGATCCTGAACGGGAAATCCTGGTCATCGACCAAACCGGCTATCTTGTTGAGCTTTATTCACTGGCCTCAATAGCTTATGTGGGAGGAGGTTTCGGCGTTAATGTGCATAACACGCTTGAGCCAGCCGTTTACAATATCCCGGTATTGTTCGGCCCGAACTGTCACAACTCCCCCGAAGCGGAAGCGCTTGTTGCCGCAGGAGGCGCTGCAATCATTCATGATGTGGGGGAACTGAGTGCTGCACTGAAAACCCTGACAACCGACATGGTTCAAAAAGAAAAGAGCGGAACGGCTGCGGGAAAATTCGTGCAAGAGAGGACTGGCGCAACGACTCTCATTGCGGAATGTATAGACAACCTGCATCACATTAGCCAACCCTCTCTCTAAATTGAAATCATTGTTTATCCGGTATGAGATTGCTCTTTGGGGGCAAAATTGTTGCTGGTGCGGGCGTACGCTTATGATACTTCTTTTCCCAACTCTGTATTGAGAGAGCCTGAAACGTTCGCCGACCTGTTTTTATGCCGGTAATTTTCAGATACCTCCCCGGTGCGATCGGTGTTTTTGGCCGCACCTCGGCTTTACTGATGTCAACGCGCCAGATACCTTTGCTAAAGTCTCGTAAAACAATCAGATGCTGAACGTTATCAAATTGAATAACCTTGCCGCCAAGCAATCCTTTTTGTGAATTAGTCCAGCGCTGCTCATTGGCATTGATCAGTTTATTGTAAACATGAACATTTTCTATAAGGTAGCGATGGATGTATCCGCCAATATCAACGGTGTTCAGGCAAAGACTGAGCAAAAGGCTTGCACTGAGGGATGCTGCAATAACCTTTGGTGCAGAATAACGATACCCAGTTTTAGTGTGCCGAAATCCGAAGAATGCAACCAGGGTAAACAGCGCAAGAGCAGCCAGCCAGATATAGGGTATGCTTGATATGACATCCTCAACAAGCGGACGCTCAATAAAAAAACGATTGATATAAGAGTGATCCTCAATGAAATCGTTATCAATAAAAACATAAATAGCCGTTGCCATCGCCAAGGCACCCGTTACAACCGAAATTGCGGCAAGCAGCCAAAAACTAAGTCGTTTGACAAGAAAGCGCCAACGCGGAATCAGCTCAACATGTCTTTTCTCGATTTCATCAAGTATATATTTTGATCTGTCCTTCTGCATGAGGCTTTACTGCTTACTCTTTTCTAAATTAAACTTTATTTTTTTCTTGGCCCGATTAATCAGCGTCGCTACAGTCCCTTGAGGGATCTGTAAAATATCCGATATCTCCTCATAGCTTTTTTCTTCAAAAAATTTCAGGACAATAACCTCTCGGTACTTTGTCTCAAGCCGATCAACAGCCGCCTGAATTTCCACCGCTGTAAGCCGCTGGCCTTCCAGCTCGGTCAAGCCGGCATCATCAGTCATATTTTCAAAAAGAAAATTACTATCCCCCTGTACTAATACGCTTGGTCGGCTCTTTTCCTTTCGGAAATAGCTGACGATTTCATTATGCGCAATTCGGTAAATCCACGATGAAAACTGGAGAGAGGTGTCGTAATCATTGAGATGAACAAACGTTTTGATAAATATCTCCTGGAGAAGATCCTCCGCTGCTGATAAATCCTTACATCCCAAACGAACGATATATCTCAGAAGAGGCGCCTCATAACGGCGAACAATTGCGGCAAATGCCTCTTTATTTTCAATCGCCCTGGCAACCAGCTCCTGATCGCTCTCATGCTGCTGTTCTCGATGTTGGGAAGTAAGGGCCATATTTTGTGAAAACTCGTGAAACGGGCATCTTCAGCTTCAATATATTAACTCAAGTGAGGATCATCAAAATCCTTTCACCGAAACTTCTTTTCTGGAATGAAAACGAAAAAAGAGAGAATGGGTTATATAAAGCTCAACGATAACTATGAGCAAGTATTGCACTGCCCAGATCTTCCAGCAGGGTTGCTGCGCCGCGATAACCCGTATAGCAACGGTTCAGCACAAGCCTGTCAGCCACCGGGAATGATAGTTGCAAAAACGGCACCCCCAACTCAAGCGCCACTGACTTTTCAAGGGCGCTTCCCAACACCAGCTCTGCTGCACCAGCAACAACCAGATCCGTAATTTCCGCATGATCTTCACTGAAAAAAAGCTCTGTGCGATCACCGTGCACCAGTCCCTTCAGCAGTATGGACAACGCTTCTCTGACCTCCTCGGGAGGATTATCGGTTATGATCAGGGTTCGTGGTACCAGCCCGAGAGTTCCTGTCAGAAATTCACTCACTCCAACGACCTGTGCACTCTCGCCGACCAATGCAAATTCGCGCTGGAAGCCTGCACGGTAATAGGTATCGGCCAAAGCGCCGAGAGAGGTGTACAGCCGCTTTTCCTCTGACTGTATAAAGAGTTCTGTCCGCTGCCGATCGAGCTCCAGTCGTTCACTGACAGCACGCAGCAGTCGAGCGGAGGCTGCACCGACCGGCAGACCTTCCACAGCAAGCACCGGTGTTCCATAGCGTTGCTCCAGAAGCTTTGCCGTTCCTTCTCCCCACACCGAGACAACAATGTTAAGAAGGGCATCGGGAATCTTTTGCCAACTGGCGAGACCCTGTCCGTACCCGAAGAGCAAATTTGGTTCCAGACCAATACCCTTCAGCAGTCGTCCAAGCTCCTCAAGATTACCTGACCAAAACGGGTCCTGGTTCGGAACAACCCCCCATATATTGACCACTCTTTTTGAGGGTACTTCAACTGCTTTGCCCAGAGCCGGCAATTGTTCAATCAGCGCTTTTATCGCCAACTGATACCCTTGATGAACATCGCCTCGAAATCCGGGTGTATTGGCGTAGATCACGGGGAAATCCTGTTCACGTCCCTCTTTGGCCATTGCTGGAATATCATCGCCAACCATTTCAGTCGAGCAGCCCGTCACAATGAAATAGAGCTCCCCCTCAACAACCTTGATGGTGTTTTTGAGCTGTTCACGCAAACGGGAACCACCTCCAAACACAACATGCTTTTCACTGATATTGCTGGATGAAACCGGTGGTGCTCCAAATGTATCCCCGCCCGCATTAAGTCGGTTCACTCCAAGAAAATGCTGCGCACCGCAACCCGCCGTAGTATGAAGAACAGGGATTACCCCCTCAATTGCCCCGATGACCTGAAGTGCTCCATGCAAGGCGCAGGAGTTGCGTGATCCGTCAATATGATGTGCCATGGTCTATTTCACTTCCTTTTTGATATGCCAGTTGGGGCTGCGCCGCAGCCAGGCCTCATGATAGGGCAATGGAGTGTGGGCAAGTGCCGCGCCAAACGAACGATTTTGCAATGCTGTTGAAAAACGCCGTGCCAGGCGAATCACTCCATTGTATCCAAGTATGGGAGTCTCATCAAGAGAGACGACAGGAATGCCGACTCTTCCGATCTGACCGAGATGCGCAGAATCACCCAAATAAAGATCCGGACTCAGACGTTGTATGATGTTGATCTCTTCAAAAGGCTGACCATCTCCCACATGTATCTGCATCTCCGGACTCTGCAATGCCAGTTCCTCCAGTCGCCCTTTATGGAGTTCATCCAGACGATTCACCGTTATCCCCACAACCTCACCTCCAAGCTCCCTTACAAGCTCCCGAACTCCAAAGGCGGTAGCAGATGAAAGACCAAGATAAACCCGCAACCCATCAAATGAGAAATCGCCAAGAGCGCGCATCACCCGTTCTGACTCTTGTTCGTGAAGCACCCGAACCTCCTGATCAAGCCCAAGCGCACTGCCTGCCGCTGCGAGCCATCGTCCTGTGGCGCTGATACCTATCGGCCTCGGTACCTCCGGATAGGGCACTCCATACTTGTCCCGCAGGATAACGCCCGGATAATTCGCGGTATCAGGATCAAGTGAAAGAGAGAGGCGAGCCGAAACAGCCTGACGGAATGTTTCTTGTGATGCCCCGTCAGGAAGAATATTCAACTCCAGACCCAGAGCCGACAGAAGACGTTCGGCCTCATATCGATCATCTGGGTGCTCAGCAACAGCAAGCAGATTAACCTTCAGATCTGGTTGAATATCTTTACATTGAGTGCACAAATATTTCAGAAGAGCATGAAATGTTGTGTCATAACCGGTCACGGCATGGGTCGAAGCAAAACCGGTCACGAATATCGGAACAATGTCCAGCCCAAGCTCCTCATGCAACTCCTCAACGACTGACAGAATGTCATCATTGTTGATCGCCACAACCGGGCTTGAGACAATAAAAAGCACTTCCGGTTTATACCGTTGATACACTGCCGTTACCGCCTTGCGCAGTTTGAGGTCAGCTCCCATGATGGTATCCCTCTCATCGAGATTGGTCACAATCCATCGGCCACGATCTCTCGTCGCCCGATAAAAAAGGGCGGCAGCGGCACAACCACGCGACGCATGGATAATGGTAACACTGTTGCGGATACCGGAAAGCAGGCGCAGGGTATAGAGAAGATCATCTTGTGTGCTCTGGGAAAACGTACGGATTCGCTGAACAGGCTCCCCGTCCGAAAACTCCTTCACTGCGGAGGCGGCGCTGCCCAGCCACGCATGCAAAGAATCCAGTCGCTTCTCACGAGTACGAGGTGCCCTGGTTTTCAAAAGACTCATAAGCTTTTTTCCTTTTCTTGGTTATCGGTTAAATCGATTCCATATCATGAACGACGCCTGCCTCAACCTCAAAGATTCTGTCTCCCCACAAGCGGGCCCACTTCTTCAGTTCCGGAGCGTTAAGCGGTTTTGGAATAACCGAATCCTCATTTTCATCAATGAATCGGGCAAGATCCCGATAGACCTGAGCCTGCTCTGATGCTGGAACAGCCTCTATAACGGTCTTTCCATACAGCTCACTCTGAGCAACCGTAAAGGAACGGGGAACATAACCAACCACCGCCGTACCTGTCTTTATGGCAAAATCATCGATCAGTGATTTGGCATAGGGAGCCTGAATGCTGTTGGCAATCACACCACCAAGACGTGCGCCCCCGGACGGAGCGTATTTATTGATAGCCTTGAAAAGGTTGTTTGCAGCAAAAATGGCCATGAAGTCTGAAGAGGTGACAACAAAAGCCCGATCGGCGATACCATCTCTGATCGGCACGGCAAAGCCGCCACAAACCACATCCCCCAAAACGTCATAAAGCACAAAATCCGGCTTGTACTCCTCAAAAAGCTTCAACTCCTGTAACAGCTCCACTGCGGCATTAATCCCTCTGCCCGCACAGCCAACACCCGGCACAGGCCCCCCTGCTTCTATACAGAGAACACCTCCAAACCCAATCGCTGAAATATCTTCGATTTTAACTTTGCCCTGTTCACGCAGAGTATCAAGTACGGTAGGCAAGTCGTTACCACCACGCAAGATAGTCGTTGAGTCACTTTTAGGATCGCATCCAACCTGAATCACCCGGTACCCGGCCTCTGCCAAAGCAGCGCTGATATTGGAGGTGGTGGTGGATTTTCCTATCCCTCCCTTGCCATAAACGGCGATATGCTTGCCTTGCTTTTCACTCATTGCAATACGTTTTGATTAATTATCCACGGCGCTTAATACCCTTTTTGGCGATGGAAGAGCTGAAGCGCCCAAGGTGAAACCGCCACCGGAAATATCAAGCAGGGCTCCGGAAATAAAGGAGGCCTCTTCCGAAAGCAGCCAGACAACAGGCTTGGCAATCTCATCAACAAGCGCAGGGCGGCCAATCGGAATTGTTGATGAAATCCCTGCGAGAATGTGCTGATCGGTCACAAAGGCCGAAGTCATTTCAGTAATGGTAAAACCGGGACGGACAGCAACGGCGCGTATTCCTTCGGATGCAACTTCCTTTGCCAGTCCTACGGTAAACGCATCGACCGCGCCCTTGGATGCTGCATAGAGGCTGGCGCCGGGACGCCCCCCTATGGTTGACGCCATTGATGACACATTGACGATCACCCCGCCCTTGCCGCCATGCGCCGTGGACATACGGCGCACGGCTTCGCGCGTTGAGAGGATCAAACCAAAAACATTGGTGGTAAAGAGCTGTTGCAGCACCGCTTCATCCGTCTCATCAACACGGGTCTGGCCAATACCGATACCTGCGCTGTTGACCAGCGCGGTAACGGTACCGAGTTTGTCGTCAACGACTCTGTAGAGGCGCTTGATATCTTCAGTGAGCGAAATGTCCGCCTGCACAGCAATCGCAGTCGCACCCGCACCATTCAGTTCATCGACCAGACGAGTTGCCTCACGCTCCCTTGTGCGGTAGTTGATGGCTATCGAATATCCTTTTTCGGCAGCAAGTCGGGCCGTCGCGGCACCAATGCCGCTGGCCCCTCCTGTAATGACTAATACTTTTTTCATGCCACCAGCCCATTGAAAACCGGAAGCATCTCATCTTCAATACGGTAAATATCATGAATGACCGTTATTGGCGCCGCATAGCAGTCAAAGATCTCCTCATAGGTAAAACCATACTTTCTATAGATTGCCGCAATTTTCTTGTAGAGATCGAAATGCCAGGCAGCTTCCGGTGAACGATGTCCCTCAAAAGCTGAACCGGGATTGGGATTCCAGCTTGTGGCAAAACAGATAACACCCTTTGAGGCCAGATACTCAATCCCTTCCAGTGTTGAATCCTTTGGCTCAAGACCAGCCACAATGTTTGATCGCACCTTTCCTTTGCCGAACACCTGCACCTCATACTCCAACGCCTTTACCCAATGCTCCCAGCCGCCACATTGCAGCTCTTTTCCAGGGCAAATCGCCTTGAACATATTTCTGTCCCAGACCTCAATGTTGGTTGCAATGGTTCGATAGCCCGCCTCCTTGTACTTGTCAATAATACTCAGGTCATGAGGAGCGCCGACACAGGCGGTGCCATTGAAATCATCCAGTCCGGTATGTTCCTTGATTGCGTCTGCCACATCAAGGTAATACTCCACTTCACGACGCTCAGCCACAAACCCGCCTGTTATGGTGAGATGACGCGCGCCGTCCCGGTATGCTGCACCCACCGTCTCTCCGATCTGCTTTGGATATTTCCAGCCGATACCTTCTGCTTCACCATAGGTATCTTTCGTCGCATTGATGTTGCAGAATTTGCAGTCCTGACCCTTGTCTTTCAGGGCACACTCATTACTGTAAGGGATAAGCAGCACTCCATCCTGCACATAGAGCGCCAGGTTGGACATGCTTGTGCCATCAGAAGTTTTCAGTCCGTAATAGTTTGGCCGCTCAAGAAATTCAACCGGAAAGATGATTTCTCCATGATGGGCCAGGTAGTAGGTACCCTTTTCATAGAGAAAAGAGTAGGAAGAGCGGCGATCCCATTTGACGGTATAGACCAGACCATGAGGAGAACGGTACCCGGCAGGAAACTTTATTCCAACATGGGTCTCATGGTCACCCTCGAACAAGCAGTGAACTTCCTCCTGATAGCGTCCACCAAGATCAAGATGCTTGAAAATATGAGGATCAAAGTTGATGCCTTCGACCCCCGTTAAAATTTTCAGCTCCAATTCCTGATACAGTTTTTCTTTAAGATTACTCATAGTTATTGTCTCCCTGATGTTGAATTGATTGAGATTATTGAACTACTATTATATCGTATAGGTAAAATTATGCTCGGTATGGAGCATAAACTCCTCAAGCACTTTTTCTTTCATTTCAGCAAATTCTACACTTGCCCGATCCCGTGGCCTGGCAAGTGGAACTGGTATTATTTTTTGTAGTTTTCCTGGCCGAGCAGACATCACGACAATCTTGTCAGAGAGATAAAGTGCCTCTTCAACATCATGCGTGACCATGATCATGGTAATATTTTCTTTTTTCCATATCCGCTCAAGTTCCTGGTGCATATACATTCTTGTTAAAGCATCAAGAGCACCAAGCGGTTCATCCAAAAGCAATATTTCAGGTTGATTCACAAGAGACCTTGCTATGGCTGCTCTTTGTGACATTCCTCCAGACAATTGATAGGGATAACTTTTTTCAAATCCTTTCAGTCCTACCAGTTCGATATGGCTGCTGATTATTTCTTTTTTTTCTGTTTCACTTTTACCAACAAGACCAAGCCCGATATTTTTTTCTACCGTAAGCCATGGAAAAAGTCGATGATCCTGAAACACCATTCCCCTGTCAAGACTTGGTCCATTAAGTTTGCGACCATCCAGAACAATATCGCCTTCATAGTCAGATTCCAAACCGACAATAAGTCGCAAAAGCGTTGTTTTTCCGCAACCGCTCAAACCAATAATGCTTATAAATTCCCCGGCCTTGACGGAAAGATTGATATTATCGAGAACATGAATTTCATGATCATTAACCCGATATTTTTTGCTCACATTCTTTACTGAAAGCGTTCCTGTACTTTTCATTGATTTATCTTGATTGTTTTAATGTCACTCTCCAGAAAGAGAAAAACATTTCCATTTTTTGCATAAGAAAATTCATTATAAAACCAACCAATGCGATTGTTATAATACAGACAACAACCAGATCCATTCTCGAATCTTCTCTGCAAGACCACATCATTTCACCTATTCCTCCACCGGAAGTCATAAATATTTCGGCGGCAACAACCAGCATCCACGAAATACTCAAACTCAGTCGGAGCCCGGTCAGCGTTGAAGGAAAACTTGAAGGAAGAATAATTTTAAAAAATCGTTGCGCCCTGCTGAACTTGAAAACCTTCCCAACTTCTACATAATCGCTTCGTACATTTTTCACTCCTTCGAACGTATTCAGAACAACAGGATAACATGCGCCTATTGCTATAAAGAGTACCCGTGACATCTCACCAAGACTGACCAGCACCAATAACGGAGCCCAGGCCGGTAAAGGGACCTGTCGTATTGCATTAAAAACTGGCGTTATCAATTTCTCCAGATATCTGGACATTCCAAGAATTATTCCTATAACAAAACCGGTTGTCGATCCAAGCACAAAACCTTTCAAAACTCGTATAACACTAATACCAAGGTTTTCAATAAAAGCCCCATCATGCAGCACTTCATTAAAGCCATGAAAAACATCTCCGGGCGAGGGGAAAAAATTCTTTGGCAAAATATTGAGTGTTGAAAAGATCATCCATGCAACAATAATTATTACTGGAAGAAGAATGCCTTCCAGCACTTCAAGAATTCTCGTTTTGTTTCCTTTTATAGAAATAACAGGCATTTTTTTATTGTTTTGATGTTGGACGATGCCAGCGAACAAGAGAAACTTCAAGAGACGTCAGTGTCAGAAACATCAGATAGCCGATAAAGCCAACAACAGCAATTCCGACAAAAACAATATCCATTTGAAACAACTGTCGTCCCCAGACAATAAGGTATCCGACGCCCTCACCTGCGGCGATCAGTTCGGCTCCGACAACAAGCATCCACGACATGCCAAGTGCCAGTTTGATTCCTGTAAAGAGTGACGGTAATGCCGCAGGCAAGAGAACTTTGTGAAGCAGCTTTACCGGACTGAATTCAAACGCACGGGCAACCTCAAGGTATGATTTGGGAACACCGTGAATACCTTCAAACGTGTTGATCAACATCGGGAAAAACGCCCCGAATGAGATAAAGACCACTTTGAACGTCTCTCCAATCCCAAACCAGAGCATTAGAAGAGGAATCCAGCCGAAAAGCGGCACCTGACTTACAGCGCTGAGGAGCGGAGCTATGACCCGTTCAGAGCGTGCGGAAAGAGCCATCACGGTGCCAAGAAGAAAGCCAAGGCTGGCACCGAGCACAAATCCGGACAAAACCCGAAACATGCTGATCCGCAAATGGTCTACCAATTCTCCGGTGCGGATCAATTCAAACAAAGTAGCCAGCACGTTGTGCGGTGCCACAACGATCTGGGATGGTAAAATTTCATACTCGCAGATTATCTCCAGACCAACCACGAGCAGAATTGGCACAATCAGCCCGATTGCAATGGTTTTTACCTTTGCAATTTTTTTATTGCCCATCGCTATACTCCTTGTTGACAGATTGAAGCATGAACACGTCACCAGAAACTGCTGACGGAACCTGTTGACTCCCATACAGTTTGACGGCCAGCGCCAGATAGAGTGGTATAAAAATCAGAAAGACCGACCAGACACCGAAGAGTTCGCCCGCAAATCCACCAATCACCGGGCCGATAATTGAGCCAGCTACAGTAAACATGGCAAAAAAACCTGCGGTCTTTCCCTTGTCAACATCAGCATGTGCGATACGGGTAACATTAACAAGATTGAACATGCCGAGACCGATTCCGACAAACACTGTGCCTGCAACAAGAAACACGGGATGCCAGATGCAGGAGAGAAGTATCAATCCGGCAACAACAAAGGCGATACTGGCAAGATAAAAGTGACGCTGCCCGAGGGTATCAAGCAGTCGCCAGAGGGTAAAAAGTGTTGCGATAAATATCAGCCCTTCCAGCGAAACAAACAGTGATGCGGCCTGTGCCGGGATATGAAAAACACGGATGGCAATAACAATGATAAATGCATTGAAGCAGGAGAACGTCGCCAGCGCTAACGCTTCTGCGCCGGACGCCTCAAGAATGTTTTGATCTTTGAAAAGCTCTTTAACATGAGCCCATCGTTCAACAAGCGTGCTTGCAGCGGAACGTTTCGTGTCAGGAAAAACGGCGATTGCGCCGAAAATAAGAAGTACAATAGAAGCGCTGACCACATAAAAAGTGGTATTGAACCCCCAGTATTTACTAATGGATGCGCCAAACAACGGGCCAAGAAAAACCAGCCCAAAAGAATGTGAGCCCCTTTGCCACCCCGCTTTGTCGCTGCCAACACTCCTTACAAATTCCAGAAAGACGCTGCTCATCGGAATAAACCTGAAGGCTGTAAAAAATCCGACGATCGCCACAAAGTAGCAAAGAGTCTGTGCAGAGTTCGCCCAGGGGAAAAAGAGATAGAGGATTCCACTTGCAACAGCTCCAAAAATAAACACTTTCCTCGGCCCAACATGATCGACAAGAAAACCAATCGGTAAAACAGTAAACAGCAGACCGATTCCCTGCGCACCCCCGATCAACCCAATCTGGGAGCTTGTCGCCCCCAGTTTTACCGCATACAGTGTTACTGCAATCTGTGCAACACCCATCCCCATACCTCCAAGTACAGAGAGAAACATAAATTGCACCAGCAGCTTGTTTTCACCTGTTGACTCTTTCATGACACTTACCTCAATAAATCAAGATGGCTGTGAAACAATCCACGCTCTTCTTTTGCCAGACCGCTTCGGTAAGCGGGCGATTCGTTACGAATCTCGTCAGGAGTAATAACCCAGACACCGGCGATATCAGCCTCCGGCCCTCTCCGCTCACGTGCCCTGTCGAGCATCTTTCTGAAAATCGTGCCAGTAATCAAGTATTTGTAGGGAAAGCCCTTGATCTGATAACTGATAAGCCCCTTTGTAATATTGATCGCCACCTTCTTGTCGAACCAGATACTTCTGACCAGATTTTTATTGCTCAGGGAACTCTCTACTCCTTCCGCAAACACAATTGTTTCATCATCAAACGTTGTCAGCGATCCTTTGAAAACAACATGGGGAACGCCATCACCATCAATGGTTGCGACCACTTTAACGCTCCCTGTATCTTTCAGCAGATCAAGCAGTTCTTCGGGTAGTTTACTCATAGCAGTATTCCTCACTCATTTAGTTTAAGCGTTCCAGATCACTGTCGCCATGATTGCCGCAGTGTTTGAAATCATCGTTATCAGATGCAAGACCATAGTGTTTACGAATTTCAACAAGCCCTTTAATCAGGCGGACATAGTATTCGAGCGGCGGTTGCTCTTGCCCGGCTAATGCCGTGCTTTTCCAAGGCGTCCAGACAAGACTCAGGTATACGACCCCATTTTTGGCAAAAAATTCGCAAGCCTCGAAGTTGGATTCGAGCGATTGCTCTATGCTTGTGAAGCCGTATGGCTTTGCAAATTCGACACCTGCCACAAAGTTGGTATAGACATTGCCCTTGCCGAATATTTCAACCGCATCAAGAGCACTTTTGATCCAGTAATCGCGCCCGAACCACTTCTCCTTGCCGCTGCAAATCCATTTAAAAAGCTCTTTGTCCCACACCTCAATATCCGGGCAATACGAGGAGAGACCAGTCTCATCATGAAGCCTTTTCACCTGCTGCTTTGTATAGGCAGGAGCGATTAACTGGCTGGGAAATCTTCTTGTTCTGAAGTTTCTTCCGATCGCCTGAAGCACCTCGATGTAACGCGTCACCTCTTTATCGAAAGGAACTTCACCTGAATAATCCGTTCCTGCGGTCAGATTAATCTGGGAATATCGACCAGGCTCTTTGAGAGCTTCATGGACGGTCTCATAAATATCTTCAGGATGGATGATCTTCTCATAGTTATCACCGGCAGCCTGTTTCTGTTGCTTCAAGTCCGTAAAGAAAGCGCAGAATTTGCATTGATCTTTGGTGTCCCAGTAATGGCAGTAACGGTATGGAATGATGTCAAGGCGCTGTGGTCGCGACCAGGCAATTGATTCCATCGGAACACCTCGACTTGTAACTTTTCCATAAAAATCAGGTCTTGGTGTAAAATCCACTTCATCAATGAGCTTGCCTTTATCGGTCACATAAAATTTGCCCTCAAGGTGATCAATGGTATAAGGATCAGAAAACTGGTTTTTCACCGGCGAAGCCAGGACGCTTGTGCCATCACGAAGAAGCAGTGGGCCGGGAAAAGGACGTTCCAGTTTTGCTCCTCCGGAGAATGCTGTCTGCGCCGGACCACGGTAATAGGGTGCATAAGTCGCTTCTGTTGTTGCATCGGTAAATGCTATACCCCGTCTTTGCAAATCAAGCTTCAGAATGACAGACTTGGGAACATCAGAATATTTCTCAACAAGGGCATCAAGCCCCAATTCATTATTCAATTTCACCTCAATACTCCTTATTAATTGTTTGCAGGAATCCACGCCATCAGTCAGCAGATTCCTGCAGAATGAGTTAGATTACTTCCAGAAATTTTCAAGCTTCAGCTCTTTTAATGCCGCATCCAGATAGCTCCGATCGATCCATGTGTTGACGTCAAAAACATTTCTTATCAGACCTCTTTGTTTGGCAAAAGCAATTCCTCCGACATAATGATTCACGTAGTTTTTATCAAACGTTATATCATAAACATCCTTGAGTGTCCGGCCTTGTATTTCTTCAAGCACTACAGCCCGTGGCGTTCCTGCCTTGCCCTCAAGTGCTATAACTTCATTCCTGTTTTTCTCATCAGAAGCCCATCGTGCAGCCTGTGCATAGACTTTGATGATTCTTTTTGTTATCTCAGGATATTCTTGTGCAAATTTTTCAGTCACATAAAAGCCGCCAGTATTCCGCCAATCCTGGGGACTTTGTTTTGTTGAATAAATAATTTTTGCATTACCCTGACTGCGCAACTGCAACAAATTTGTCCATGCAACAGCAGCATCAATATTTTTAGTTTTCAATGCGGCATCAAGATCAGCAATACCAAGATTGTAAATCTTCAGATCGCTCTCTTTCATGTTATTTGCTTCAAGAATTCGAGCTAACGTCAAGTGCGCGTTTGTTCCCTTGAAAAGGCCAACTTTTTTGCCTTTCAGCTCCTGGATAGAGGTGATTTTTGAATCACTTGGAACACCGATATAGACGTTGGTGTATTTCGAACCTCCGGCAATGAATTTAGTTTTCAGTCCACCAGCTTTACCGACAATTGCAGGAAGATCTCCAATGAATGCGAAATCAACTGCGTTATTTGCAAGTGATTCATTTGTTGCCGGCCCTGCACCCTTAAAAAAGTACCAATTTAACTTGATGCCATCATTTTTGAACTCTTCTTCAAGGAGCCCTCTCGCGTGAACAATACCAAGAATGCCGGTACTATAAGGCTTTCCATACCCGGCGGAATACGCCGATCCTATACGTATAATATCAGGTTTATGTTGTGCCGCATACGATGAATTCCCGCCAAAAATAAACACGGTAATTATTGCAAAAATTATAACCAGGGTGTGTTTCATAATGATATTCTCCAGAAAATTGAATTGATGTTTTAAAAGGCGTATTGAAGCTGAGCAAGAAATTCATTGTTTGCGATTTTGTTGCTCTCTTCAGTGATGATATTGTAATTAAGCTGAAGCTTGGTGGTCTGGGCAAAAAACCAGTTGAGCCCAATGGTGGTTATATCTTTCCGGTTGCCATCTATGCTGGTGTCAGGATCCCATCGGTCAAACCGGACGAAAGGCTGAAAGGTGACAGGATACCAGTCATCGTAGCGGTCCTGGGATTTATATCCACCAACAAACTGTTCGCCCTGATTGTAAAAAATGGTCAGCGTGCGGCCACTCTTTTTTGTGCTGCCATCTGCTCCTTTGGCATATTCAAGCGTGAAGCCCACCGGAGTATTGACGTAGGAGAGATCCAGTCCACTTCGGTTTTTATCAACATCACCAAGTGACCCACTCTTTCCTGAGTAATAAGACCCTCCCAGCGACAATCCACGAAAGACCGATGAATATTCGACAGGAGCATTGAGAACAACCCTGCCCGATATATCTTTATGTTTATTATCGTCGGAGAGATTGGTATAACCATAAGCATCGGATCCTCTGCCATTGAGCAGACCGACAGCATATTCCAAAGCAGGAACTCGATAGCGGAAACCAGGGTCAAAATGGGGAAAGAGATCTCCTCTGATGACCACACCGATATCGCGGGCATCAAGATCGATTCCCGAACCAGCTCGCGCAGATTGGGCAAGCCTGATCGTTGGTTTTTTATCTTCTCCCGCCTGCGCTTCAAGACCAAACGGTTTTTTCTGCCGGCCAGCCGTGATACTTAAAAGCGGATCTTCAGGATTCAGAGAAGGGAGAACAAAGGCGCTGATGTAAGCATCAAGCGGGCTTACCCTGAAATCGGTAGAACCATCAGCATTTGCTCCACTGGGAGAGGCCAGGCTGAAAAGGTAGTTGACATTACGACCCTCCTCGTAATCTCTTTTGAGACTTCCCTGAAAATTGAGCACCAGCGCATTCAGGTCAAAGCCGTTTTTCGTCGCATTTTGCTGCGTCGAATACCTGAGCTGGGCAATACCGGTAAACACAAGGGAGCGCTGCGTTCGTGCCGTATTATTTTCCAGTGTCCTTTGCCACAACTCCTGAAGTGTTGCAACCTCACCCCTGACACCTTCGAGTTCTTCTCTGGTTACCGGCTCTCCTGCTGCTGCCGGTTCATCGACGGCAACAACCGAAGCGGCAACACGCTGGTGTGATCCAGATGCCTGCGAATCTGTATCAGCTCTCTCTGCCGCCTGCAGATTGGCATTACCAATCAATAAACTTCCGAGAAGAATTATTCCAATATTTATTTTACTCATGATGATTTGATTCAAATTTTTTAAAATAAAAAAGCCGATTCTTTGACATTAAGAATCGGCTTTCGAATAAACTTGACAGTATATCAAGTATTATTCTGGAGCAATATATTTAATGTCGGAATGCTTTTGCAGCCAACAACAACAAGAAAATATATTTGACAGAATATTTGATTTCATAATAATAATTGCTCTTAAGATATTGTTTCTGATGTCTTGTGATGAAGATCAACAATAAATGAAACTTTTCATATCCCGTTTAAACGGGATATTGTATACCATAATTGAGTTATTACTTGCAATGAGATGTTGATTAAAAAATGAGTGTATTACCATTAACTGCTGAACCAAAGATTAAATATAATGATACTGTTATCACAATAAACGACATCAAGGCAGAGCTTAGGGAAATAGAGCCCATAGAGATTAAATACACCATCAAAAAACGGATGGTTTCTTTGGATATGCCACGCCTGCGGCATTTAAGAAATCAGCGTCATATCTTGAATTCCTGCCCCGGAGAGTCGGCAAGTTGGTCGCAGAAAAAGCCTCTCCACCTTTTTTCTTGTGGTAACAGAGGCAGACGTGACATGTCAAGAAGTTTTTCAGGAACAATATCTCACAGAAGAAGCTTAAGGTAAATCCCGTGAATGCGGTATTCTCCATGCCCAAATGAGGTGAGAGAAAACCCGAACAACGCAACTGCTTTTTCTATCAGCACTCTTTTCTCATGATTATGTATATTGGCGGTACATGTTTCAATGACTCTAAACCGCACACCGCCATGGTAGCCAGAATTCAAAATCTTTACCTGTTTCTTGCC
>JBAXFV010000017.1:0-20421 GCA_037139755.1 Chlorobiaceae bacterium
TGGAGGCGCTTGCCGAGTTCTCCCGTTTTATCGACAAGCTGAATATTGACGAGGAACGTTATGCCCAGCGTCGATTTGTGGCGAGAGTACGGGATATTTTTTCAACAGTAAAAGTGAAAGGGGATGGAGGTCGGTTTGCCTCCAAAATTCCTGCCGGACTTGAGCTCTGCCGCATCTTTGATGAGAGAATTCTTGCTGAGCCGGAGGAGTCTTTACGCACCCTTTCTGTGGTGCAGGAGATGGCCAGAGAGCTGGGTGAGCTGGTACAGGGTTATCCTGAGATGGAGGCGGCACTGGAGGGCGCTTATCTTCATGTTCGTGACCGGCGAATTGTGCTTGCGACGCACATGCACGCCGGTGATGGCAACGTCCATGTCAACGTACCGGTACTTTCGAATGACCGGCCCATGCTTGATCGAGCCGACAAGGTGATCGACCATGTTATGGAGAAGGTGGTCTCTCTTGGGGGAGTGGTTTCCGGCGAGCATGGAATTGGTGTCACCAAGCTGAAGTATCTTGATCCTGCTCTTGTTGAAGAGCTTTCTCGCTATCGTCACAAGGTTGATCCTCAGGGAATTATGAATCCCGGCAAGCTTAAAGATTATGAGGCGCTCAACCATATTTTTACGCCATCCTTTAATTTGCTGGAACTTGAGGCGCACATTCTCAAGCGGGCCCAGATTGAGGAACTTTCAAAAAAGGTTGACTATTGTATCCGGTGCGGCAAGTGCAAGACCGACTGCTGTGTCTACTATCCGGCCAGGGGGATGTTCTACCATCCCCGGAACAAGAATCTTGCTATCGGGTCGCTGATTGAGGCGCTACTTTTTGATGCCCAGCGTGAGCGATCAACTGACTTTGCCCTTTTGCAGTGGCTTGAGGAGGTGGCTGACCACTGCACCATCTGCCATAAATGTCTCAAACCCTGCCCGGTTGATATTGATACCGGCGAGGTTTCGGTGCTGGAGCGTGAAATTCTGTCGGAGTGGGGTTTCAAGCACTTTTCGCCCGTCACGGAGCTGACGCTGCGCTATCTCGACAGCCGTTCACCCGCCTTCAATGCGCTTTTCCGCAAGGCGGTACTTCGGATGGGTGGAGCTGCCCAGCGGGCAGGGAATAAATTCTCTGCGCCGTTGCAGCCGGAAAATGATCCACCAGCCTTCTACCCGCTTCGGCTGCTGCGCTCTCCGGTACCCTCAGTGCCAGAGGAGACGCTGCGCAATGTGCTGCCGGAGTGCGGCCCTGACCAGGTGCTGGTGTTCGAGCCCTCGGGAGTGGTGACAGGAAATGTTTTCTATTTTCCGGGATGTGGTTCGGAGCGGATGAACTCTACTATTTCGATGGCGGCAATTCATGTTCTGCTTGAGCTTGGTACAAGGGTGGTGCTTCCGCCCCCTTTTCTTTGCTGTGGCTTTCCTGCACATGTCAATGCCAAAACCGACCAGTATTCGAGCATTGTGCTGCGTAATACCGTGCTCTTCAGCCAGATCAGGGAGATGTTCTCCTACCTTGATTTTGATGCCTGTGTGGTGACCTGCGGCACCTGTATGGAGGGGCTTGATGCTATTGAGACCGGAAAACTTTTTGGCGGAAAGATCCTGGACATTTCAACATACGCACTTGGAAAAGGGTTGAAACTCAATGGTGACGGGAATTATCTCTACCATGCTCCATGTCACGACTCACTTTCCGGCAAGGCACGCGAAACTCTGCGCACTCTTGGGGGGTTTGGTTTTACGACCTCTGTGCCGCATTGCTGTTCTGAGGCGGGAACTCTGGCTCTGTCGCGTCCCGATATCAGCGACTCTATGCTTCACCGCAAACGGGATGCTATTACAGAGGCGATGCACGGTCAATCGAAGGTGGTCATTCTCACCAACTGTCCATCATGCGTGCAGGGGCTTGGAAGAAATCCTGATCTTGGTGTTGTTCCGCAGCATATTGTCGTTGCGTTGGCTGAAAAAATGTCTGGCACGGGCTGGATGGAGATGATGCGGAAGCAGACATCAGGGGCAATTGCGGTGAGTTTTTGACGCATTTTTCCGGATATAAAAAGCTGGAATCGAAAGCTATAAGCCGAATTCTGTGGATTACCCGGAAGTCCGGATAAAGCTGCAGCCATTTATCTAATGCGGCTTACCCGAAAACTCTCCTTGCGGAATTGAACGGGCCGCTCTTTTCCCCTGGGAGGGAAAGCTTTCCTATTTAGCCTTGCTTCGGGGAGGTTTGCCAAGCACAGTGCATTGCTGCACTGTCTGGTGGTCTCTTACACCGCCGTTTCACCCTTACTCCGATTTACCATTGGTAATTCGGGGCGGTCTGTTTTCTGTTGCACTCTCTGTGATAACCGGCTTGCGCCGTCATCCCCGGGCTTGAGCCTTGCAGCTCTCGACCGGCACCCTGCCCTGTGAAGTTCGGACTTTCCTCTGCGCAACCTTTGACGTTGCACGGCGACTGCACACTTGCGATTTCAGCTTTACAAAGAACGTGTATAACGTATTACAATCAGCCTTCTGCCTCTTCAAAAAGCCGTTCATGAACAACAATGCGTCCGCATGATTCACAGAGGTAGAAGCCGCCCTGCACAATCATGGTGTGACGATTGGTTGGAACTCTTGTATTACAGCCAGAACAGGCATTGCGGTTAAGCTTGACGACCGCATTTCGCAAGGAGCCGCTTCTGAGATGGTCATACTTGTCGAGCAGCCTTTTTGCCTCACGATCAATAAGTGCCCGCTGTTCGGCCACCTTTTTTTTCAGGGAATCAACATCTTCGGCTGTTTCAATAACAATGCTTTCAAGCTCCTCTTTTTTCTGGGTTACCTGTTTGTTCAGGTCTTCGAGTTGCTGACGGAGGACATCGTCAGGCATCATCTCTTCAGTAATTTCATCATACCGATTTTCGGTAATCAGTTGCCGGCCTTTTTTCTGGATTTCTTCTATCCTTTGTGTGGTATGGACAATATCCTGAAGCTGAATCTCAGCCTGGGCAATTTCTTTCTCTTCATATTCAATCTGCTTGGAAAGGGCGTCATACTCCTTGTTGTTTCGGGCAAGTGTCTGCTTTTCCTTGAAATTCAGAATCTTGTGTTTGCACTCGTTGATTGTTTCGTGCAAATGTGATCGTTGTTTCAACTGTTCATCAGCTATTTTCTTTCGTGACTCAATCTGACGGGTTGTAAATAACAAATCCTCGTCAAGAGCTTCAATTTCTTCTGGCAGTCCTTTTTGAAGACTGACTATGCTTTCTATCTGATTATCAAGGTGCTGAAGCTTGACAAGGAGGTTTATTTTTGTATGATCCACTACGGCTGATGTTTTGGATTATTAAAGCATAAAAAAAGCACCTTCTTGAGAAAAGGTGCGTATGTGTGTGTTGTATGTGCAAAACCCGGTCTGTGCTGATTCGACTGCTGCTCTATTGTCAAGCTTTTCACCTGCATATCGCCCTTGAATTTTGTTTGTGCCCGAAAGGAGACTCGAACTCCTACACCTTGCGGCGCGCGTCCCTGAAACGCGTGCGTCTACCAATTCCGCCATTCGGGCCTTGCGTTATGCCTGTACCAGAACAGTAATCCTATTTAATCTCCTTGTGCAGGGTATGACGCTGCATATTGGGATTATACTTTTTCAAAATAAGACGTTCAGTGGTATTTTTTTTGTTTTTTGTCGTGGTGTATCTTGATACCGTTTTCCCCTCTTTTTTTGCCTCGGTGCATTCAAGAGTGATAACGATTCTATTTTCTTTTCCTTTTGCCATGGTAAAGCCTCAGAGTATGTATTTATAAAGAGCTTCGAATATAAGCTCTATAAGGTAATTTTGCAAGTGATGGGTTTTTTCTTTCCATGATAACGGGAGAATAACTATTTTTGTTCTCTTTATAACTCTTTAAATAGGTAACGGAATCGTGCTTGACAGTAACTATTTTCATTATACCGGTGCTACGCTCAACTGTGACGAAGTCAGGCTTGAAGAGCTTGCCGACTCTTTCGGAACTCCTCTTTATGTGACTTCCACAAAAAGCCTTGTCGACAGTTATAGATCGTTCGAGCATGCTTTTGCAGCGTTACCCCATTTTACCTGCTACTCTGTCAAGGCAAACTATAATCTTGGTGTCATCAGAACATTTGCTGATTTAGGATGCGGGTGCGATGTTAATTCCGGCGGGGAGCTTTATCGGGCACTTCAAGGCGGAGTTTCTCCTGACAAAATTATTTTTGCAGGAGTTGGTAAGAAAAACGAAGAAATTGCGTATTCTCTTCAGGTTGGAGTGCTTATGCTCAAAGCCGAATCGCAGTCTGAGCTTCAGGCTATTAACCGGATTGCCGGAGAGCTTGGCAAAACAGCTTCTGTTGCGTTAAGGATCAATCCGAATGTGACCGCTGAAACCCATCCCTACATTACGACGGGTGACAGTAAGGAGAAATTCGGCATTGATGAGGCGGAGCTTCCGGAGGTGTTTGCTCTTTTCCGTCAGTTGCCGAACCTTCGACTTGTCGGTCTTGATATGCACATTGGCTCGCAGATTTTTGATCCGGAATATTTCGTTGCAGCGACGGTGAAGCTCCTTGCTCTTTTCAATTTGTCGAAAACGATGGGGTTTTCAGTTGAATTCCTCGATATTGGCGGCGGTTTTCCGGTAACCTACGATCCTCTTAAACCGGCCACTCCGATTGAGCGGTTTGCCGAAAAACTTGTTCCCATGCTTTTGCCAGCGGGTGTTACGGTGATCTTTGAGCCCGGACGCTACCTTGTGGCCAATGCTTCAGTACTGCTTACCAGGATTTTGTATAAAAAGCACAACCATGTCGGCAAGAAGTTTTTTGTGGTTGATGCGGGGATGACGGAACTGATTCGTCCTGCGCTCTATCAGTCTCACCATGAAGTTCAGGCGGTTAACCGGCATGACGAGACCGTTGTTGCTGATGTGGTCGGACCGATATGCGAGTCGAGCGACTTTTTTGCCCGTCAGCGGGAGATTGATGCGGCTGAAGAGGGGGAACTGCTTGCGGTAATGTCCTGCGGTGCTTATGCTGCGGTTATGAGCAGTAACTATAACGGCAGGCTTCGACCAGCAGAGGTTATGGTCAACGGAAGTGACGTGAAACTTGTCCGCAAACGTGAAACCCTCGAACAGCTCGTCCAGAATGAGCTGCTCTGAGAGGTAACCAGTTTATGGGTGCAGGTTTTTGAAGATTCTGAGAGTTGCATCGGCCATGTTCAGGGTGTAGAAGTGAACTCCCTTGAGGTGATGGTCGATCAGCTCCTGTACCTGTTTTGTTGCCCACTCAATACCGATTGATGCGACGTCGGTATCATTCTCACTTGCCAATACCTTTTTCAGAAGTGGTGCCGGAATTCTCGCTCCGAGGGCTAACTCTGACATTCTGATCATCCCTTTTTTGGTGCAGATTGGCATGATTCCAGGAATCACCGGCACCGTAATGCCGGCAATCTGGCAACGTTCCACAAAGTCGAAGTAATCACGATTGTCGAAGAAGAGCTGCGTCACAATATAGTCTGCCCCTGCATCCACCTTCTCTTTCAGGTACTCAATCTCTTTCATTCGATTCGGTGTCTCGGGGTGTCCTTCCGAAAATCCTGCAACGCCGACACCGATAGAGGGATGGTTATTTTTGATGAAGCGGACAAGATCTATGGCATGGGGAAAGTCTTTGACGGCCTCCTCAATCGAGGCCACTCCGGCAGGTTTATCGCCTCTCAGTGCCAGCACGTTATTGATGCCGTTTTCCTGGTAGTTCTGGAGAATTGTTCCTGTCTCCCCGGTATCGGAGCAGATGCAGGTGAGGTGCGATACAACAGTGAGCCCCGTTTCCTGCTGAATTTTGGTCACCAGATTGTGGGTTCTTGAACGGGTTGATCCTCCAGCTCCGTAGGTTACACTGACGTATGAGGGGCTGAGCGGCGAGAGGGCAGCTATGGTTTCAAAGAGTGTTTCCCAATCGTCGTCTTTTTTGGGGGGGAAGAACTCGAAGCTGAATACGGGTTTGGCTGCAGAACCTAGTATTTCTTTGACAAGCATGCAGAGCGTGACGTTTAGAGGCTTGAATAAAAAATAAGAATATACAAAAACAATGATGTGCCTAACGTAAAAAATAGAAAGGAGCTGCGGATGTCTGAGCAGTTCTCCATGGCACCCTATCCTGCGGTGCGGCTGCTTGTTGCGGTTGTGCTTGGGATTCTTGCAGGGGTGAACCTTCAGTTTCCGCTTGAGGGGTGGATGCTCTTGTGCGCGTTTGCTCTGGTCGTTCTTCTGGCAAGTCTCTTTTATGAAAAGTTCAAGTGTCGTTCACCTTTTCCGCTTTTTTTCACGGCCTTCAGTTACTCTCTTTTTGTTTTTTTCTGCTTTGCGGCCTTCAGTGCTTACCGGCTGGACTATGCGCCACGTGACGGTCTTTTGCCTTTTTGCGGCAAAAACGTGCTTATCTATGGACGCATTGACGGACGACCAAATTTCTCTGAATCGGGCGCAGGCTGGATCATGGAGGTCGAGGAGATTTTTGAGAATGGCCGGACGGTGAAACTTCAAGACCGTGCAAAAGTCTTCATGCGCAATGGCGGCCAGCCGGGTGCGAGAATTCATGATGGCGATATGGTGCGGGTAAAAGGGAAGCTCGACCTGATTCCGGAAGCTTCAAACAGGGGAGAATTTGATCCCCGAAAAGCAGGTCGTATGAAGCAGCTTTCCGTACAGCTTTACTGTTCTGGTCCCTGGCAGGTGCTCTCCGATGGGGAGTCGAGGCTTAATGGATTTGAACGGTTCATTGTGCAGCCCATCTACGACTATATCATGAAGAGCCTTGATGAGCTGATACCGGAGGGGCAGGAGCGCAAACTCTCTTCAGGAGTGATAACTGGTGAACGGGAGACTATGTCGGAAGAGGTCTTTGATGCTTTCAAAGCAACTGGTACCGCCCATATCCTTGCGGTGTCGGGGCTGAACGTGGGGTTGCTTGCCCTTGTCATCCAGATTTTTCTTCAGCGCATGAAGGTTACCACTGTTGGCCGATGGCTCTCTTTTGTGCTTTTTGTCTTTATTCTTCTTGTCTATTGTTATGTGACAGGCAACTCAGCCTCGGTCAAAAGAGCAGCCTTCATGTCTTTGGTGCTGATCGGCGGAGAGACGCTCGGCAGAAAAACCTGGCCAGTTAACTCGCTGGCTCTTGCTGATATCCTGATTCTTTTTTTTGATCCTCTCGACCTGCTTAATCCCGGATTTTTAATGACCAACGGGGCAGTTCTGGCAATATTTTTGATCTATCCTGTTTTTGTTCCTTCACAACAACAGGAAGGCGGGTTTCTGCGGGGATTGGCAGGCGCTTTGTTCAGCAGCATCATGATCACTTTTGCAGCCATTATCGGAGTGTCGCCAGTGATTGCCTACTATTTTGGTACTTTTTCGGTGATCAGTATTCTCGCTAATATCCCTGTTGTGCTTTTTTCCACCCTGCTGATGTATGCTCTTGTACCGATGCTGCTGGTAAATCTTGTGTCGGCTTCCCTTGCCTCATATTTTGCTGCAAGCTCGTATCTTCTTGCAGAGATTACCCTTAAATCGGCGCTCTGGTTCAGCCGTTTTCCCTGGGCCTCCATCACCATCAAGCCCGATGCAACAGAGGTCTGGATCTACTACACAATGCTTGCCATTGCTCTCTTTTTCATCAATCGAAAAGCCTGGGCAAGGGTTGCCGTGACGCTCCTCCTCGGAGTGAACACGCTTTTCTGGTACTCCTTTTTCCTGAAGCCTCAGCCAGTTGCTCCCGCTATGGTGACTGTCAATCTCGGCAAGAATCTTGCCACACTATTTTCTTCTGGCAGCGAAACCGTACTGATCGATGCTGGTAAAGCGTCTCGTGACCAGAAGCGCATTGCCCAGCAAGTTACCGAATACGGCCTCGACACGCCAACTGCCGTTGTGCAGTTTTACACTCCAGACTCTCTCATTGCTCAGGTGCCCGTCCACAAACACTTGCTTCAGGCGGATACCACTCTTTCCTTGCCTTCAATAGTCATTGTTCGCCCTGAAGAGAAAGTGCTCAAAATATGGAGCCGCAAACGATCCATGCTCATGGTTTCAGGTACAACCCGACTGAAAGAAGAGGAGTTCTACAAAGCTGATATTGCAGTTCTATGGCTCTATCGTTTTGGAGAGAAACAGCAGCAGCAGATTACCTCATGGATTGACTTCGCGAAGCCGAAGCGCTGTATTCTTGTGCCGGGCTCTTTTCTGTCGCATGATCAGCTTATTGAACTGCATCAATATGCCTTGAAGCATCATGGGGTTGAAGTGAGAAGCAAGGCAAAGCAGGTTGTGGTGCGGTAGGCAGATGGGGATTAATGCATGCCAGAAAATTGGACATGTGCAATATGCACATACAATGATACTTTACGTCGATATTATTTTTTTATTACATTGAAGGTGAAGCAGAGTTTCTCTTCATTATTCTGAACGGATAATGATGTAAGCTTGTTAAGGAGTTTCAATGCCTGAAAAATATTTGAAAGGATGTTTTAATCTGTTCTTTTAAACCGCCAGCTCGAGACTATAATCTTTTGCCCGGATAAGGGTTGGCTGGAGCCGGGCTTTAAACACTAAACCAATGGAGAGCAATATGCCGACAACCCCAGCAAAGGTGACTGCTTCCAGTGCAGCAAATGTTCTGCATCTGCATAATCCAATATGGGATCCAGTTCCGGATTGGATAAAGTTTGACGAACAACGTCTTCATGAGTTTGGCCAGCTTCAAATTCAGGCAAAGCTCAAAGAGCTTGAACTTACAAAGTTAAAGCTTGAACAGCTTCAGAAGTTGTCATCAAGGTAACTATGCAAGCATGAAATATGGCGGATGCTTCCCTAAACATCTGCCATATTTTTTTTTCTTGTCCCAATAACTTCACCCTCTCTTCTCACAACCAAGGGTTTTTATGTCTAAGGTAACAGCACTGCATACCAAAACTCATGTTTTGCTTATTGGATATGAAAATCAGGAAAACCTTGGCCTGCGATCAATTATGGCCTGCTTGCATGAAAATGAGTATGCTACAGTTCTTGTGCCTTTTTTTCCGGGAAAAGACCATCTGGTTCTCGATGAAATCAAGAAGCATAAGCCTTTGCTGATAGGGTTCTCACTAATTTTTCAATTCAGCATAGAAACCTTTTCATCTTTGATGCGTTACTTGCGAGCCAATGGCGTGAGTGCTCATTTTACTGCAGGCGGGCACTTTCCAAGCCTCCGTCCCTCTGAAACCCTTGAACTCATTCCTGAATTAGACTCTATTGTTCGTTTTGAAGGCGAAGAAACATTGCTTGAACTGCTTCTTCATCTTGAGGATCGTGATTGTTGGTCTACGATCAAAGGAATTGCTTATCGTTCGAACAACTCTACCATTGAAACTCCACATCGTCCGCTTATTGAGAATCTTGACACACTGCCATTTGTCTACCGTAATGAGTCAGCCCAAACTTTCGGAGGAATACACATGGCCTCCATGCTGGCAAGCCGTGGATGTTATTTTAACTGTTCATTCTGCAGTATCAGACAATTTTACGGCACAGCTCCCGGAAAACTCCGCCGTTCCAGATCACCTGAAAATGTTGCTGAAGAGATGCAATCTCTTTTTCTAAAAAGAGATGTACGCTTTTTCAGTTTTCAGGATGACGATTTTGCATCCCGTTCCCCGACACAGAAAACCTGGATCAGGGCATTTTTAAAAGCACTTCGTCAAAAAGAACTTAGCTTGATTATCAAGTGGAAAATTTCTTGCAGGGTAGACGATATTGATCCGGAACTGCTCAACGAGATGGTCGAACATGGATTATTTGCCATTTATCTTGGAGTTGAGTCAGGAAATGAAATCGGACTGAAGACACTCAACAAACAGGTAAGTGTCGAGAAAAATATTGAAGCTATTGGCATCGTTAAAGCGTTCAACCTTGCTCTTTCGATTGGATTTATGCTTTTTGATCCATCTTCGACGGTCTCATCGATAGCCGAAAATATCCAGTTTCTTGCCACTGTTGGACAAGATGGATACTTCCCAATCAATTTTGGTAAAATGCTTCCCTACGGAGGCACTCCTATAGAGCAGCAACTCCGTGACAGTGGAAGGCTGACAGGCACGGTCACCCATCCTGACTACGAATTTTTAACTCCAGATCTCAACTGGTATGCGTTTCTGGTACAAAAGCTTTTTGCTCGCCGCAACTTTAGTCCAGAAGGAATCGCAAGCTTACAGAATACCGATTTTGAATATCGACTTACTGAAGCATTTAACCTTAAGGGCGCCGAAAACCTGCAGCAGAGAAAACTTCGAGATCTAATAAGTCGATCAAATACTCTTGCAACACAAACGCTCAAGAGTTTACTTGACGCTATTGGAACTATGGGAGCCTCAGAACTTCTCAGAGAAGAAAATACATTGCTTTCAATCGCGGATAAAGAGTGGACAGGAGAATCGATAATTCAGCATGAAAACAACATTCTATTTAATGATCTTTGCGCGTCATTTCAATGAATGGGGTTGTTTTCATCTTTGAAGCGGACGCTCTACAATAACCTGACTGAACCGCTATGGACGTAAAACAACACTGGGAACAAGTCTACTCTACCAAATCTATCGATTCGGTCAGTTGGTATCAGGCACATGCCACCCGTTCTCTTCGTCTTATCCATGAAACTGGTTTGCCGGTCAGCGCATCAATTATTGATGTGGGTGGTGGTGTCTCTAAACTCGTCGACGATCTGCTTGGCGAAGGCTTCTCGTCACTTACGGTGCTTGATCTTTCTGCAACAGCGATTTCTGCCGCCAGGTCGCGCCTTGGGAAACAAGGGGAGTGTGTCGAATGGATTGAGGCAAACATTACTGATGTGGTCTTGCCTGCGGAAGCATACGATCTTTGGTATGATCGGGCTTGCTTTCATTTCCTTACTACCCTGCAAGAGCGAAAAGCCTATATTTCTACCCTCCAGCGTGCTGTTAAAGCGGATGGGTACGTCATTATCGCATCATTTGCTGCTGACGGACCCTCTCAGTGCAGCGGACTGCCTGTTGTGCGTTATTCTCCTGAGGAGCTTCATGCTGAGATAGGCCAAACCTTTACGTTGCTCAGGCAGGAGCGAGAGGATCACCAGACCTCCTCTGGAGCAATTCAGAAGTTTATCTACTGCACTTTTAAGCGAGTGGCAACTGCCTCTCATTAAATTCAATGGATCTGTTGCTCGTCATGTTGTCAGCGGTGGTCATAGTGTTGTTCTCAGTGGGGGCTGGCGCGGGAAGTGGTTTCAGTGTTGCCGGGCAAGGTGCTCATTCCTGGAGGTGGCTCGTTCTCTTGCCCTTTCGTTTCATGATAATCCTTTTTTGTGAGCGGTATCTCAATTTGACGGATGTAATAGTTGCGTATTCTATTGTGTTCATGTTTGTAGTTGCGTGATAGTCATTGTATATTTTAAGGGTGGTATAATGGATATGCTGTGCCCGGGCAACAGGGCGAAACAGGAGAATCGGAGGAGTTATGCCAAGAAAAATTAACCCTGACGCAATCGCCTTGTTAGACAGACTACTGTCTGGCAATGCACTGGCACTGGATTGTATAGAGCAGAAACGAGCGAGGCAGTTGTTTCTTGAAGCAGCAAAGGCTTGTATTGGAATCAAGGAAGTGTCACAAAACCAGGGTGTTGAAGTGGAACTGTTCCAGAAAACGGTAGGTTTGAGCAAGGGAGATTCGTGGTGTATGGCATTCATGCAAACATGTATCGCCTATGCTGAGGTGAAGATTGGCATTGTTTCACCAATTGTTGCTGCCGGTGGCTGTGTCAACGTTTGGCAGAAGACTTCCCCAGACTGTCGGGTCAAAGTTTTACCGTTAGGTGGCGCCATTGCGATATGGCAGCACACTCATGATCCTGTTCACGGTCATACGGGCATGGTATTGGATTGCGACGGGACGTCGTTTCATGCGATTGAGGGGAATACTTCTGCCGGAAGCGACAATCTCAATAACGCCGTTGGACAGACGGGTGATGGCGTACGATTTACGCATCGCCGGTATGATTTGTTTAATCCACACAATGGCGACATGCAGTTGCTCGGATGCCTGAAGCCGTTCTGAGTAAAACGGTATGAAGAGTACTCCGGAACCATAAGTATACTTATACTTTGCCGGGTATATGAAGGACGCTACTGTTGATTCTTGCTGAACAGGCTGTTTTTGACAAGACTGTTAACAATGTTCTGTATGTTCTGAGAGAGGCCTGGAGGATTGATTTTGCTGATCACGAGAGCCAGTGTATAGATTTTTCCTTCGAGAGGGAGGAATTTGTTGACGACAACGACGTTGTTTTCTTTAAGGCGGCACTCTCCTCCAAGAAAGTTTCCCTTTTCATAGCGGAGCGTGTAACCGATTTCTTTTATTGCGGTTTCAAGCAGAGTGAGTTGTGCTGTTTTTTTCATTAAAGTTCACCTTCAAACTCATTGTTCCAAGGCTTATCCTCGCATTCTTGGGTCAAGGGCATCACGAACACCATCGCCGATCAGATTGAAGCAGACGACTGTAGTCAGTATGGCTATGCCAGGGAACGTTGAAATCCACCAGTAGTTTAACAGACTGTCGCGCCCTTCATTGATAATGTTTCCCCAGCTTGGGGTGGGAGGCTGAACGCCAAGGCCAAGAAAGGAAAGCCCCGCTTCAGTAAGAATAATGCTGCCGATTCTCAGGGTTGCCGCTATAATGACCGGCGTAAGGGTATTGGGTGCAAGGTGCCGGAAGATTATTCTCGTGTTTGAAAGACCAAGGGACTTTGCGGCAAGGATGAACTCCTGTTCCTTGAGCGAGAGCACCTGACTTCTGACTATTCTTGCCACTCCCATCCATCCGGTAAAGGAGAGGGTGATGACGATCAGATAGATGGAGTTGCCAAAGGTTGCTATGATGATGAGAATGAGAAAGAGTGCAGGAAAGGCTATCAGAACATCAACTATTCTCATCATGATGGCGTCGATCCAGCCGCCGAAATAGCCTGATGAGACACCAATGACGGTGCCAAGGGTGACGGAGATCAGGACAACCAGAAAGCCGATTGAGAGTGAGATTTTCGAGCCGTAGATTACCCTGCTGAGAATGTCGCGCCCGTACTGGTCCGTACCGAGAATGAAGGTACGGGTAACAGCAATCCTGTTTTCTTTGGCTCCAGCCAGTTCTGCAAGAGCTATGGATTTAGTGCGTATTCCCTGGCGATAGATCACCTTGTTGCCTTCACGGTGGTATTCGTTGACAAACCTGATAGCGTTTGGTTCGTTGCGAGTTTTGAGTCTCTGGAAATCTTCGATCAGACTGTTTGCAAGTTTTACGGTTCTTCCGTTGCCCTTCTGCAGGGGTATAATCAGGTTTTTTGGTTGCTTGAGTACCAGTGCGTCCAATCGTGCGAGAGGTGGTTGATAGGCAGTGACAAGAAAGTCCTGCTGGTCATAAGGGCTGAAGGGAGCAATGAAAGGAGCAAGGAATGCGGCTGAGTAGAGGACAAAAATTATGGCTGCAGCGTAGAGCGCTATGGAATGGCGCATGAATGCCCTGAGGCTTATTTTGCCGAGGCTCAGTTCTGCGTGTGTCGGTGTACTTTTTTTTCGGAAAGATTTTCGGGCTATAAGAGCAAAAATAACCGGTAGCGCAGCAAGATAGATTGCTCCAGCCCAGAATTCAATGATTTCTGAGGAGAATATTTCCATGAAAGCTGTTGGAGCAGAGAAGAACAGCGCTATTGCTGTAAAGAGTGTGCGGAAACTGATCATTACAAGCTCTGCCTTGATGATCAGGATGAGCAGGAAAACAACAAAAGAGATAATCAGAAAAATGGGTACTCCATTTTTCTGTACTCTGCTTTGCCCGGCGCCGGATTTGTTGTTCAGCAGGGATGATGGTGTGCTGCTCTCTGTGTTCAAGCTTGTGTGGCTATCGGTTGTTGTTTCATGAAACACAAAAAAGCTGCTTTTCCCGGAAGAAAAGCAGCTTTGCATAATAAAGAACCGGGTTCGTCAACTGAGGCTGAAAAATTCTCAGCTTTCTGTTGATGGAGCCTCTTCAACAGTGGCTTCTGCTTCTTTTTTCGAGGCAAGTATGGTAATAACGGGAGTATCGGGATCGTCCATGATAGTGAGTGACGTATAGGCCGTCATCGGGATCTCCTTGACGTGGAGTGAATGACCGATTTGAAGCGCAGTAACATCAATCACGATATGATCAGGCATGTTTTCCGGTTTGCCCTTTATGGTCAGCGCATGGAGAATAATTTGAAGTTTCCCACCTTTTTCAACGCCGATACTGTCGCCTGAAACAGCAACCGGGACTTCGAGTTCAATGATCTCGTCAGCGGAGAAGAGCTGGAAGTCGGTGTGAATGATACGGTCGGTCACAGGGTGAAATTGAACGTCTTTGATAAAAGAGCGTTTGATTTTACCGTCTGGAAACTGAAGATCAATAATATGTGATTCAGCCGAATGTACGATTTTTTTTAAAGCCAATTCATTGACGCCGATTGCGACGGTTTCTTCGCCTTTATGATAGACAACAGCAGGAACGACACCGTTCTTCCGCAGTTTTTCAGCGTCTCCCTTTTTGATAATACGAGGCTCTACCCCTAATACAATAGTTTCCATGCTCTTCCTTTATCTCTTTTATCGCTTGTGTTTAATGAAGGTTCGTAAGTTTTTCGATGATATTTTTGCTGTCGAACAGGCAACTGACAGAATCATCTTCATAAATACGTTTTATAGCCTCACCGATGAGATTGCTGACAGATACGGTCTCAATTTTCGATGAGTAGGCGTGATTCGTTATAACTGAATCGGTTACAATCAATTTTTCAAGTACTGAAGCGTTTATTCTCTCAATGGCCGGGCCTGAAAGAATGGGGTGTGTTGCTGCTGCATAAATCTTGAGTCCTCCTGCTTCACGGATGGCTTTTGCGGCATTTACTATGGTTCCGGCAGTGTCGATCATATCGTCAACGAGCAGAACGTTTTTACCTCTGACATCGCCGATAATGTTCATGACTTCTGCAACATTGGCCGCTGGCCGGCGTTTGTCGACAATCACCAGGTCGGTACCGAGTTCTTCCGCAAATTTTCTGGCAAGCTTGACACCGCCAACATCAGGAGAGGCGACAACAAGATTGTCGCGGAATTCCCTGTGACGAATATCATTTATCAGTACGACACTGGAATACAGGTGATCAAATGGAATATCAAAAAACCCCTGAATCTGCGGTGCATGCAGATCCATGGTCAGAATACGGTTGGCGCCAGCCTGGGTGAGCAGGTTCGCAACAAGTTTTGCTGTAATGGCAACGCGGGGCCTATCCTTTCTGTCCTGCCGGGCATAGCCATAATAAGGCATAACTGCGGTGATTCTTGCTGCCGAAGACCTTCTGGCCGCATCAATCATGATCAGCAGTTCCATCAGGTTATCGCCTGGTGGATTGGTGGACTGGATGATGAAGAGGTCTGATCCACGAACTGATTCGAAATAATTTACCGAAATTTCCCCATCGGAAAAATTTTCTACCTTTGCATTACAAAGTTCCATGTCAAGGTATTCGGCAATTTTTGCTGAGAGGGTCGGATTACTACGCCCTGCGAAAATTTTAATGGGTTTTGCCTTTGTATCCTGCATTATCGAATGAAAGCGATTATATTGTGGCAGTACGTTTAACGCCCAAAATTATATTTCAAATCGTCTTACCAAAAATGATTACATTTAAGCGAGTCGAAATATAACTAAAAAGGCTGAAAAATTAACTAATTTTTTCCTCTTTCTAAAGTGCGGTTATTTGCTTAAAAAATATGACTATTCAGGAGATCAGGGACTATCTTGGGCAATTTATTGAAGCTGTTGAACTTGTGGGAAGTGATGATGGCATGATTTCCGGCCCCGCAAAGATTGAAACCGCACAAAATGGACAGTTCACTTTCATTGCTAACGAGAAATATGCAAGGTTTATTGCATCTACAAGGGCTTCGCTTGTTATTGTTCATCGCTCACTTTGTGTTGATGAATTTGTCCATACGACCTCTTTTCTGAAAGTTGATGATCCTTATACTGCATTTGTTTTTCTCTTGCAGAAATTTGCACAGCCCCGTTCCATAGCGGCAAAAGGCATTGCCTCAACGGCCGTGATTGGCGAAGCGGTTTCATTTGGAGAGTGTGTCGCAATTGGAGAGTATGTTGTCATCGGTGATCGCTGTTCGATCGGGAGTAACGCAGTTATTGGCGCTCATACCGTTCTTTTGAATGACGTCTCTCTTGGTGAGGATACTGTTCTTTTTCCTGGTGTTACTTGCTACGATGGTACTATTATTGGTAACAGGGTAGTCATCCATTCCGGAAGTGTTATCGGAGCGGATGGTTTTGGTTTTGCCCCGCAGAAAGATGGTTCTTATGTGAAAATTCCCCAGATGGGGATTGTGGAAATCGGCGATGATGTGGAAATCGGATCAAATTCGACTGTGGACCGTGCCACGTTGGGGAGCACAGTTATTAGAAGGGGAGTGAAGATTGATAACCTGGTACAGATTGCCCATAACTGCACGATTGGTGAAGACACCGTCATTGCCGCACAGGCTGGTATTTCGGGGAGCGTCACAGTTGGTCGGCACTGCCTGATAGGGGGGCAAGCTGGATTTGCAGGACATCTTGAGCTTGCAGACAACATTCAGGTTGCCGCCAAAACAGGAATCTCAAAATCCTTTCTTCAGGCTGGTATTGCCCTGCGCGGAACACCAGCACAACCGATGCGCGATCAGTTAAAACATGAGGCGATGTTGCGCAACCTTGGACCCATGAAAGAGAAGCTTGATCGCCTTGATGCTGAACTCAAAGAACTGAAGATGAAGTAAAGTATATTACAATCGCTCTGGAGCTTCACCTTCAAAAAGGATTGAACTCAGTCATCAAAGGACTCAGCAATGGAGTCGTCAATGGACTCTTCTGCTTCGAACCAATCGTCTCGATTTTCTCCGTGCCGTTCTCCTTTCTTTTTCCAAAGGTAATATGCTGCAAGCCTCACCGATTCATCACGCTCTTCTTCTGTCAGAAAGGGGTCGGCTTTTTTTCCCTTCTTCTTTGCGGATGATTTGTTAGACATGGCAATTTGATTTTTTTCAAAAGTTAGAAAATATCCAGATTCAATGTCATCATCCCTCCCAGTGCTCATAGCCGGAAACCCTGCAAGTATAAGGGTTATTACCCTCGATGTTAAAGTGCTTCATCATTGCATCCCACTCCACAAGCCTGATTTCACTTAACGTACATGTAAACCCTTCTTGTTTGATAAATGCCACCAACCGATCCCTCAACTCAGCATCAGCTTTAAGCTTTTCAATAAACTCTTTTGCCTGTATCTTTGACATAATCCACTCCATTTGTCGACAATGAAACTTGACGTGACAACACTCAATACAAGATAAAATACACCGCTTTTACTTGAACAATTTTTTTGTGTGAGAAGTTCCGTTTCTTGCTGTTTTATCAAATTGTTAATACACGAGACATTGTTTTTATGATCTCAAGGATCCCTGTTGGGCTCAACCGCAACAACATCACGCAACCCAAACTTTATCTTAACCGCAGGGCTTTGTAACACCCTCAGTTTTGCTGAGGGTGTTGTACTCTTTTCAATTTTTAGTTGACAGGGATTGTCGTTTCCTTTTTTTGTGTTCGCTCTACCTTAGGTACGGTGAGTTTGAGTACTCCATTATCGTATTTTGCCTCAATTTTTTCGGTATTAACATTTTCGCCCAAGGTAAAACTTCTGCTGAGGCATCCCCATGAACGCTCAACACGATGAAATCCTTTTTTCTTTTCCTCCTCGCTTTGTGTTCTCTCGGCGGTGATGGAAAGAAGATCATTGTCCATCGATACCTTGATGTCTTCTTTTTTCACGCCGGGCATGTCGGCCTCAATGAAAATGTTATTTTCATCTTCGCTGATATCTACTTTAAAAGAGGGTGTTATCATTGAAGAGAAAAAAGGCGATAACTTGTCGTTAAAAACATCTTCAAACATTTTCAAGGGATCTCTTTTGTACAGTGACAGTGACATGGCAATATCTCCTGTTTTGAATTGTTTTTACATCCCATTCACGTAACCCACAACTCATGAGTAATATAAACGGAGAATGGGGAGAAAAAATTCCAGCGTTAAGGGGGACTGATATTTTTTTTGATTCTCTTTTTCCGGAAAATGGCTGGAGCGTTTAAAGCAGAGTTTTGTGTATTCCCGGCACAGTGCATGCATGGTTCGCAAATTGTGCCGGGAGCAGGAAGAAAGGTTATGAGAGATTTCTTGGAACCTGAGAAGAGTGGTGGTGCAGAATGGGTGTAGAAAGTGAAATGTCCATCACAAAAGTAAAGCGTGAAGGGAAGGAGAGCAGCACCTGGTCGACCTCAAATTCAAAAGAATATATGCCGCTCAGGGTATGCAACGTTTCGCATTGAGAGTGCTTTCTGAGCGCCTTGTTGTGCAGGCGCACTCCAAGTCCATCTCTTGTTGCAAGCTGCCCGAAGTAATCTTTTATGCCCTCAAGAGTTATGACAGTATGTGGCGAAAACGTAGGAATAAGGACTGCTGATTCATTGTAAAGCGCTGTAATGTCATCAGCATTTCCACTGCAGACCCTTGAAACCCATTGATAAAGAACATCTTCGGCAGTTTTAAAATACATCATGGTAGGCACGTTTTGTTTTCCATTGTAGTACTCAGTCGGCACAAGAAGCCATGAAGGGCCAGCATGTGTGGATGGAAAGGTAAACAATTTTTGATTTTTCTCAGGTCAATAATTACAAAGCCCGAACGGGATGAGTGCAGGCTTTGTAATAGAGAGAAATGTTTTAAAGTTACAGTTTCAGTTCACCTGATTCTGCCTGGCGTTTGAGTGCTTCGTTTGCATAGATCAATACCTCAACGCGGCGGTTCAGCCTGCGTCCGGTTTCTGTTTCATTGGTTGAAACAGGTCGTGTTTCACCGTACCCCACAGGGGAAACTCTGTTGCCGGAAACACCATAGACCTTCAGAAGTGTAGCGACCGATTCAGCACGTCTTTCGGAGAGCAACTGGTTCGTGGCTTCGCTGCCGATATCATCGGTATGACCTTCGATGACAATGTTGGTGTCACTGTACCGGTTCAGAATTCTTGCGAGTTGTTCAATATTATTCCTGCTGGTTGCAGTTATGGTTGATGAGCCGGTAGAAAAGAGAATACCTGAGTCAAAAATTACTCTGATGCTTTCACCAACACGTTCAACTTTTGCGCCATCAACATTCCGATCAATTTCAGCGGCTTGTTTGTCCATGTAATTACCGATAATCGCTCCAGTAGCCCCTCCGATGACGGCCCCGATAATTGCGCCTTTAGCCCAACTGCCCGAGCGGCTGCCGATAAGACCGCCAAGAACGCCGCCAGCGGCTGCTCCGATTTGCGCATCTCGTCCGGCATTAGTCGTTGTCTCGCAACCCCATGTCAGACTTGTCATGGCAAGGATAAGTAAAAGCGCTAAAGGTTTTGTAAACTTTTGTGAACGGGTCATTGTCAGTATTGTTATAATTTAAGGAATAACGAAAAATGGCTTAAGGATTCATTACATCAGTCGCATACCATAAAGATATAAATATAAAGAAATTGAATCCGGGCAATTACGGAAAAAAGGTCAAAATACTTCTTTATAGTACAAGTATTTTTGTTGTGTAATGCTTTCACTGCAACGTAATTTATAAAAATATTTTGCAGCTATCCCACTAAACTGATCACTTGTCAATGCCTAAAAATGCATCATTCACTTACCTGGGTTCAGAAAATTCCCGTTCCAATTGATGCGGCATGGAGCTTTTTTTCGTCACCGGCTAATCTTGCCCGTATTACTCCTCCTGAAATGATGTTCCGAATAACCGGCGGTATAGCGGATGAGAACATCTATCCGGGCATGATTATATGCTACACGCTCTATCCCTTCATGATGCTGCCGATAAGATGGGAAACCGAAATTACTGTTGTCAAAAAACCTTTTTACTTCGAAGATTGTCAGAAATCGGGCCCTTATGAGCATTGGCATCATCGGCATTATTTCAGGGAGATTGAGGGTGGTGTTGAAATGACGGATTTTCTGCAATACCGCCTTCCAATGGATTTGTTTGGAGAGCTTGTCAATACCTTGATCGTCAGTCGCCGCCTTGAGGAAGTTTTTAACTACAGGCGTAAAAGGGTAGAGGCAATTTTAGGCTCTTTCCAAAACGATTGAAAACAGGCCGGGAAAGGTTGGGATGGCTCAGAGTGCTTTGATTATATAATACCCTATAGAGAATCAGCGCGCAGGCTTCTCATCCGGATAAATCTTTCGGTATAACTGCGCTATTC
>JBAXFV010000018.1:0-18964 GCA_037139755.1 Chlorobiaceae bacterium
GAGCTTGTAAAAACCGGAATGACTCAGTCGCAGGCGGCAAAGAAACTTGGTGTTACCCCTGCCGCAATCTCCCAGTATATTCATAAAAAACGTGGGATGCAATCTCTGAAGAGCAGGAGTTATCGCAAGGAGATTGAGGCCGCAGTGAAAACAATTTGTGAAGAGGCTTCATCCGCTGTTCTTCATCGTATTGTGTGCAATTGCTGTCACCTGTTGCAAAAGGAGAGTGACGAACAAAAGGATCTCTGCGCGTCTAAAGCTCCACAATAATATGGGCTTCCGTTGAATGTCCGTTCAGCAAATTCTTCAGGGTATCGATCAGTTCCATCCCGTATTTGTTGAGGAAATAAAAAATATTGATTAACCGTTCTTGCGGCATTCCTTCCGGAAAAAGTGCGGTTTCTGCTTTCAGAATCTGCTCAAGCAGCTCTTCGTGTTTGCGTCTGCTTGCCTTCCATGTTTTTTGTTCAATACCTTCGACAATTTTGGTCGACTGGACGGATGATGCGGCCAGAAAGGGTTCAAGGGTTGGGTCAAT
Source organism: Chlorobiaceae bacterium (assembly GCA_037139755.1). Classification (GTDB taxonomy): domain Bacteria; phylum Bacteroidota; class Chlorobiia; order Chlorobiales; family Chlorobiaceae; genus Chlorobium. The sequence continues at coordinate 539 of JBAXFV010000018.1, forward strand.
CTTGGCAAGCACTGGACCGAGAGAGGCAAAAGCCCGCTGGATTTCCTCCTTTGTTTTGTCGAACAGTGCGTCAAGTTGAGGGTTTTCAGCGATGCCGACCGCATTTTTTTTCAACTGTTGAAGGTCGCTGAAAAGCGCGTTGTATATCTGTTTTCGTGAAAATCCGGGTTTTCCGATGACATGGAGAAGTCTGTCCATTATACGGCTTATTTTCGGTTCAACAAGGGTAAAACTTCCTCTGGGGATAATAAACGGCATTGTGATTCCAAAGTGCTCGTAATTATTACGGTACTGTGCCAGATAGCTTATTTCACCGGGGCCGGCGATACAGGCAAAGGTAGGCAGGACGTAGTCCTGAACAATAGGTCTGAGAACGACATTGGGACTGAACTGCTCCGGATGATCCTGGCACAGTTCAAGCATCTGGTGCTTTGAATAGAGCTGTTTTTCGGGTACAATCGAGAAGGTGTTCTCTGAAGGTTGTTCTATTTTTTGTCGCTGCCCATGATGGTTGATATAAAATAGATTGACCGATCTTGGTTTTGTCTGTGCTGTGTAGCCAAGATTTTCCAGACGGGTACTTTGCGAAACGACATTATAGGAGGATGCAGGCGAGGATGAGAGCTCTCGCAAAAAGATGCTGGCCGAAAGTCTCTTGAACTCAGGATCCTGACTTGAAAGCAGAATCAGTGGCTGTTCTCTGAAGAGGCGCATCATGGTGCCAGCAAAGCTTATCTCGAAGGTGCTTCCTGGATAATAGCACTCATTGAGAATATCTGAAACACTCTGCTTGTGGGAGGATTCAGGCAAAAGTCTGAGAAACTCATCAACTGTCCGGCTGATCTCTTCACCGAAGCAGGTGTTGGCAACCATCTGTTCCGGCATACGCCGGTAAGGTTCCTGTTTGAAATGGACAACCTGGTTTTCAGAAAAAATGGCAGTGTGAGCCGATTCGTCATAGTCGTGGTCTTCTCCTTCGAGCCAGAAAATCGGAACAAAGTCGTATTCGGGAAAGAGCGCTTTTTGACGTTCGGCAAAAATAATGGCGCTTAGCGCTTTATAAATAGTATAGAGCGGTCCGGTAAACAGTCCAAGTTGCTGTCCGGTTACTATGGTCATACATCGTTGTGAACGGAGCTTTTCAATCTCCCTGAGCTGGCGTGCGGTGCCTCCCCAGCGACTGTTTTGCCGCGAAAGAAGCCGGACAAGAGTTTCCCGATCAAATGTTCTCGAAGCGAGCAATCCGAGCTGCCGGTAATAATCTGCCTCTTTTTGGGAATCCAGGTGAAAACATTCTGAAATCAGTCTGGATCGTTCGGGGCCGTCTGATGTATAGTCACGGAAAAGCTTTGAAAATCCTTTTTTGGGGGTCAGGATATTTTTGTAGTCAAGGAGAAAGGTGTTCACGGTTTTATTTTTGCAGGTTCCATTGTTCAAGGGTGCTGATATACCTGTTATTGGTCAGATCGCAAGAAAGCGGTGTAACAGCCACATAATTGTGCCGGACAGCGAATTCATCTTTGTGCAGGGTATCATCAAGCAGACGCAGAGTGCCATTCAGCCAGTAGTAGGGGTTGCCGAACATATCGTTTCGTTCAATGGCATCTTCTTCCCAGCGCGAACGCCCCTGTTCAGTGATCATGATCCCGGCAATCAGCGATTCTGTTACATTCGGGATATTGACGGAAAGAATGGTATCCGGAGGCAGTCCTTCGAGAAGCACTTTTTTTGCCAGTTTACGTGCAAATTTGCCCGCGTAGGTAAAATCAGCATTTTCATAAGTTGTCAGCGAAAATGCCAGAGAGGTAATCCCCTGAATAGCACCTTCAAGAGCTGCAGCTACCGTTCCTGAATACAAAGTGTTTGTCGCTGTATTGCTTCCGTAATTGATGCCTGACACAATAAGATCCGGCTTTGACTGTAGAATATGGCTTAAAGCTACCTTGATACAGTCGACCGGCGTTCCGGAAACGGTGTATCCAAAAAAACGACCGTTTTTCAAAAACTTTTTGATTCTTAATGGGGTCCCGAGTGTCATGGCATGGCTCATGCCGCTGTGCGGTTCGGCTGGCGCAACGACAGTAACTCTGCCGATTTTTTTCATCGCAGCCGCAAGCGCATGGATTCCCTCCCCTTCAATGCCGTCATCATTGCAGACAAGTATATGAGGTTTTTGCAGTGTGTCCATGCTGTGTCGTCCCTGTATTATAAAATTTTTCCCGTGTCTTATTTCTCCTGGTGTTCAGGATCTGACAGGTGCGTAAAAGTACAAAAAAGTTCTGCTCAAAAGTTATGACCAATACTGAAATAAAAAATGGTATCTGAAAATTTCAAAGAGGCGTATGCGGTATTACTCGCTTCTGCAAGAAATGGGAACGCTTTTGAAACGGTAAACCTTGTCGGACCGAGAGGAGTTTCCCATATCAGGCTTGATCCGATACCGTGAATAAGGTGTGCAGACGAGATGTCGTCCAGATTTTCCCAGACATTGCCGACATTGTAATGCAGGAGCATCGATGTTGGAAAGAGAATGGCGAATGATGGTTTGTAGCCAAGATGTATTCCTGCAGCCGCCATATTATTGCATGGAAGATCGTTTTCTTTCAACCCGATAAAACGCTGACTGTAGGTGGTTCCCGGACCCCCAAGGAAAAATTTCTCTGATAACGGCATGTTGCTGCTGCTCAGGCCGAAAAGTCCCGAAAGCTGCAGGGTGGTTTTGCCAGTGAGCGGGATATTTTCTTCATGATGACCTGATACCTGCCAGAAAATATCATGATTGTCAAAAAGTGCCGGTGTCACTGAATATTTAAGGTTTGTATAAGTTCCAGAAGTTGGGGTCAATGAATTGTTTCTCGAATCAAGGGTAAATTGTGTGCCGATGGAGAGCATTGTGTTATTTGCGGTGCTCAGTGCCGCACGGTTGTTCTCTTCAGCCCAGGATTGAGTATTTTGCAGGGTAATTTCGGCAATCAACTGACCGTTTTTTCGGATTCTTGTTCCGAAAGCGTTGCCGATACCGTACTTCTGGATTCCGTAATTATTCAGAGCCCCTGAAACATCGCGATGTTCAAAAACATGCTCGTCATAAAAAAGACGTGAAGACATCGTCAAGTGGGACTCACCTATTCTTGGCATATTAAGTTCAAGATTAACGAGATATCCTTTTCTTCCTGCTTTCAGCCAGCCGCCGACTGAGTTGGTTGTTCCTCCGAGATTTTCGTTTCTGACATCGACGAGGAACTGGGCGTTGTTCGTTTCATCATAGCGCAATCCGAGCCGGAGTACTGACGGCGGCTTTTCTTCAAGAGCAAAGTTGAGCAGGGGATTGCCTTCGGGCGCGGAAGCTGCTGCTGGCTTTGCGAAGATGGAGACACGTTTGAAGCTCCCGGTTTCATAAAGATTATTGACAGACTCTTCAGCCCTCCGGATGCTGAGAGCATGAGTGGTATCTATTTTTATTTCCCTCATTACTGGAGTCAGGCCTGTGATATTTTTGTCTCTACGGATCTCGATACTGCCTGGTTTTCCGGAAGAAACATTGACGTACAGCGTGCCATTGTTCAGAGAGCAGCTTTTGATGGTGACAAGACAGTAGCCATGTCTGCGGTATTCCTTTATCAGGGCTTCAAGAGCTTTTGTTCCCGAGCTATTCGTGTAACGCGTTTTTGTCACCCGGCTGAAACAGTGTTCAATCTCTTCCGGTGCAAGTGCTGCCGGCGGCCCTCCTGTGACGGTCACATTTTTTATTTCGGGAAGAGGGTCAAGGTGAAAAATTACTTTTTTATGGAGATGATCAATTTCGGCAAAGACTTTGGTGAAGAGATCTGTTGCCAGCAACTTCTGAAGGGTTTTGTCCAGATCTGTTGCATTGTTGATAATGGTGGAAGCAACAGGGTTATATTCCAAATTTTCTTGTGGAAAGAGAAACGTTTTGCCATACGTTCCGATAGCAATATTTCGGGAACTCTTTTTTTCTAAACGGAGCTTTATGGTTTCTGCCATTAATGTCCCTTTGGCATAGCCAGCGTCAACAAGAGCATTGATATCTGAAAAATCGGTAGCTTTATGGTTGCCGAGTTCGGGAGTTATAACAATATCGGCTTTTGCAAGTTGTGCCGGATACTGCAATTTTGTAAGGATGGTCATCGCCTGATCGGCGGCTTTCCAGGGAAGATCAAGTTCGCCGCCGGTAGCATACATGCTGCCGTGCGTATCGACCGCAATTTTATAGTCGGCATTGAACGCATCAAGTTCATCGACCGGAAGATTTGCAACGAGCCCGCCATCAACCAACTGGTAACCGTCACGGATGATCGGTTCATAAAGAATTGGAATAGTGCTGCTTGCCCGCATTGCTTCTGACAGTGAGCCGCTGGTAAGTGTTATACGATTTCCTGAAACAAGATCGGTCGAAACAGCCCGGAAATTGATCGGAAAAGCAGAGAAATTGCCAGAAGCATTATAGAGAGCGTTCAATGCAAGGAGATCGAGAGTTCCGGTCATCTCCTGAGCGGAGTTAAGCGCTTTAGGAATAAGAAGTTTCAGCTTTTCAACACGGATTGCCAGAGATGCCCGGTCGCGGATTCGTTGCTGTTCAAGAAATATATTTGAACGGGTATAATTGTCATGGAGGGAAATAATTGATTGCCAGGGAAGGGTATGGGCGATTTCATCAAGTTCATTTGGGCTGTATCCGCAAGAGTAGAGTCCTCCAATAACAGCACCCATGCTTGTTCCGGCAATAAAATCGACGGAAATATCCGCCTCATCAAGAGCTTTGAGGATGCCGATTTGTGAAAGACCGTTAGCGCCTCCCCCTGAAAGTGCAAGACCGACGGTTTTTCTGGCAGGTCTCATGAAGTTGAAGAGGGTATAGCGGTGCTGGGGAAGTTTAAGCGTGTCGGGATAGACCAGTGTTGTCGGTGAGGCCACAGCATCAGATTGTGTCGTCATTTCCGTGAGGAGAGTGGCGATGAGTAGCGCTGTTATGCAGAAAATTGTTCTGACGTTCAACAAAGGTGGTGCTCCTCGTTTATAAAGTCGTTATAAAAGGGTTTTAGACAGACCGTTTTTGAGATCTCCTGTGGAGTTCATATCTTGAGGTTTAATGTATAACCTTTACTCTTCATTGTAAACATGGCATGGTTTAATCGGGTAAAACCCTCAATACGTCCAACCGACAAGAGAGATATGCCGGAAGGATTGTGGTGGAAATGTGAAGAGTGCGGAGCGATGCTTCACAAAAAGCAGCTTGAAGATTACGTTTACACCTGTTCGGAATGCAGTCACCATTTCCGAATATCTCCCTATAAGTATTTCTCGATTCTTTTTGATGGCGACAAGTACATCGAGTTTGACGATAACCTCCGTTCTGCTGATCCTCTCAGTTTTACCGATACAAAGAGATATCCTGACAGGGTTCATGATACTATTGAAAAGAATGGAAAAACCGAGGCCTGCCGCAATGCGTACGGAGAGTGTGGCTGCAGCCCTCTTGTTGTTTCAGCCATGGATTTTGGTTTTATCGGTGGATCAATGGGTTCTGTTGTTGGTGAAAAAATAGCGCGTGCTGTTGATAAATCGCTTGAGCTGAATGCTCCTCTTCTTGTTATTTCCCAGTCAGGTGGAGCCCGGATGATGGAAGGCGCCTTCAGTCTGATGCAGATGGCTAAAACCGCAGCCCGGCTTACCCGGCTCAGTGAGAGGAAATTGCCCTATATCTCACTCCTTGCCGATCCGACAATGGGAGGTATAACCGCATCTTTTGCCATGCTTGGTGATATCAATATCAGCGAGCCGAAGGCCCTCATAGGTTTTGCCGGTCCCAGGGTAATCAGGGATACCATCAAAAGAGATCTGCCCGAAGGGTTTCAGCGTGCTGAGTTTCTGCTTGAACATGGTTTTCTTGATCGGATTATCTCACGGAGGGATCTGAAAAACGAGCTGGTCACTCTGCTCGGTATGCTCAAGGTCTAACTCCAGTGAAGCGCCGCGGCCGTAACCGGGAACTGCACCATGAAGATTTTTTTTATCTCAATGGCGATTTCCCGGTGTTCTTGTTGCGTGCTTTTGTCGGTTCGTACCTCCAGATAGTGGATCCAGCTTCTTACTGAGCCCTTCATATACAGTTTTGTTTGAGTGCCCATTGGCAGGAGCACTCTTGCGCACTCCTTGGCAATACCTTTTTCAAGCGCCAGGTTGTATTCCTCAAGCGCCATTCGGGCAAGACGATCCTGAGCCTCATCAAACCACTGTATGGTCGTTTCATCAAGATCATCAAGGGAATTCTGCCGGTTTTTGCTGTCCTGGCGCCTTGGCTGGTATCGCTCAATCTCCTGCGCCCTGGCGTACCGTTGAGAGAATTCCTGAAACTGAAAACTTTTATGACGGAGAATCTGTGGTGAAATGGCTCTTGACGTCACAATTTCAACCGTCATATCCACCATTTCAAAGACGCTCCAATGCTTGTGCGTAATACAGTAGGCAAGCAGCTTTTCATAATCAGGCGTCTCCTGATGGGGGCTGGATACTCTTGCACAGTAAGCAATAAGCCCTTCAGGTGAAAGCGGCTGGTTGTCAACCTGAATGAGCGGTGCAGTGACTGCAATGAGGCGTACCTGCATGTTCCTCAACGTTTTGATGTTTGTTTAGTCCTGAATATAGAGAAATGGCGTCATTTATCCTGCATTCACGCAAGCTTGGATAACTCTCTTTTTTTGCTAATTGAAACGGGAAGTCTTGATTTATTGTTGTCACTGAGTATTTTGACAATCAGTATCAGGAGTTCCAGTTGAGCTTCCCGGGCAGGGCACATTTTGTGCCGATCTGGTTTTGACCGACTTACCAATATTCAAACAACAGGATAGCTATGGCAAATATTAATTTCGGTTTTGAGCACCATGCCAAAAAAATGTACTCAGGTGCTATAGAACAGGGGATTACCAACACTCTTGTTCCCATGGTTATAGAAACTTCAGGACGTGGCGAGCGTGCTTTCGATATTTTTTCAAGACTTCTGCGTGAACGCATTATTTTTCTCGGAAGCGGGATTGATGAGCATGTGGCTGGTCTGATTATGGCCCAGCTTATTTTTCTCGAATCTGAAGATCCGGAACGGGATATTTATATTTATGTTAACTCTCCTGGCGGAAGTGTCTCTGCTGGTCTCGGGATATATGATACTATGCAGTATATCCGTCCAGAGGTTTCAACAGTTTGTGTCGGTATGGCTGCAAGCATGGGTGCATTTCTCCTTGCCAGCGGAGCAAAAGGAAAGAGAGCCTCACTTCCTCATTCAAGGATTATGATTCATCAGCCCTCCGGTGGCGCGCATGGTCAGGAGACTGACATTATTATCCAGGCCCGTGAAATAGAGAAGATCCGCAGGTTGCTTGACGAGCTGCTTTCCAAACACACCGGCAAAGATGTGAAGCAGGTGCGGGAGGATTCGGAAAGGGATCGCTGGATGAACGCACAGGAGGCGCTTGATTACGGTATTATCGACGCCATTTTCGAAAAACGTCCCCTGCCTGAAAAGAAGGACTAACCCGAACGATGTTATCATGAGCGATCAGCCCGAACTCTTTAATCTGGAAAAAACATATAACCATCACGATGTCGAAGATCGGTGGAGAAGTTCCCGCTGGGAAGCGATCGGGAGCTTTCATGCCGAAAGTTCCCGTGTGCTTGAAGAGGGAAAAGAGCCTTATACCGTTCTTATGCCCCCCCCTAATGTAACCGGCAGTCTTACGTTGGGTCATGTACTGAACCATACGCTGCAGGATATTTTTATTCGCTACAGTCGTATGACAGGCAAAGAGGCTTTGTGGCTTCCCGGTACGGATCATGCCGGTATTGCGACACAGACAGTGGTGGAGCGAAAGCTGAAAAAAGAGGGAATAACCCGGCACGATCTCGGACGCAAGGAGTTTCTTGATAACGTCTGGCAGTGGAGGGAGGAGTATGGAGGTCTTATTCTCAGGCAGCTTCGTCGTCTCGGCATCTCCTGTGACTGGCGGCGCAACCTTTTTACCATGGATGAAAGTGCCTCCAGTGCAGTTATCAATGCCTTTATTACCCTCTATCGTGACGGATTGATCTACCGGGGTACACGCATTATCAACTGGTGTCCGGTGTCACAGACAGCGCTTTCCGATGAGGAGGTGATCATGAAGCCCCGCAAGGACAAACTTGTTTATGTACAGTATGCCCTTGTCAGCCATCCAGGTGAATATATTGCTATTGCAACGGTCAGACCTGAAACCATTCTGGCCGATGTTGCCATTGCCGTTAACCCTGAGGATTCCCGTTACCGCCACCTGATTGGTGAGCTTGCGGTTGTGCCTATAGCAGGAAGGCATATTCCCATTATTGCTGATGACTATGTCGATATTGAGTTTGGTACCGGTGCACTGAAAATCACTCCTGCACATGATGCCAACGACTATGCCGTTGCCCAGCGTCATAATCTTCCGATTCTTTCGGTTGTCGGTAAAGATGGCAGAATGACCGACGAGTTTGGTTATAGTGGTATGGAGCGGTTTGATGCGCGTGAAAAAATTCTCAAGGATCTCGATGAACTCGGAAATCTTGTCAGTGTTGAAGAGTACGAGCATAATGTTGGCTATTCCGAGCGAGCAGACGTGGTTGTTGAGCCCTATCTTTCCGAGCAGTGGTTTGTCAGGATGAAGCCTCTTGCGGAGCAGGCGCTACAGGTTGTCAATGACGGCGAAATCCGCTTTCATCCCCGGCACTGGATTAATACCTACCGCCACTGGATGGAGAACATCCAGGACTGGTGTATCTCACGCCAGCTCTGGTGGGGGCATCGCATTCCTGCATGGTATGACACTGAAGGCAGGGTTTGGGTGGCTGCTACTTATCAGGAAGCCTGTCATCTTGCCGGTACGGACAAGCTTGTTCAGGATGATGATGTGCTTGATACCTGGTTCTCTTCATGGCTCTGGCCGCTGACAACCCTTGGCTGGACGGATAAACAGAGTGTCAACGACAATCTCAAATCCTTTTATCCAACAAATACACTGGTTACCGGACCGGACATTATTTTTTTCTGGGTAGCCAGAATGATCATGGCAGGGCTATACTTCAAGGGAGAGGTTCCTTTCCGTGACGTCTATTTTACCAGCATTATCCGTGACATGAAGGGACGCAAGCTTTCAAAGTCCCTCGGTAATTCTCCTGACCCGATCAAGGTAATGGATACTTATGGTACCGATGCCTTGCGTTTCACCATCATCTATATTGCACCTCTCGGTCAGGATGTCCTGTTCGGGGAGGAGAAGTGCGAGCTGGGCAGGAATTTTGCAACCAAAATATGGAATGCTTCGCGCCTTGTTTTCATGCAGCGTGAAAAATATTTCAGTGATCAGGAAGAGTTTGCCGCTGTTTACCGTGACTTCAATCCTCGTTCCGGGAGTTTAAACCTTGCAGAGCAGTGGCTCCTTGCCGGATTCAATGGAATGCTTGAGCGTTATCATAACGCCTTCAGCCAGTTCAGGGTTAATGACATAGTCAGGCTTCTCCACGACTTTTTCTGGAGAGATTACTGCGACTGGTATCTTGAAGCGCTGAAGGTCAAGCTTTCAGGGGAGTTGACAAGAGAAGAGGCCCGGGATGCGGTTTGTCTTGCGGTTTATATTCTTGAGGGTACGCTGAAAGCGTTGCATCCGGTGATGCCGTTCATTACTGATGAGATATGGCATCATGTTCTGCCGCGTTCATCGGATGAGAGTATTGCCCTTTCACCGATGCCTCTTGCTGATGCTGAACTCTCAGGTCTGGATGTGCGTGGTTTTTCTTTGATACAGAAGCTGATTACTGAGGTCAGAAGTCTGCGCTCTTTGTTTGGTGTTCCTCACAGCAGTCAGGCAAAGATTCTTCTCAGGCCAGCCAATGATGGCGATCGTCTGGTGTTTGAGGCGAATCTTCCTCTTGTGGCCACACTTGGTCAATGTAACCCGAAACTTATGACCGAGAGAGAGCGCCCGCGTCATGCGGCAGGATCGGTGGTTGAAGGAAATGAACTATTTGTACTGCTTGAGGGGTTGATATCGTTCGAGAGGGAGAGGGTTCGTCTTCAGAAAGAGATAGACAATGTTTCATCCTATGTGGTGTCTGTTCGGAGAAAGCTTTCAAACCGTGGCTTTGTGGATAATGCACCTGAGGATGTCGTTGCAAAAGAGAGTGAAAAGCTCAGGGAGGCTGAGGATAGTCTCGAAAAACTCAGAAGTAATCTTGCTGTTCTGAGTGATTGATGGTGACTCGAATTTTGGTTTACATTTGCGGTTAGGGAAGAGGATTAAATCTTTTTATTAGATTTAATCTCGAAAAAGTGGTATTCTCCGACTTTTCTGGTTTGTCTGACAAATCGGTGGGAGTAGTTTAACTTGCTGAAGTTCTCAAGGAGAGTTCTATATGAGGCAACTCAAAATAAGCAAACAGATAACCAATCGTGAAAGCCTTTCTCTTGATCGTTACCTGCAGGAGATAGGGAAATATGATCTTTTGACTGCAGAAGATGAGGTTCGGCTGACCAAGGCAATAAAAGAGGGCTTTGATATGCCGGTCGATACGACCGAATACAAGAGGGCAAAACGTGCTCTTGACAAACTGATCAAGGGCAATCTGAGATTTGTTGTTTCGGTGGCCAAGCAGTACCAGAACCAGGGTCTTACCCTCGGTGATCTTATTAATGAAGGGAATCTCGGCCTTATCAAGGCGGCAAAGCGCTTCGATGAAACTCGTGGATTCAAGTTTATCTCTTATGCGGTATGGTGGATAAGGCAGTCCATTCTTCAGGCATTGGCTGAGCAGTCGAGAATTGTCAGGCTTCCCCTGAACCGGGTAGGCACCCTCAACAAAATCAGCAAGGCTTACAGTCAGCTTGAACAGGAATTTGAACGCGATCCCAATACCAGGGAGCTTGCCACCCTGCTTGAGATGGATTCACAGGACGTTGCCGACACGCTGAAAATTGCAGGACGGCATGTTTCGGTTGATGCGCCATTTGCCCAGGGCGACGATAACCGTCTGCTTGATGTATTGCAGAATGATGGTCATCTGCCTGATTACGGTCTTAATCGTGATTCGCTCACCCTTGAGGTGGAACGCTCTCTTTCCGTCCTTGCACCCCGGGAAGCCGATGTCATCAAGTCTTATTTTGGGATTGGCATGGATAATCCACTGACGCTTGAAGAGATCGGAGAGAAATTCCGTTTGACTCGGGAGCGTGTGCGGCAGATCAAGGAAAAAGCGATACGGAGACTGCGTCAGTCGGCATACAGCAAGATTTTAAAAGAGTATATCGGTAGCTGAAATCTTGACCGGGATGACATTGTTTCGAGCGGTCAAGCTCAGTCGATAGCTGTTTTATAAATCACATAGCCGATGCCGAGGAAGAGCAGATTCGGCAGCCATGCGGCGAGCCCAGGGTGTATAAGACCCTGATATCCGGCGATCGCAATGGTTTTCTGCAGTCCGAGATAGAGGAACCCTGCAAACAATGTGATGGCAATTTCAGAAGCAAGACCTCCGCGCTTTTTCTTGGCGGAGAGTGGAACGCCGATGAGAATGATGATGAGCGAAGCAAATGGCATCGCAATTTTGTTATGAAATTTTACCATTGAGCGCTCAAGCCCGGAAAAACCTGCATTTCTTTTTTCTGAAAGATATCTGTAGTGGCGGCTGATATTCATTTCGTCCGGCTGCAGATTGATCTCTGCCAGTGTGTGCGGTGAAAGTGCCAGTTTTACCGGTTTTACCGGTACGACGCTAAAAATTTCCTGCTCATCGGTAAAAAAACGGGTTGAAACATTCTGCATAATCCACTCTTTGTGTGCCGGGTCATAGTGCATTGAATCAGCATCCATTCGTGATCTGAGCCGGGAGCCGATGAACTCCTCTATGGAAACAGCGCTGAGGCTTGACCGGTCAGGATCAAAACTGCCTATCGAGACAATACGGGCGCCTGTTTCAAGAAGATGAATATTACTGTTCTCTTGTGGCCGGGAGTTTTTTTTGCCGAAATAATGCTGCTCAAAAGAGTGGGTTTTGGTAAATGCAGCAGGAGCTATCCACCAGGCATTGGCAAGATTTATCAGGAGAATGAGGATGCCCCCGATAAAAAAAGGGTTCAGCAGTTGGCGCATACTGACACCGGCCGATCGTATTGCCGGAAGTTCGCTTGAAAAGGAGAGTCTTCCCGAGACAAGCATTGATGAAAGCAGTGCGCTTACCGGGGACGTTACCAGAAAAGTTGAGGGTATCGAGAGAAGGTAATAATAGCCGATATCCCACAAGCCAAGCTTGTTGTCCATGAAGTCATCAAGTTTTTCAACCATGTTGATGAGCATGAACAGGCAAACAAAGACGATTGAGCTAAAAATAAATGCTTTAGCAAACTGCCTGAATATGTATTTGTCAAGAATTTTCATAGTAACAATTCAGGCAGGCAGGTAACCTTGCATGATTTTAATAGCCGAAAATATCATCAACCTTCAGCTCCTTGACGGTTCCGTACCTCCGCAGGGTTTCCATATCAAGATTGTCTTTTTTGCCCAGTACCAGCATAACGTGTTTTTTGTTGCTGAAATGCTTGCTGTGGAATTTTTCGATATCGCTGAGGCTCATACGTGCAGTATCATGATAAATTTCCTTTCTGATATCATTGTCTTGTCCAAGTCTGACGGCATCTTCGTAATTGAAGAGTATCTCCGCTTTTGTCACCCGTTCGGTTGAAATTTTCTGTTTAATGCCGTTTTGCGCTGTAGCAAACAGCTTTGGCGACATTGGCAGCTCTTTCATCAGGTGGCTGATTCCTTCAAGCGCTTCGGGCAGCTTGTCAGCCTGTGTCCCGATGTAACTGACAATATAGTTGTGCTCTTTCTTTTGCTTTGGGGTTTTGTAGACCGAAAATACAGAGTATGCCAGCGCTTTGGCTTCACGGAGTTCCTGGAAGACCACCGATGACATTCCTCCTCCGTAATATTCGTTGAAGAGGGTGGCTATGGGGACGATGGATGGATTGTAAAGTTCGTCTCTCGTCAGCAGAATGACCTCAGCCTGCGTCATATCGTAATCGACGTAATAGACAAGATTATCCGACTGCTCCAGATCCTTGAACGGATCGTTTGTTGGCGGGGTCTGCAGCGATTCAGGATAATGCCGAACCGAACGAAGTTCACCGAGCACCTCCTGCGAAGAGTCCGGACCGTAGTAAAGTACCCGATGTTTGTATTTCAGGAGCGTTCGCAGCTCATCAAGAAGCTCCTTCGAGGTGATTTTTTCAAGCTCAATGTTACTGAGGACGTTGGTGAAGGGCGAGACAGGCCCGTATTTGCCGTAACTCGTCATGGCCTCAAAGAGTATTTTTTTCTTGGACAGCTTGTCATCTGCCCGCTCCTTCATAACACCGGCTTTAAGATTTTCAAGTGCCTCTTCATCAGGCCGGGCATCAACGAGAAGTTTTTCAAGCAGCCGAATGGCGGCGGCAGAGTTTTTCTGAAGTCCGGAAAGTTTCAGGTAGACGTAATTATCGGCGGTAAATGCTGAAAAGCTTGAACCGATTTTATAGAGTTCCTGGCTGAACTCTTGGGGGGAGAGGTCTGATGTCCCGAGATAGGAGAGGTAATCCAGCGCAAGATCGATTTTTTTGCTGTTATTTTTTCCAATATCAAAGACATAAAAGAGTGAGTAAAGCTCGTTTTCACTGTTTTGCACATAATGCAGCTTTATGGAGGGATTGACATCAAAAAAACCGATATCCTTTTTATAATCAAGAAAAGAAGGTTTGGTTTTTTCTGATTTCCGGGCCAGAAGGTTTTCTGCAAAAGGTGACGAGGTATCCCGATTTACGGTGAGAGGGGTGATCGGCGGCTTCTGGATTTTTACTTCACTTATTGGTGTGCCGTGCTCTTTGTAGACTGCGACATAATTCGAGTCGTAATGCTTTCGCGCAAAAGCTATAACATCTTCTTTTGTGATGTTCTGGAGACGCTCGATCTGGTTGACGTGCTCGGACCAGGGCATTCCCCAAACGAATGCATCAACATAAGCTTCAACTCTTCCATGGTTGGTTTCATAGAGTTTAAGCTGCTCGATTTTCAGGTCATTGATTGTCGCTTCAAGCAGCCAGTCAGGAAACCTGCCTTCTTTGAGAAGTTCAACCTGGCTGAGCAGCTTTTCCTTTACTTCGTCCAAACTTTGACCTTCTCTTGGTTTTCCGCTTAAAATATGGGTGGAGTAGTCTTTCATCATGATCAGCATCGAACCGGCATCAAGCACTTTCTGCTGCTGGTTCAGGTTAAGATCAATCAGACCGGCAGTCTGGTTGAACAAAACCTTGTCAATCAGTGTCAGGTAATCGGCATCGGAGCTGTTGACTCCATTGAACCGGTATCCAATGACCAGCTCTTCAGATTCAGGTCCCTTGACCTTCATGATCAGGGGTTTCGTGATATTCTCTTCAACAGCAGGCGTAAACGGAGGCACCGTTTTTGGCTGCAGCACAGAAAATTTTGCGTCAATCAGTTTGATCGTTGTCTCAGGATCAAAATCGCCAGCGATGCAGAGTGCCATGTTGTTCGGCACATAATGGGTGCGGTAGTAATCGACAACATTTCTGATTGAAGGGTTTTTCAGGTGCTCGGCCTTGCCGATGGTGGTCTGAGTCCCGTAAGTGTGTTTTTTAAAGAGGCCGGCAAAAAGATTTTCCCATATCTTGCGGCTGTCACTGTCCATGGTCATGTTTTTCTCTTCATAGACGGTTTCAAGTTCGGTATGAAAAAGTCTCATGACAGGATTGCGAAACCGTTCTGCTTCGATGGTCAGCCACTGGTCAAATTTGTTTGACGGAATATCATTGATATAGACGGTCTGTTCGACCCATGTGTAGGCATTGGTGCCCTGTGCACCTATTGAACTGAGCAATTTGTCATACTCATTGGGTACGGTATAGCCTGCGGCCACGTTGGAGAGTGAGTCGATCTTCTTGTAGATCGCGGCTCTTTTCTCAATATTCGCCGTTGAGCGGTACTGTTCGTAGAGTTCAGTAATCTTTTCAAGCTCGATATGCTCCTTTTCATAGTCAAGAGAGCCCAGTGAATCAGTTCCCTTGAAGAGCATGTGCTCAAGATAGTGGGCAAGACCGGTTGTCTCCGCAGGGTCATTTTTACTGCCGGCACGGACAGCAATAGAGGTGTATATCCTCGGCTCGTCATGATAGGGGCTCATGTAGACGGTCAGCCCGTTTTTGAGCGTATAAATTCTCGTGTGGAGGGAATCTCCTTGAACGGTGGTGTATGGGTAAGGGCTGGTTTCGTGCTTGTTCATAATGGCCGTACAGGAGATTAAATGCAAAAAAAGTATCCCGATGACGAGCATAGGGATACTGCGTTTCATAGAGAGTGCAAATTGGAAAGTATCTGGCATCAAAAAAAAATAATAATGGGATTAAAAGCACATAATTGCAACCATGTCAAGAGCTTTTTTTAAATCAAGGGATGCAATCGGGCGTTTATTCCTGAAGCCTTTGCCGCAGGGTATAGCTTCCTGTTCTTAATGTTAAGTATATTCTTGGGCAAGAACTAACAAAGCGCATTAATAGTTCTTCTGAGATGCCGACATTAAGGTCTCTTGTTTACTCCTGTCGTTGTTCTGATGATGATGCAAGTTCTGTAGAGAAGAGGTCTGATGTCTCCTTTATGGATAAATGTCAGGGTGGTGAATCATCGGTGAGTTTTGCCGGGGTCAGAATATTGGCAGTACTCAGCTCCACAGGAGCAGTACATTGATAGCACAGGGCGCAAGCCTTTGGCGGAAAAGTATAAATATGTAAAAGAGGAGCGTTGTTTATGCAGGAGAGTGTTGGGGGAACATATCGGCTTGTCAGTCCCTACCGTCCGGCTGGTGACCAGCCGAAAGCCATTGAGGAGCTTTGTGACGGCGTACTGTCAGGTAATCCCTATCAGACGCTGCTTGGGGTGACTGGTTCCGGAAAAACTTTTACCGTCTCTAACGTCATTACCCGTGTCAATAAACCCGTTCTGGTGATGAGCCATAACAAGACTCTTGCGGCGCAGCTCTACGGTGAGCTCAAGCAGTTTTTTCCTGATAATGCGGTTGAGTATTTCATAAGCTACTACGATTTTTACCAGCCTGAAGCCTATCTCCCTGCGCTTGATAAATATATCGCCAAAGATCTGCGTATCAACGACGAGATTGAACGGCTTCGTCTGAAGGCCACCAGTGCCCTGCTCAGCGGCAGGAAGGATGTTATTGTGGTGAGCTCTGTCAGTTGTATTTATGGTTTGGGTTCCCCTGAAGACTGGAAAGCGCAGATTATCGAACTGCGTTCCGGGATGGAAAAAGATCGGGATCTCTTTCTTAAAGAGCTGATTGCCCTTCACTACATTCGTGACGATGTTCAGCCTGCTTCGGGTAAGTTCCGGGTTAGGGGAGACATTATCGATCTTGTTCCTGCACATGAAGAGCTTGCCCTCAGAATCGAGTTTTTTGGCTCCGAAATTGAAAGTATCCAGACCTTTGATATTCACAGCGGAGAGGTGCTTGGTGTTGATGATTACGCTTTCATCTATCCGGCCCGGCAGTTTGTGGCTGATGAGGAGAAGCTTAAAGTGGCGATGCTCGCAATTGAAAATGAGCTTGCGGAGAGGTTGAACTATTACCGGTCAGAAAACCGGTTTCTCGAAGCTCGCAGGATAGAAGAGCGCACCCGTTACGATCTTGAGATGATGAAAGAGCTTGGCTACTGCTCCGGCATTGAGAATTACTCACGTCATCTTTCAGGACGTCCTGCGGGCGAGCGTCCATGCTGTCTTCTTGACTATTTTCCTGAGGACTATCTTGTGGTGATTGATGAATCGCATGTGACACTTCCGCAGATACGCGGTATGTATGGAGGTGACCGTTCACGGAAAACCATTCTTGTCGAGCATGGTTTCAGGCTTCCCTCAGCGCTCGACAACCGTCCTTTGCGTTTCGAAGAGTTTGAGGAGATGGCGCCCCAGGTTATTTGTGTCAGCGCCACTCCCGGTGATCACGAACTGCTCCGTTCCGGCGGCGTAGTGGTTGAGCTGCTTGTTCGTCCTACCGGCCTGCTTGACCCTCCCGTGGAAGTACGTCCGGTCAAAGGGCAGATTGACAACCTACTGGCAGAAATCCGCATCCATACAGCTAAAGGCCATAAGGTGCTGGTGATGACCCTGACCAAAAGAATGTCTGAAGACCTGCATGACTTTTTCAGAAAGACGGGTATCCGTTCGCGCTATCTGCATTCAGAGATCAAAAGCCTTGAAAGAATCCAGATTCTCAGGGAGCTCAGGACGGGAGATATTGATGTCCTTGTCGGGGTAAACCTGCTTCGTGAAGGTCTCGATCTTCCGGAAGTTTCTCTTGTTGCCATCCTTGATGCCGACAAGGAGGGTTTTTTGCGCAACACCCGTTCGCTGATGCAGATTGCTGGTCGCGCAGCCCGCAATCTTGACGGTTTTGTGGTACTCTATGCCGATGTGATTACCCGATCAATCCGTGAGGTGCTTGATGAAACCGCAAGACGTCGTACCATCCAGCAGCAATACAACGAAGATCATGGCATTACGCCACGTTCAATCATAAAGTCAGTTGACCAGATTCTCGATACTACCGGAGTGGCTGATGCTGAGGAGCGCTACAGACGAAGGCGTTTTGGCCTTGAGCCCAAACCGGAAAGGGTTCTTGCCGGTCTGATCGATACGCTTACGCCCGAGGCCGGGTATGCAATGGCCGCAGAACTCCGGATTGAAATGCAGGAAGCGGCAGTCCAGATGGAGTATGAAAAAGCAGCATATCTTCGTGATGAGATCACCAGACTTGAACAGGCCCTGCAACGGCAGCCATCCGGGGGTTGATTTTGTCTGCTGTTTGTTTACAAGTTGAGGAGAACATTATATATTAAGGGACATTATCCTCCCTTTTTTGCTATGCCATTCACTACAGTTTGTCTGAAATGTTAGCCCAGATTGAAAAAGGCCATTACAATAAGCTCCACGAGATTCTCCAGCTCTCCCGCAAGAATCTCAAAAATTTTGATGAATCGCTGATTCAGCGGGCTTTTTTTATGTGCTACCGGGCTCATGAGGGAGAAAAGAGAGCTTCAGGTGAGCCGTTTTTTTACCATCCGGTCGAAGTTGCCACCATTTTGCTCAATGAACTTCCCCTTGATGGTGTTTCCGTGGCCGCGGCACTTCTGCATGATGTTATTGAGGATAGTGGCTATACTTACGAAGACATTGTCGCTGAACTGGGAGTTGAAGTAGCTGATATTGTTGAAGGGCTCACCAAAATCTCCGGTATCATGATCAACCGGGAGAATACCCAGGCGGAAGGTTTTCGCAAGATGCTGCTCTC
>JBAXFV010000019.1:0-18839 GCA_037139755.1 Chlorobiaceae bacterium
GCTTCTGGGATATCATCAACCGTCATAAGGTCACCATATTCTACACCGCACCTACCGCTATCCGCGCCTTTATCCGCGCCGGAAACGAGTGGGTCACCAAACACAATCTCAGCTCACTCCGCCTTCTCGGCAGCGTAGGCGAACCAATCAATCCTGATGTATGGATGTGGTATCACAGGGTTGTCGGACAGGAAAAATGTCCTATTGTCGACACCTGGTGGCAGACTGAAACCGGCGGCATCATGGTCTCCCCTCTTCCAGGTGCAACCCCGACCAAACCCGGCACGGCAACTCGTCCGCTCCCCGGTATTGCGGTCGATGTGGTTCACAAGGATGGCACACCGTGCGTAGCCAACGAAGGCGGATACCTTGTTATCAAAAAACCATGGCCATCAATGCTCCGTACCATCTATGGCGATAACGAACGCTACGAAAAAACCTACTGGTCGGAATTCCCTGGCATGTACTTTACCGGTGATGGTGCCCGCAAAGATGAGGACGGCTATATCTGGATTATGGGACGTGTTGATGATGTGGTCAACGTTTCTGGTCACCGCCTTGGCACCAGCGAGGTCGAAAGCGCACTGGTTTCGCACGAAGCCGTTGCAGAGGCCGCTGTTGTCAGCCGTCCTGACGAGCTGAAAGGCAATGCTCTCGTCGCCTTTGTGACCCTGAAGGATGAATATGTCGGCGACATGACCCTCCGTGAAGCCCTGCGCAACCACGTTGCCAAGGAGATCGGACCAATTGCAAAGCCAGACGAAATCAGATGGGCCAAAGGTCTTCCAAAAACCCGCAGCGGAAAAATCATGCGTCGTCTCCTTCGCGAACTTGCCACAAGCAATGAGATCAAGGGAGATGTCACCACGCTTGAAGATTTCGGTGTTCTTGAGAACCTGCGTGACCAGGAGAGTGACTAAGCCTTAACCTCTCCTGAATACGATAAACACACGAAAAGCGCAGTTTTGACTGCGCTTTTCGCTTTTTGTGCTCTTCACCTTTTACTCTTCAGTCTCGGAGGGGCGGCATATTGGTAGAACCAGATGCCCAAAATATTACCTTATCCAGTTGAGCTGCCAGATCGTAAAATTCAGATACGACGCAAAACTCACCCACAAGAGATAGGGGATCAGAAGATATCCCGCAACTGGCGAAACCGCTCTGAATTTCACGATAGTAAATACAATGGCAAGCCAGAGGAGAACAATCACTCCCAAAGCAAGCAGAGGAGAGTGAAGTCCGAAAAATGAGGCCGACCAGGCAAGATTGAGCAGAAGCTGCACCCCAAAAACAACAAGTGCCCCCTGTATCTGTTTTTTTTCACCCCACTGTTCAACGACAAGAGAAAGTGCAATACCCATAAGCAGGAACAGCAAACTCCATGCCGGAGGAAACAGCCAGTCAGGGGGATTCCATGACGGTTTTTTAAGTATCGAATAGTACCACTCTGAGCCCGGCACCGGCGTAAAGGTACTGCCCGCGTATGCAAACACAAAACACAAACCAATACAGAGTGCCAACCTTGGAATATTAAATTTCATCACCATGTGCATTAAAATTATAAAGCGTTCTGTAATATAATAATAAGAGAACAGATCCCGCCTGTTGTTAATTCCCTGAGCAGCAAAAGATCATTGACGCTTAAGAGAACTGTAGCCTCTCCCTCTCATCGGTCTTCCTGTATTCAGGAAAAAGAAATGTTATATTGGTCGCTGATTAAATTTCAATCATTACTGTTCCATGGAAAATACAAGCAATGAGCTGCGGGCAGCAATCAAAGCCGCTCGTGCTGCAGGCACAATCACCCTTGATAAATTCGGAGAACTCTCTCATCAGGAAATTCAGGCAAAAGATTTCAAGGATTTTGTCACTGACGTTGACAAGGCCTGTGAAGCAGCGATAAGTTCTATTATAACCGAAAGTTTCCCTGAAGACAATATGCTCTGCGAAGAGGGAACCGTCATCAAGGGGACTTCAGGAAGAACATGGATAGTCGATCCACTCGACGGCACTCTTAACTTTATTCACTCTTTTCCTGTTTTTTCGGTAAGCATTGCTTTAAAGAACAGCAGCAATGAACTGCTCGCAGGCGTTGTTTATCAGCCTGTTCTACAAGAACTTTTTACTGCCGAGCGTCATCGCGGAGCTTACCTGAACGGGAAACCGATAACAATATCCACGCGCACAGACAAAGAGAGTTTTCTCATGGCAACCGGTCTTCCATTCAGCGAATACCATTACCTCGACTCTACCATCGGCATGCTGCGGGATGTCATTCACGATTCTGCCGGTATCCGGCGTGCAGGATCAGCAGCCATTGATCTTGCGTATACAGCCTGCGGACGTTTCGACGGCTTCTGGGAATACAAGCTCTTTCCATGGGATTTTGCTGCCGGCGTTCTCCTTGTGCGGGAGGCTGGAGGAACAGTCACCAACTTTAGCGGAGATGCTGATGTCATTACAGGACAAAGTATCATCGCGGGCAACAATATAACCCATAAACTCCTTCTCGATAGAGCATTAAAACACTTCCCCACAGAATCGTTACAGAAGTAGTTCGTGCAGACGTCTGATTTGAAGAGAAAGTTTTACTATCTTCAAACAATAAGGTTTTTCAGCATAGACAATTTGCCTCCATTTCCTGGTAGGCCGAGCCTTTCGGGAGCAACAATTACATAATGCTTATTCATCAGCGCACCATTCAAAAAGAGGTATCTCTTTGCGGTACCGGACTGCATACCGGCGAAAAATGTATGATCACCTTCAAACCTGCGCCTGCAAACTATGGTTACCGCTTTATCCGTACCGATATTGAAGACAGTCCTGAAATACCCGCTCTGATTGAAAATGTAACTGATGTTTTGCGGGGGACAACCATTGGGCTCAACGGTGTGAAGGTTAATACAACCGAGCATGTTCTTGCTGCTCTTTACGGTCTCCAGATCGATAACTGCTGTATAGAGATGAGCGGACCAGAACCACCTGTCATGGACGGAAGTGCACACCCTTTTGCCGAAGCCCTGCTGGAAGCTGGATTTCAGGAACAGGAGGAGCCGAAGAATTATCTGGTTATTGATGAAACCATTGAATACCACGATTCTAAAAACGGTGTCGATATTGTTGCACTGCCCCTCGACAGCTTCAGAATAACTGTCATGGTGGATTATAAAAACCCGGCACTCGGCTCGCAGCATTCAGGGCTTTTTGACCTGGAAAAGGAATTTGTCAAGGAGTTTTCACCATCAAGGACATTTTGTTTTCTCAGTGAAGTAGAAGCCCTTGCAAACCAGGGTATCATCAAGGGTGGCGATGTTGACAATGCTATTGTCATTATCGATAAAAGCATGAGAAAAGGGGAGCTTGCCGACCTTGGTAAAAAACTTGGCCTGGAATCCGATAATCTTGTGATTGGTGCAAACGGAATTCTCAACAACCGGGAACTGCGCTTCAATAACGAGCCTGCACGACATAAACTGCTCGACCTGCTCGGGGATCTCGCCCTGCTCGGTATGCCCTTAAAGGCACAGGTACTTGCGGCACGACCAGGTCATGCATCAAATGTAGAATTCGTAAAGCATCTAAAAAAATACGCTGATCGCAACAAACTTGCCCGGCAGTACCAGCATGAGAAAAAAGCTGGCGTTATTTTTGATATCAATGCAATCCTGAACATCCTCCCCCACCGTTATCCATTCTTGTTGATCGACAAGATTGTTGAATTCAAGCTTGACGAAAAAATTGTGTCGATCAAAAATGTCACCATAAACGAACCATTCTTTCAGGGCCATTTTCCGGGAAATCCCATTATGCCGGGCGTTCTCATTCTTGAAGCCATGGCCCAGACCGGAGGCATCATGATGCTCAACGGTAACGATAATATCAAGGAGAGTGTCGTCTACTTTATGGGTATCGACAAGGCGCGCTTCCGCAAGCCGGTTCTTCCCGGGGACACGCTTGTCATTGAAGCTATCATAACCAACAAGCGCAGAAGCGTCTGTCAGTTCGACGCAAAAGCATACGTACGGGGTGAGCTGGTCTGCGAAGCATCGCTTATGGCTACTGTTGCACCAAAAAACAAATAACGCACATACATCATAGAACGCCCTGCACTCAAAAGCAGGGCGGTATCCTGCTGATTACAAACAGAAAAGCCGACTGTCAAGGCATCTACGGATTGGCTTTCCACACTGTATCAACAAGTTATCAACATTTCTTATCCTGCAGCATAAAGCGTGTTAACACTGATAATCCCTTATATATTAAATAATTAATAAAAAAAGAGCAGGGATCCGCTCTTCTCTTAAAGAGTTATCAATATTCTGACAACAAAAATTGCCTTGATATAAAACAGTTGAAAAACTGCTACGGCACTAACAAAAAAAAAGAAAGTAACTTACCGAAAAACTCATGCACTGTAATCCAGCCCCTTGTGAATTCTATAAAATCTCACACAATACAGAATAAAAGAATACAGAAGCATAACCGTAGCGAGGTATAAAAAAAACTCTTTCAAGGGATAGTGCCTGAAAAAAGGATGCGGCCAGACCATGACTATAAACATCATGGAAACAAAGCCTACTGCCCATTTTCCCGGCCAGAGGGATGTTGTAACCACTGAATGACGGAATTTCACATACCCGGCGCCGATAAAAATCAGGATATCCCTGATCACTGCAAAAAGAACAAACCACAAAGGCAGTTCACCAATCCAAAGAAAATAAACTGCCACGCTGGCCAAACAGAGTTTGTCGGCAAGTGGATCAAGAATTTTTCCCATTTCAGAGACCTCGTTAGTCCATCTGGCCGTCTGGCCGTCGAACCAGTCAGTCAGAACAGCAACAATCATGATAACCATGGCTGTTTTGAGATGACCTGTATGAAAATAATAGAGAAACCAGGGTATCAATATTATTCTCAGGAAACTGAGAGAATTCGGCAGATTAAAGATACGACCTTCCACAGTAATGAATTTATTATTGAGTCATATCAGCTCTTTGTAAAAGATAACAATGAAGCTATAGGTTGTCAAAAGCTACCGAATGACCATATCGGGCGATGCGTGGACAAACTTTGACCAACTCCTGCCTCTTGTCGCAACTTTCCCGCCGGGCAAGAACGGCTCCCTTCTTTCGCCTCTGAGCAGATCACACAACGCTATGCCCAGTGCATCGGTAACGTCATAGGGTTCGGGAACCGTACCAAGACCAAGCATCCTTGCAACCATAAACGCAACCTGTTCCTTGCTTGCCGCCCCCTTCCCTGTTATAGCAGATTTTACCTCCCGGGGCGCATACTCATGAAGGATGAGGTGTTTGTTCATTGCAAGCGCAATAACCGCACCCCGAACCTGCCCGAGTTTGAGGGCCGACTGCACATTCCTGCTTAAAAAAGCCGTTTCAAGGGCCACACGTTCAGGCTTGAAGTCAACAATCACTTGTTCAAGCTCACGGCATATTTCACCGATGCGCTCCGGATGGCTAAGGCCGGGATGAAGCCTGATCAGACCGCACACCAGAACAGAGACCTTTCCGGAATCGCAGTGAACCACACCATAGCCGGTATTCAGGCTTCCGGGATCAATCCCGAGAACAACCATACTCTACTCGTTTAAGCTGTTCATTGCACTTTCACTGATCTCCATATTACTGTAGACCGCCTGTACATCATCATTACTCTCAATTGCGTCTATCAGCTTGATCACTTTCCGTGCATCCTCCGCTTCAAGCTCAATATAATTCTCCGGTATCAGATCAACTTTTGCATTCTCATAAGCTATACCGGCCGCTTCAAGCGCCTTTTTTGCCGATTCAAGGTCCTTGATATCAGTAATAACATTAAAATAGTTCTCATCATCACTGTTGAGATCTTCAAGGCCGGCATCGAGAAGCAGCTCCATAAGAAGATCCTCACTGGCCGCCGCCCTGGAAACCTCAAGAGATCCCTTCCGCTGAAACATCCAGGCAACACTGCCGCTTTCGCCAAGCGAACCATTATTACGGCTCATAATATGACGGAGATCGGCAACAGTCCTGTTACGATTGTCGGTTGCTGTCTCAATAATAAGAGCTATTCCCGCAGGGCCATAGCCTTCATACGTTATTTCATCCCAGATGACTCCCTCAAGCTCACCCGTCCCCTTCTTGACCGCACGCTGGATATTATCCATCGGCATAGAGTTGTCTCTTGCCGTATCAATAGCAAGCCTGAGACGGGGATTCCCGGATGGATCACCTCCACCCATTTTTGCAGCAATCGTGATCTCCTTGACCAGTTTAGTGAACAAACTGCCTCTTTTTTGATCCGTTACCGCCTTTTTTCTTTTGATGGTTGCCCATTTACTGTGTCCTGACATAACAAAAACTGCTGAATTATTATTCCTGAATCACCCTGTCTATGATAATAGATTTATTTTCTTTAAATAAAATGAAATCCAACGGCATTTGCGCAAGTTACTAACAAGAAAAAACAATGACAAACGTGATGATTGCCTATCAGGGAGAACCTGGAGCATACAGTGAAATCGCCGCTCTCAGGATAGGAGAGCCAGAGCCCTTTGAATCCTTTGAAGAGGTTTTTGCTGCCGTTGAAAACCATAAGGTCCCCTACGCAGTCATCCCTATCGAAAATTCGCTGGGAGGAAGCATTCATCAAAACTATGATTTGCTGCTCCAGCATCCCGTCACCATTGTCGCAGAAACCTTTGTCAAGGTTGAACACTGCCTTCTTGGTATCCACGGGTCATCAATAGACAATGCTGTAAAAGTACTCTCGCACCCCCAGGCATTGGCCCAGTGCAGGAATTTTTTTGCTACCCATAAAAAGCTCAAAGCCGAAGCAGCTTATGACACTGCCGGCAGCGCAAAAATAATCGCCGAAGAAAAAAATCCAACAAAACTTGCCATAGCGTCAAAAAGGGCGGGCGAGCTTTACGGACTTGAAATCCTGCGAGAAAACCTTGCCGATGAAGAGTGGAACATTACCCGGTTTTTCTGTATCACGCACACCGAAAATCAAAAACCACTGGAACTTCAAAAACTGACAAGAAAGCTGGATACCTCGCAGCACAAAACTTCCATTGCTTTTGCTCTCCCCAATGAACAGGGATCGCTTTTCAATGCAATGGCGACCTTTGCCATGCGTCATATCGACCTGACAAAAATAGAGTCGAGACCCTTCAGAAAAAAAGCGTTCGAATACCTTTTTTATGTGGATTTTATCGGACACCAGAAAGATCCGAATATTCTCAATGCTCTCAACCATCTCAGAGAATTCGCCACAATGGTCAATGTCCTTGGAAGTTACAGTGTGGTTGCCGAATGAAACAGAGACAACTTGACTTCTTTTCTCCTGTCGGGCAGGAGATCCACCCAAAAGTCACTGCGGCCGTCCCGAAAAAGCCCGACCTCTTTCTGATTGATGGCATGGCCATGGTCTACCGGGCCTTTTTTGCCCTGCACCGGGCTGGCATGACCAGTCAGGACGGAATGCCGACCGGCGCAATCTACGGCTTTGCGACCGCACTGCTTAAAATTTATGAAACCTGGAAGCCGCACTACCTCGCAGCGGTCTTTGACAGCAAGGAAAAAACCTTCAGGCACGATCTTTACCCCTTATACAAAGCCAATCGTCCGGCACCACCTGAAGATCTCATCATGCAGCTTGACGCCATCTTCGAACTGCTTGAAGCTTTCAATATTCCACTTATCAAAGCAGCCGGATATGAGGCCGACGATCTTATCGGTACGGCAGCCAGAAAATTTGAACAGTCATGTCAGGTTTTCATTGTCACCCCGGACAAAGATCTCGCCCAACTGGTTCACGACGGAGTAAAAATCCTGAAACCCGGTAAAAATCAGAATGAGCTTGAGTTGCTCGGCACAAAAGAGATTACTGAACAGTTCGGAGTTCCGCCTGAACTCTTTACCCAGTTTCTGACACTCTGCGGTGATGTATCCGACAATATTCCAGGAGCGAAAGGAATCGGCCCAAAAACAGCCTCAGCCCTGCTTGGCAAATACCACTCCCTGAAAAATATCTATACTCATCTCGATCATCTCTCTCCGAAAACCCGGCTCAGTCTGGAAGAATTTCAACCCCGGCTCGATCTGATAACACAATTGGTCACCATACGCACCGACCTGAAGATCAACTTTTCCCTGCAAGAGCTTGCCTGCGGATTGCCTGACAGGACAAAACTGGTGCCGCTGCTGAAGCAGCTCGACCTTAAAACCATTGCATCCAGAGTACCTGCTATTTTTGAGGCACTTTTGCGAAATCCATCAGAAGAGACTCCACCTTATAGAGACCCGACAGGCTCCCCTGAGGAGGAACACTCCACGCTCCTGCAGCCGCAAGCCGGCACCGAGTATGACCTCGTCGATACGACAGAAAAACTGCAGGCACTTGTCAATTCACTGCAAAAGGCATCCCGTATCGCGGTTGATACCGAAACAACCAGCCTTGATACGTTTGAAGCCGAACTGGCAGGTATCTCAATCTCCGTTGAAGCCGGAAAAGCCGGCTTTATCTCTTTTGCAAACGAAGCCCTTGACCTGAAAAGTGCTCTGGAGATACTCAGGCCTCTGCTTCAACAGGCATCACTGCCAAAAACCGGCCAGAATCTCAAATATGACATTCTCGTCCTGAAGAAATACGGCATCGACCTTTCACCTGTTGGATTCGACACCATGCTTGCCAGCTATGTGCTCAACCCCGAAGAACGACACAACCTTGATGATCTTGCCGCCAATTACTTGGGCTACCGGACTACAACGTATGATGAACTGGTCGGGTCAGGGAAAACAAAACTCCACATTTTTGAGGTTGATCCAAAAAAGCTTTCCGACTATGCCTGCCAGGATGCTGACCTTGCTCTCCAGCTCGAAGAGACGTTCCGCAAAAAACTCGATGGGGAAAAAGAGCTGCTCTGGCTTTGCGAAAACATAGAATTTCCGCTTGTCAGCGTCCTGGCTGCGATGGAGTACGCAGGCGTCTCTATCGACACCCCGCATCTTGCAAAGACCTCCGATATGGTCAAACAACAACTCGAGCTCTTGACAGAAACGATTTATACTGCAGCAGGATCTTCCTTCAACATCGATTCCCCAAAGCAGCTCTCACACATTCTCTTCGACGTGTTAAAGCTGCCAACCAAAAAAACCACAAAAACAGGTTTTTCCACCAATGTTGAGGTGCTTGAAGAGCTGGCGCCGCTTCATCCTGTCGCCAGCACCCTCCTCGAATACAGAACGCTCCAGAAACTCAAAAGCACCTATATCGACGCATTGCCTAAAATGGTCAATCCAGCAACCGGAAAACTGCATACCTCATTCAACCAGCATATAACAGCAACAGGCAGGCTCTCCTCCTCGAATCCAAACCTGCAAAATATTCCCATACGCACCTCTCTCGGCAAAGAGATACGCAAGGCGTTCATACCTTCATCTCCAGACAACTGGCTCCTTTCCGCCGACTACTCCCAGATTGAGCTCAGAATTGCCGCAGAAATCTCCAAAGACCCTCAGCTCATCGAAGCATTCCGCAACCGCGAAGACATCCACACCGCAACAGCAAAAGTAATCTTCGGCACCGATGAGATCTCCGGCGATATGCGACGCAAGGCAAAAGAGGTGAATTTCGGTGTCCTTTACGGCATCATGCCTTTCGGTCTCTCAAAGAGACTCAACATCTCCCGATCAGAAGCCGCGACCATTATCGATACTTACAAATCGAAATATCCTGCTCTTTTCATCGCACTGCAGAACATTATTGAACTCGGCAAAAATAATGGTTATGTCTCCACTCTTCTCGGTCGGCGCCGTTACCTTGCCGACCTCAACAGCCGTAACACAAACCTGCAGAAAGCGGCTGAACGGGCGGCCATGAACACCCCCATTCAGGGTACTGCTGCCGACATCATCAAATGCGCCATGAACCTCTGCAGCACACGCATGAAAAAAAACTCCATGAAATCTGTCATGCTGCTGCAAGTCCACGATGAACTGCTCTTCGAAACCACTGACGATGAAAAAGAGCCGCTTTCAATCATGATTGAACGGGCAATGATCGATGCTGCAATAATTTGCGGGCTTAAAAATGTGCCGGTCGAGGTCGATACCGGTATTGGAAAAAACTGGCTGGAAGCCCACTAAGCATTGACTTATAAGAATATTTTTCCTATATTTTCATCTCGTTGAGATAAGCCGTTCAGACAAAAAAATCAGGATACCGCATGACCTTCACAAATCGGTTTGTGACTCTGTCTGAATTCGGCAGGAAATTTTTGGCATCTCTGGATGTGTACCTTTCAAAAGGTGCATTTACTCTTTTTCTGACACTTCTCTTCTCTCTTTCATGCAATCCGGCAACTCTTCTGGCTGAAGACAAACAACCTGGCGATACAAAGAAATCCGAACCGGCAAAAACTGCTGAAGGACTTCTGGCAAGCACTGAACAGATCATTGAGCAAATGATCATGAAAATAGACTTTCAGAAGGAGAGTACAACTGAAGCGACCGAACTCGCTGAAAACCCAAATCCAACATCTTTTTTTTCCAGCATACCAAATATTAAACCTGTCATTGGTGCAATTTCCAGTGCATTTGGCGCCCGGGTGCATCCCATCTACAATGTCACTCTTTTTCACTCGGGCATTGATATCTCCGCTTCCGAAGGGACGAGGGTACAGACAACAGGTGACGGAATTGTTGCTTTTTCAGGATATGACAAGGGTTACGGACAAAAAATAACTATCAATCACGGATACGGTTATAAAACCATTTATGCACATCTGTCAAAGTCTCTTGTACGACAAGGACAGAAAGTCAAGAGGGGCGACATCATTGCGCTTTCAGGAAACACTGGGGTATCGACAGGCCCTCATCTCCACTACGAAGTACTGAAGGATAACGTGAAAGTCAATCCAACAGCTTATTTCTTTGATGAAACAAACCCGGACAAGTTCATCACGACACAAAAAACTGAACCAGATAGACGCGACAATAACTCTTAAACTGAACAACTCGTAGTATGTACTGGAATTTAGACCTTGCACGTTATATAGCTGATGCTCCATGGCCTGTAACAAAAGATGAATTGATCAATTACGCAAACAGGACCGGAGCACCTCAGCAGGTTATTGAAAACCTTGTTGATCTTCCCGACAGTGATGAAATGTACGAGAGCCTGGATGAAATATGGCCAGACTACCCTACTGACGAAGACTTTGGCTATGGGGATGAAGAACCATTGACATAGAAGAGTAATAAAACGGAATACATGTTTGGCAAAAGCGCTCACTATTATAGCCCTTGTGCTTTTTTTTGCCTTGTCTGTTTATGGTCAGCCTGACAGCAGAGGTGAAAAGAGTGCTCCTGCGCCACCTTATGTAGCCAAAATCAATTTCAGGGGCAATACATCGATTAGCGATGAGGAACTTCGCCTGATCATAAGTACCTCTGAAAACAGATCTTTTCTTGGACTCGGCCTTTTTGGCACTGCTCCAAAGCCGTTCAATTCAGAAGAGTTTGCAAAAGACATCTTTCTGATCAAAAAGCTTTATACCTATAAGGGATATTTTTTCACCGATGTGGACACCACAATTGTCCGAAAAAACAACGGGAGAAATGTTAACCTGGACATCCTGATTCATGAACATGAGCCATCAAAAGTTGATGCCTTTCATTATGAAGGGCTTGAACGTATTCCTGCGGAACTGAATACAGAGTACCTCAAAAAACAAAGACTCAAAGTAAATGATGTTTTTTCCGTTGAACGACTTATCGAAGAGCGTGACCGTACCATCTCTTTTTTCAGAGAGTACGGTTTCACTTTTTTTCACGAAGACAGCATCCGCATCAAGGTTGATACCGTCGGGACTCATGCAGGAATCCTGTTCAGGCTCAACCTGCCTGAAAGACTCAAATACGGCACAATCCATGCTGTAGTTCACAATCCCCTGAAAAACGATACCGCTCAGAAAGAAAAAAAATTTTCACAGGATGGCATCAAGGGAAAAGTATTCGGAAAACAGAGAATCTCGCCTGCTCTTGTCACTTTTGCCATAGAATTCCGGCCTGGAAACTTTACCCGACAGAGCCTTGAACAACGCACCTTGCAGAATCTCGGCGCAACCAATGTTTTTTCATCGATTTACATTACACCCGATTCGGTGCGCTCTGGCGAACTCTTCACAACAATCAACCTTGAAACAGCACCAAAACACCAGATTGAACCAAAAATTCTGGTTGATAACAGGTATGGTCCCCTCTTTTTCGGCACATCTCTTGCTTATGAAAACAAAAACCTTTTTGGCGGGGGTGAGCAGTTCCGTACATCAACCGAATACGGTACCCAGGCCAGTTCCAACAACAAACTGCTTACAAACCTTGATCCCGACCAATACAGCAAGATAATTCCATACGAATTCAGCCTGAAAAGTACTCTGGTCATGCCGGTTCTTAAAAAAACAGGCAACTTCTATTCGACAACCGTTGAATACGCAACCACAAAACAGCCTGTGCTGCTCTCAAGCAGAAGCGGATTGATCCGCGGCACCTACAACGCCCGCCTGAATCCTTCATCACGCCTGAATTTTGACTTTTTTGAAATCGAGTGGGTGAAAAAAGACTCTCTCAGAGGATTCAAACAACTCTTCAAAACCGATCTTGCCAATAATATCGGCATTGACCCTTCTAATGACGCTGCCGTAAACGCAGGAATTGACAGTCTTATTAACACCCATGTCAACCAGACGTTCCGGCTTCGCTACAACTCCACAAACCGACAGAGCCTTCTGCCGGAAAAGACATTATGGAACATCGACCTTCTTCTCGAACAAGCAGGAAGCCTTGCCTGGCTGATAGACAAGTATATTGACACCAAACAGTACAGCGGGTTCACCGATAAAGATCCCCAGATATTCGGCACAACCTATTCTCAGTATGTAAAACTTGAAAGCGGATTAAGCGTTGCAAAAAACTTCTCAACACAAAGCCAACTGGCCGGAAAGGGACGGATAGGATGGATGATGCCTTATGGCAAGGCTGATGCAACACCTGAAGAACGCCGTTTCTATGCTGGTGGAGCAAACGACATGCGTGGCTGGCTTTTCAATACCCTTGGACCAGGAAGCAGTGCGAGCCAGGCTGCGGCTAATTTCGGTGCTGATATCAAGCTTGAGCTCAGTCTGGAATACCGTCTGAAATTTTTCAGATTTCTCAACCAGCCATCAGGAGTAACGTTCTTTACCGATATCGGAAACATCTGGGACCGAACCGGGCCATACGCACTCAACCTTGATTCTTTGACAAAAGACTTTGCCTGGGACTCCGGGGTCGGTTTGAGAATAGGCTCACCTATTGGACCGTTCCGTTTTGATTTTGCCTATAAACTCCACGACCCGACTGAAGTGAAACCCTGGCGTCTCTCAACCTTGAACATCGGTAAATGCACCTTCAATTTTGGAATTGGTGAAGCTTTTTAATTATTTGCCCAAGTTATTTTTTTCACGATTAAGTACCTGTTCCCATGCCAGCACCATCCACACTTCTCGCCCCTTCCATTCTTTCAGCAGACTTCACCCGACTTGAACACGCAATTGCGATTGCCACAAAAGCTGGCGCGGACTGGATGCACTGCGATATCATGGACGGCAACTTTGTCCCCAACATCACCTTCGGACCATTCATTGTACAGGCTATTGCGGCTTGCACGCCGATGATTATCGACACCCATCTGATGATTGCCGATCCAGACCGCTTCATTGAAGATTTTATCAAAGCCGGTTCTCACCAGATTACTGTGCATCAGGAAGCCTGCCCTCACCTTCACCGCACCATTCAGTTCATTAAAAGCCTTGGAGCAAAAGCCGGCGTCTCAATCAATCCGGGAACTTCGCTCTCGACACTTGATTCCATTCTTCCGGATCTTGACCTTGTCCTGCTGATGACGGTCAATCCCGGTTTCGGGGGGCAGAAGTTCATCCCGTCATCAATTGGAAAAATCCGGAAACTTCATGAAATGCGCCAGCAGGTAAATCCGCAGATGGTCATCGCCATTGACGGTGGAATAACAGAAGAAAATGCCCAGGAAGTGGTTTCGGCTGGAGCCGATGCGCTGATTGCAGGCACTGCATTCTTCAAGTCAGCCGATCCGGCACGCACTGCGGCTACAATCAGGGCTATGACCAGATAATTTCGCGAAGCTCGGGGCTGGTATGCAGCCCCTCTCCAATAAGCACGGCATCAAATGATGCCTGCTTGATCAGAGAAATATCTGCGGTGGTTTTCAGGCCACTTTCGGCCACCGATATAATCCCTGAAGGAATACAGGAGCGCAACATTACCGAGGTCTGCAGATCGACCGAAAAGTCCTTTAAATTGCGGTTGTTGACCCCGATTATTGTGGCACCCTTTGCAATTGCGACATCCAGCTCTGAGCGGTCATGCACCTCCACAAGCACATGCAGACCAACAGCAGCAGCAAGCTGCAGATAGTCGCCAAGTTGCGTCGCATCAAGCGCTGCTACAATCAGCAGAATGGCATCAGCACCAATAAGGCGAGACTCAAAGATCTGGGACTCATCAATAATAAAATCCTTGCGAAGGACTGGCAGCGAAAATGAGCGGCTCACCTGTTGAAGATAGTCAATGGAGCCCTGAAAAAACAGGCTGTCAGTAAGCACCGAATAGGCCGCAGCGCCCAGCTCACCATAACGACGGGCCATCACCACAGGATCAAAATCCTGGACAATAAGACCGCGCGAAGGAGAGGCTTTTTTGATTTCGGCAATAAGCTTCAACCCCCGATCCGTACGCTTGACTGCACTGGTAAAATCACGGGTGGAAGCCAGAGAGCCCTGCAGCTCCAGATAACGCTCTGCAGGCTTCTCCTTTCCAAGCTCCACTATTTCCCGCTTTTTCTCCTCTAATATCCGGGTAAGATAGGTCATGGCAGATCAGTCAGCGGCTGCCAATTCGCGCAGTTCGTCTTCGAGCTCAACAATCTGGAGGATGTTGTCAAGGAACCAGGGATCAATACCGGTCGACTGATGCAGCTCATCGATGGTAGCTCCAGCCTGGAAGGCATAACGAAGATAAAACATACGGTCAGCTTTGGGTATCCTGATTTTTTCAAGAATATCCTCTTTGGCAAACTTCTTTTGCTGCGGAGTCATATCAAGCACATTCATGACATCCTTGCCGTCGGAACCAAGCCCGGCACGGCCGATTTCAAGCCCGCGGAGGGACTTCTGCAGCGCCTCCCTGAAGTTTCTTCCGAAAGCCATGACTTCACCAACAGACTTCATCTGTACCCCAAGACGGGCATCAACATTCTTGAACTTTTCAAAATCCCAGCGAGGAATCTTGACCACACAATAATCAATAGCCGGTTCGAAACTGGCCGGTGTTGTTTTGGTAATATCATTGAGAATCTCATCAAGCCTGTAGCCGACCGCCAGTTTGGCCGCCACCTTGGCAATCGGAAAGCCGGTTGCCTTTGATGCCAGCGCCGAACTGCGCGACACACGGGGATTCATCTCAATAACCACGATACGACCATTGACAGGATTGATCGCAAACTGAATATTGCTGCCGCCGGTTTCGACACCGATCTCCCGGATAATTCTGATGGAGGCATCCCTGAGCTCCTGATACTGGCGATCCGTAAGCGTCTGAGCCGGTGCCACGGTAATGCTGTCACCGGTATGCACCCCCATCGGATCAACATTCTCAATAGAGCAGACAATAATTACATTATCAGCCAGATCACGAATAACCTCAAGCTCAAATTCTTTCCATCCGATCAAACACTCCTCAACAAGCACTTCACTGATAGGACTTTCCGTAAGTCCTCTGCGCACTGCTTCATAATAGTCGGCTTTTGTCTCGGCAAAACCGCCGCCGGTTCCACCAAGAGTAAACGAAGGGCGAATAACAATCGGAAGACCGATCTCGTCAAGTGCCTCTCTTGCCTCTTTTTCGTTGCGGACAAAAACACCTTTAGCCATTTCAAGGCCAATTTTCTTCATTGCATCGCTGAAAAACTCACGATTTTCAGCTTTTCTGATGGCACGAAGCTTGGCGCCGATAAGTTCAACTCCGTTGCGCTCAAGAATACCAGACTCAGCCAGACTGACCGCAATATTCAGTGCTGTCTGACCGCCCATCGTCGGCAAAAGCGCATCGGGTTTTTCACGTTCGATAATTTTCTGCACATATTCCGGCGTAATCGGCTCGATATAGGTCGCATCAGCAAACTCTATATCCGTCATAATCGTCGCAGGATTACTGTTGACCAGCACCACACGGTAACCATCCTCCTTGAGAGCACGGCACGCCTGGGTACCGGAATAATCAAATTCACAGGCCTGACCGATCACTATAGGACCGGCGCCAATCACTAAAATCGACTTGATATCTTCCCGCTTTGGCACGTTTTTTCGGGTTTAATACTTGGTAAGCTTTAAGAGAGGTAATGTACAAAATATTTCACGAGTTTTGTTCCCCCAGGCGGCTGCAAACTACTCGACAACACGGATCTGCTCCTGATGAAACCCGCCCGACTCCCTTCTCAGCCATGCGGTCACCTCCTTTGGTTGCCCATTCATCAATGCAATGATCAGCAACGTATGACCCGAGTGAGCAAAATCCACATCATGGAGTGAAGGAATCGCCGGGGAATTGATGTGGGAATGATAAGAGCCGATAATATTGTAACCATGTCTTGACGCTTCCCGCTCTACCTCAAGGTACTCCTGATTGGTAATCTCGAAACCCTGCTCTTTGCCAAAATAGAGACTGTTTCTACAGGGAGCAACCTCATAAACAATGTTTTCGATATTTCCCCTGTGATCATTTTCCCGTATTCCGACAAGCAGCCCGCAACACTCGTAAGGCAACTCCCGAAAAGCCTGCTCCTGGATAATCTCGAATTTACGCCGGAATAGTTTCATAGTACAAGTCCCCTGGCACCAATGTCTCTACGGTGATAGGCGCCGTCAAAACTGATCTTGTCAACAATACTGTAAGCACGGTCAATGCTCTCGCGGAGGGTGTCGCCAAGTGCTGTTACCGAAAACACCCTGCCGCCCGCGGTAACAAGCTGCCCGCCTTCGCAGGCCGTACCAGCATGAAATACCAGGCAATCCTCCATTTCAGCAAGATCGCCGGCAAGAGTAATCTGCTTGCCGATTTCATAATGATCGGGATAGCCGCCGGAAGCGATTACCACCGTCGCAGCCGATTTCCGGTGCATCTCGAACGGAACCTCATCAAGCGTTCCATCAACACTTGCCTGCAGAGCGGCCACAAAGTCACTTTTTAACAAAGGAAGCACCACCTGGGTTTCAGGATCGCCGAGACGTGCGTTGTACTCAATAACAAAAGGCTCTCCCCGGTCAATCATCAGTCCGACATATAAAAAACCGGTGTAAGGAAAACCCTCTTCAGCCATACCCTTGAGGGTCGGCCTGATAATTCGCTCCTCAACCCTCTGCATGACCTCAGGAGTCACTATCGGGGCTGGAGCATAAGCTCCCATGCCACCGGTGTTCTTGCCGGTATCTCCGTCGCCGATACGCTTGTGATCCTGTGCCGGCAAAAAAAGGCGATAACGGACACCATCGGTCAAGGCAAAGACGCTTGCTTCCTGACCCTGAAGAAACTCCTCGATAACCACCTCATTTCCGGCATCTCCAAAAATACGATCTTCAAACAACTCCCTGACTGCCTTCAGCGCCTCCTCTTTGCCGGGGGTAATAAAAACTCCTTTTCCCGCACAAAGACCGCTTGCCTTGATCACCAGGGGGAAGATGGTCTCAGGAGAGGCGATAAAGCTGCCTGCCGCATGAGCATCCCGAAAAACATGGTAGCCAGCCGTAGGAATACCATGACGCTGCATGAACTCTTTGGAAAACACTTTGCTTGACTCAAGACGGGCTGCCGCCTGTGTTGGACCAACAACCGGTTTCTGCGCGTCACGGAAAAGATCCACAAGACCCAGTTCAAGCGGGGCCTCAGAACCGACAACAGTGAGATCAATACTATTATCAACAGCAAACCGGAGCAGATCATCCAGCGCTGTTGCTTTCAAGGGCACATTACGAACCTTTCCTCCCATCAGGGCTGTTCCGCCGTTCCCTGGTGCGACAAAAACAGCCTGCACACGTTCACTTTGTGCCACAGCCCGGCAAAGGGCATGTTCACGGGCACCACTTCCTATAATTAAAACATTCATAGCGTTCACTGAGGACACTGGCTGTATTTCATCATCTGGTTTATCTGACCGGGTTTGTTAAATTGCGACGTATCCATTTTAACAAACAGCAGTTCTATATAAGGCACACAACCTGAAAAAAACAATAAAAATAAATATTTTCTGTACACTCACGATCTTCGATGGTCAATTATTCTTGACTCCCATGCCACTCTCCCCGATAATTTCCCGCTATATACTTCCCGTGGTGCTGAAGCTTCTCTATGCAAGCCTCAGAATATCGATAACCCCCGAACCATTGCCGTTTTCAGACAAAGGAGCCATCATTGCATTCTGGCATGGAAAAATGATTACCGGCTGGATTCTTGCCAAAACCCTCTCTTCAGCAAAGAAAATTAGTGCCGTGGTCAGTCTTTCTGAAGATGGCCGAACTCTTGCCGACACCCTTGAGCGACTTGGTTTTTCACTGATCCGCGGCTCAAGCTCAAAGGGAGGCGATGAGGTCAAACAAACCATGCAAGAAGCCCTTCAGAACGGGAATATTGTCGTCCTTACACCAGACGGACCGCGAGGGCCGGTCAACCAGTTCAAATACGGCACCTTGCGGCTGGCCTCAAACAACC
>JBAXFV010000020.1:0-17353 GCA_037139755.1 Chlorobiaceae bacterium
AGCAGTGTGAACGACAACACCAAGAACAAAGATAAAGCTCAACCACACCTGCACTGGCTGAGTCATCCCCAGGACGACAGTCAAGAAAATCAGAAGTCCCGCAATTGCAGAAAGGATAAATGCTCCAATTGCAAGAGGAGTTAGACGAAATTTGGAATTAGGGTTCATCATAGCAGTGATTAAGAATAATGAGAAAATCCACAGTGTTGTTTCAACCGAATCTTTTCGATTGATTGTAAACAAAGTAC
Source organism: Chlorobiaceae bacterium (assembly GCA_037139755.1). GTDB lineage: Bacteria > Bacteroidota > Chlorobiia > Chlorobiales > Chlorobiaceae > Chlorobium. Next base: position 249 of record JBAXFV010000020.1, read on the forward strand.
ATGCAGAATTCTTAACTGCTGATAAATGAACACTTAAAAGTCGCTTAAAAAATAAAAACAAGAGGATGCTGAGTTTTATGATACAACTATTCTTACGGCTTCGGCTTGCCCAGATAGCGCAGTTTGGCGGTATCGAAGCCAAGTGTTCCCGCTTTGGCCACAAGCGCCTTGAGTTGCCCCTGCTCCATGACAGAGTCTTTCGACAAAATCCAGAAATATGATTTGTCGCGACCGCACACCATCGCCCAGCGATACCCTGCCTTGTCAAGATCAATCACATTGTAGCTCGCATAAAAAGGACCGAAAAAGGAGACCTTCAAGGCTCCCTGGGTAGTTTTTTGATCATCGAGAAAAACACCGCGTCCCTGAATGGTTTTCCACTCCTGTTTTTTCAGGTCATACCCTTTGTTCACCACCTTGACACTGCCATCCGGGGCAAGTGAGTAGGTAGCCGATACCGGATCAAGCTCCTTTTCAAACCGGTTATCGAGACGAACGATTTCATGCCAGGTACCGAGATAACGATCAAGAGAAAAATCCTCAACGACAGTGAGCCCCTCAGGGATTCCGGTACATCCTGCAAGCAGTAGAAAACAAAGAAACAACAGTTTTTTCATGTGAGAGGCTCCGATTATGATTGTGGTAAAAAAATTCCTTCGCAAGCTTCGCTTCAGGTTCTTTTTATTAATCCATTTTCATGAAACAGTTTCATTGCGAAAAAAGCATAACTTTCTTACACGTTTTCACCATTCTTTTAATCTCGAGAGAAAAAGAACCATATCCGTGCCAATTCTTGTCTGGATAATACAAACCGCTTCCAGAAGCCTTATCGCATCGAAAAGATCGTAAAAAGATCAAAAAAGGAAAAGAGCATTCCGCACTTTATCTTTATATTAGATAAAACAAAACATCATTGCACTATGGAACAACAACAACAGGACAAGTTTTACAAGGGGCTTTTTTTTGGAGCCGCGCTGGGTGCCGCAGTCGGCACTATTATGGCATTACTTTTTGCGCCTTACAAGGGAAGAGAGACTCAGCAGATTATTTCTGGCAAGGTCAAGAGTATGCTCGACAAGGCCAATGACTTTTACGAGAGCAGTGAGCATGACGGAGTTTACAGCAACGAGGCAAAAACCCGCTCTCAGGAGATCATCAACACCGCTCGTGACGAAGCAAAAAAAATTCTGAACGAGGCCAACAATATTATCCGGGATATCAAAGGGTATCCGAAACCCAAGGAAAACTGATTGATGCTGACATACCTCCAGGCAAACACAGCAAAGAGTGGCATGGAAAAACATGCCATTCTGTTTTTGCATGCCTTTCCACTCTCTGCCGCCATGTGGCAGCCCCAGATTGAAGTGCTCGGCAAGGCTGGATATACCGTCATTGCGCCGAACTCTTTTGGTATTGATGGATCGCCGGAACAGGAGAGCTGGACGTTTACCGATTATGCCAATGAGCTGGCGTCGCTTCTGGATTCATTGAAGGTCGAGAGAGCAACGGTTGTGGGCCTTTCGATGGGTGGATATCAGGCTTTTGAATTCTACCGGCTCTATCCCGGCAAAACGATATCGCTGGTGCTGTGCGACACCCGTGCTGAAGCTGATGCTCCCGCTGCGCTATCGGCAAGAGAGGAGTTCATCAGCGCAGTCGAAAGAAAGGGTGCCGGGGAGGCTGCAGGACGCATGATACCGAACTACTTTACCAACAACACCTATACCATGAGGCCAGACCTGGCGGCACAGGCTGAAGCCATGATCACAAAGCAGTCTCCAGCGGTCATCAACGCTGCCATGCGGGCAATCATGACGCGTTCTGATGCAACGTCACTCCTCTCCGCAATTGATTGCCCGGTACTGGTGCTTAACGGAGAGGAGGACAAACTCACCACAAAGGAGACGGCTGAAAGCATTCATGCCCGCATACCGGGTTCACAGCTCCGGTTGCTGGCTGGAGCCGGTCATATTTCGAACATGGAGCAGCCTGAAGCGTTCAACCGCGCGCTGCTTGACCATCTTGTCACACTTCCAGACTATCAAGCAGTTCAAAAAAGTTAGGGAACGAGACACCAACCACATCGATATCGGTAATGTCAATCGCGCATCCTGTTGCTTTGCTGGCAATGGCAAAGCTCATGGCAATCCTGTGGTCGTCAAAACTGTCCACAACGACGGTGGTGGAAGGTGTCATCTTGCGCCCTTTGACCACAAATCCATCCGGATATTGTTCGCACTCAAAACCAAGCCGCTGAAGGTTAACAACAAGTGCGTCAATCCTGTCACTCTCTTTGGTTCTCAGCTCTGCGGCGTTATGCAGTTCAAACCGGCCTGAGGCAAAGGCTGAAAGCACGGCCAGCATCGGTATTTCATCAATGATAAAGGCAACGAGTTGCGGATCGCTGATGGCGAGAGGTTCAAGCCCCGCGTTGTTCTGCACAAGAATATCACCGATGGTTTCGCCGCCAATCACCCGCTGGTTTTCTATCGATAACCCGGCCCCGGCTTCTGACAGAATACCGAGAAATGCCGCTCTGGTAGGGTTGAGGCAGACATCTCTGATGATGATTTCTGAACCACGGGCAAGCAGACCAAGCGCAACAAGAAAACATGCCGCAGAGGGGTCGGCTGGAATAAAGAACGGCTTTGCGGCAACCGCTTTTCTGCCTGGCACCACAATGACCCTCTCGCCATTGCATTCGATGCTCTCAAGCCCAAGCATCACTTCGGTATGGTCACGCGAGAGTACTGATTCGATGATTCTGGTTTCACCTTCAGCGTGAAGGGCGGCAAACGCCACCAGTGACTTCACCTGCGCTGAAGGAACCGGCAGCCGATACTCAATCGACTTGAGCTCTTTTGTTCCCTTGATCAGCATTGGTGCAGTTCCTGCAGCGGAAAGCTCAATGCTGGCACCCATAAGGCGCAGCGGATCGGCAACCCGTTTCATGGGGCGCTTCATCAGGGAACTGTCGCCGATCAACTCGCTCGGAAAGGGCTGGGCAGCAAGAATTCCGGCAAACATACGCATGGTGCTGCCTGAATTGTTGCACATCAACGGAGCTGATGGAGACTGAAAGCTCCATAATCCTTGTGACTCAATAATTACCCGCTTGATGTGACGACCATAAGAACCGTCTACCTCGTCCTGCCGTAGCGTTATCCCTGCATCTTTCAGGACACCGAGGGTTGACTGATTGTCAAATCCTCTGGAAAAGTTTGTTATCTCCGTTGTGCCTTCCGACAAGGCTCCAATAAGAGCCGCGCGATGGGAGATCGACTTGTCTGGCGGCAAGGCTGTAACTTCACCCTTGAAAACTCTCATGAGTCAGTGGATTGGTGTTGACAAAAAAAAAGCAACTCCCGTAAAGGAGCTGCCTTGCATAACTTTTCAGATCATCATGATCATGAATTGCGTTCTTCGTTAGCCCGCTGGGCTCTCCGTCTGCTTCTTGAGCGTTTCAAACGGCCATCCACTGAAGGTTTAACAAAGTATGCGTTTGCACGAAACTCCTTTAAAATACCTGCACGCTCGTACTTCTTCTTGAAGCGCTTCAGCATTTTATCGATTGATTCATTATCATTTATCTGCACACTGACCAATGTAATTCACCCCCTTTTAAAAGATCAACAATCTTCAGACTTAACGTCTTAGTTTAAGTTTAATAATATCAGTAACGCTTTCCGAATTTTTTCCATTTGCAGCATTTATCTGCACGTTTTCGAGAAGCTGTTTTCTGCCACTTTTACTGAATTCCACAATAATAATAAAGGCGCCGCTGCCAGTCGCCTGCTTTTCCCTGACTACTCCAACTTCGCCAAGAGCCTGATGATAGAGTGCATCGCCTTTCGCATAAATACCATGCGGAGAATAGACCTGACACTCTTCAGCATTCAGCTCTCCAGGGCTGACTTCCCTGTCAATCTGTATCTGCCACTCCTTGAGGAGGTAGACCTGATGACACTCGGAACAACGAATCCAGTACTGATTTTCAGCCGCTGGTGGAGCGTTGACCGCACCATTTTTGCCCTCTTTTTGCTTTTTAACCGGAGCTGAGGTCAAAAAATCGTCATATTTCGGCTTATCGCTCGGCATCCATTCACCGACAAACACTTTTTCAGTAATCTGACCGCATCCTTCACAGAAGCAAGCCTTGATCTTACCCTCCAAAATAAACTGCCTTTTTTTGGACTCTACCTTCATATAATACTTGCTGGTTGTTAACTCGACTTGGCGTCGTCAGGATCTTCACTGTTTTTCTCCAGCTTCATGGCGCAATATAGTGCATGGCGCCTGAAAAAAAAGGAATGTTCTTAACTTGCTTAATTATAGTAAATCCCGCAAAAAAAACAACCACATAATGCAATATCGGTTATTTATGGGTCAGAGCATCAATAAGATCAGATTTTGTTATCAGTTGAAGCCTTCCGTCCGACATATTGATCAGCACGCCGGAGGCGTTTTGCTGTAATTTTGCTGATAATTCGGAAATTGTGGCATCCAGAGTACAGACAGGAAATGGCTTCTCCATGAATCCGACAACCTTGGAATTCATCGCATCGTCGTTTTCAATAAGTATGGAAAGAATCTTGTTTTCGCTGATACTCCCGATTGGAGCGTTATAGGAGACAATCGGAAGCTGGGAAACATCGTTCTGCTTCATCATTTCAAACACTTCAGCAAGCGTATGTTCCGGATAAGCAAAAATCAGATCCCGGCGCGCTTTCAACTGGAGAATATCCTCTGCGGTAATCTGCTCAAGAGCCGATTTCGCTTTCCGGTAAAAGCCCCGTTTCCGCATCCAGTCATCCCTGTACATCTTGCTCAGATAGTAACCTCCGAAATCATTCATCACCACAACAACACAGTCGTTTTCGCTGTATCCAGCAGAAGCCTGAAGCGCTGCGGCCATCACCGCGCCCGATGCTCCACCTGCAAAAACAGCTTCCATCCGCAGGAGTTCCCGGCCACAGTTGAATGCCTCATAATCGCTTACCTGCATCACTTCATCAATAACTGACGGATCCCAAAAAACGGAAGCCTGTTGGGAACCGATCTCTTCAAGTTCTGAAAATGCCGGTGCCCCCGGTTTTCCATCTTTGAAAAGACCTGCATACATTGAACCCTGCGACTCAACGCCGACAATACGAATGGCTGGATTCTTTGCTTTCAGAAAGCGACCTATCCCGAAAACCATTGCGCCGGAACCCATAGGCACAAACACATGGGTAACGCGCCCGTCAGTCTGTTGAAAAATCTCACTGCCAGTTGCGTCGCTGTGAACCTTGAGGCTTAGAGGATTCTCATACATCCCGGTAAAGAAGGCGTTCGGAATGCTTTTTACCAGACTTTCGGCCACATTCATACAACTGCGTTGCTCTCCAGGCAATGCCTCCGAAGGAGTGATAACCAGTTCGGCACCAATGGCTCTGAGCATATCCTGTTTTTCGCGAGATATTTTATCGGGAACAGCCAGAAGCAGCTTGTAGCCCCGGCTCACACTGGCCATTGCCAGAGCAATCCCGCTATTGCCGAAGCTCCAGTCCACAAGAGTCATGCCGGGATGAATCAGATGACGCTCTTCAGCATCTTTGACAATTGCACACGCCACCCGGTAATAGTGCGACCATGCGGGATTCATGTACTCGAGTTTAGCCATGACCTTTGGCTTGATATGGCGGGTCATCTGTTTGACAAGAACCAGAGGCGTTTCTGCTGGAAGCCCGAAGATATCGTGGTTCGGCATGATTAGTAACAGAAAAATGAATTAAAGTGACAAGAAACTCTCGTCACATTCAACGGAAAATATACATTAATTGATTAATTCATGACACCAGAGAAATAAGCGCATTTCATGTTTGAAAATCAGGGACAAAATATGTTTTTTTTGATGGACGTTCCAACTGACGAAAAACGCACCGCTCAAATCTCTTTAGACAACAACCCTTTTAAAAGCAAAACGGCCCGCGCTTTATGAACGAAAACAAAGCAGGTTTTTCAAAAAGGGAAATGCCTGCAGAAAATATGACCGAGGCTCTTGTCTCTCTGGAGCGCCTTGTCTCAAATACACGACTGATCCGTGAAAAAATTAACGGGAAGGCCCGTATCATGGGTATCGTCAAGGCAAATGGTTATGGCCATAACGTCCATAAGGTAGCCGGAGCGCTTGAAGCTTCAGGCGTCAGCGATTTTGGAGTGGCCAACATCCAGGAAGCTCTTGAGTTGAAAACCGGCGGCGCACTGAAAAAATCGGCAACGATTCTTGCCTTTTCGTCACCCCTGCCCTCTCATATTGAATTTTTCCTGAAAGAGGGGATTGACATGACGCTCTGCGACAGCGAAACGCTTCATGCCGCAAGGGAAATTGCAGCCGCGCATAATAAAACGCTTGCCGTTCAGGTAAAAGTCGATACAGGTATGGGGCGACTCGGCTCTCTCCCGGCAATGGCTATGGAGCTCCTCAGGGAGATCGACCAGTCACCCTTTCTCAAGCTTACCGGTATCTACACACACTTTGCAGAAAGTGCTACGTCAGGAGGCTTTACCCGCCAACAGCTTTCGGCATTCAAGACACTGACGGCAGAATATGAACATGCTTCAGGCCGAACGGTCTGCAAACACGCGGCCAACAGCGGCGCAATCCTTTCGACTGAGGAGTCCTGGCTTGATATGGTCAGGCCCGGCATCCTGCTGTATGGTTATCATCCCGCTAAAAACACCTCTTGCCGACTTGCTGTAACGCCGGTGATGCAGTTCGAGTCAAAAGTGATTTTTATCAAAGCGGTAACGGCAGGAACCACCGTCAGCTATAACCGAACCTGGACGGCACCGGAAGCGCGCTTTATTGCAACGATAGCAGTTGGATACGCCGACGGTTATTCAAGAGCCCTTTCTGGGCGGGCAACGGTAATGATCAACGGAAAATCGTACCCTCAAGTCGGCACGGTCACGATGGACCAGATCATGGTCGACCTCGGCACAAAGCACGATGCCAAAAAAGGAGATAAAGCCATTCTTTTTGGGTGGGAAGGGCTTTCGGCCGAAGAAATTGCTGATATTACCGGCACGATCAGCTACGAAACACTCTGTTCGGTCTCTTCCAGAGTTAAACGGATCTTTGTATGAAGCTCTTCGAAAAACTGGCGGTCAAGCTCAGTTTGACCAAAGCTGAAATCACGCTGGTCTCGGTTCTGCTGGGATTTTTGGTGCTCGGGGGAGTCCTTAAAAATATCCGTTCGGTAGAAAAGGCAGAGACGCTTGTCAAAAAAGTCGAAACCGCCCGATACCGTGAAGAGGAGGTCGACAGCCTTCTTGCCCTTGCATCTATGGCTCAGACAGAGGTTAAAGAGGATGTCATGGAGGGTGCGCAAAGAGACAAAGAAGGATCTTCCAATGAAAAGAGGGGAGCGCACCACTCATCAGAAAAAAAGCTCTTCAATGGAACGATCTCTTTCAATAAAGCAAGTAAAGGGCAATTGCAGAAGATTCCCGGAGTCGGGCCGGTCATGGCCGAACGACTGATGACCTTCAGAACCGCAAAAGGGGGAAAAGTGCACGCGTTCCAGGAGTTTCTTGAGGTCAAGGGGGTGGGCGAAAAAAAGCTCGAATTCCTCAAAAAATATTTCACCCTCGAATAATGGATCACAGAGTGAGCAAAAGCATTATCGCCTGCACCATCGACCATAGGGAATCGGTTGTTATCCGGCTTAAAACCTCCGGCAGTGACGGATACACCCTCTCTGGCTGTAAAAAAGTGCCTCATGGCCTCCATAGCCTTGGGTCTGGCAAAGAGAAGCGCCTTCTGACAACGTTGAAAGGCTACTGCAACGCATGGAAGGAAGAGGAGCTTGCGCTCTGTGTCGGCACAGATAGCTTGCTGACCCTGCCCGCCTGCTTTCCCGAAGATGCAACCCGTGAGGAGTCGCGAGAGTATTGCAGCATTGAGGCTGAGCACTTTTTAAACAGACCCCAGGAGTATGGTTGTGACAGCGCGAGTTATGCCAATGGTCACGCAACAGACAATAACAAGCTTCTGCTCTTCTACCCTGCTGAACCATGCCGAAGGGTCGCAAAATATTTGTCTGATGAGCACCAGATACTCTTCGCGGGTACGGCGCAACTCCCTCTTGTCTATCTGTCGAAATTCACGGAGGAGCCGCAGGTTATCCTTGAACTTGATAACAGCTCTGTACTTCTGACAATATCGCATCATGGAGAGATAGAAAAGCTCTCTTTCCATCAGGTAAAAAATCAGGAAGAGGCTGAATATTTCACCATGAAAGAGCTGATGGAGAACCCGATCTGCCGACAAACCCCGGTGCAGGTAACGGGAACAAGAGCAGACAAGGCCATGTTGTCGCTGATCGGTGCGGAAACATCGTATCCCGTAAAGCCACTCAGTATACCGCCAACACTGTCGATCAGTAATCCGCTACGACTGAACACTTCGTCACCAGCGGTGGTAAAAGCCATCAGTGCGGCGGTAATGGCTCTTTAGCATTCTGCAAATTCTATACGGTTAGTCTTACAGTAGACTTAATGCCTGTACAATGACAATGTTCATTTATATCAAATAGATTATTCTTCGGCACCGATCGAATGGATTTCCTTAAGACTCTGCGCCACGGCATTCCCCATCAACATAAAACCTTTTGTACTAAAATGGGTGTCATTTGGCAAGTAAAGGTCTTGGGTTTTATCTAAGGAAGAAATCAGTATTTTTTTCAGGTTAATATAATTTATTCCCTGTTTATTTAACTCTTCCCACACATCCGGCGTTCGGTGCTCAAACTGAGGTGATTTAAAAAATCCCCCATACGTGGTTGACTTATCTGGCACAACTGCAATTATGAGAACAATGCCGTTTCGTTTAGCTGATTCTTGCATCCGTTTAATGTTACTTACTCCTTTCTTTAAATCGTCAAGCCTCCAATCTTTTTTAAGATTATCATCAGTGTAATAAAGCAGGAGATCGGATCTTTTATTAGAAAAAAGGTAGTTACGGTTTAGTGGGCTAACAAAAGTTAGCCCGCTTGCTGTCGTTTGCGAGAAATTTCTTTGCGAATTGATTGTTGCGCCAATCACATAGCTCGGATCAGATAACGTATATGACACATCAATAACTCTTTTTGATGCTGTATAATGAGGTTCTGTTTTTTGAGGAGTTAGTTTTATACATGTTGTGGTACTCTGTGTGGTATTGAAACGATTTATAAATGCTCGTTCGACCGTTTCAACTATGACGTATTGTGTTTCAGGATAATCCTTCTTTAAAGATATAATCCAATGTTCAAGACACTCTGGATTGTCCCACTGAAATGTTAAAAAACGATAGTCACCTTTCATCATCACTACGGACTGCCAGACATTTCCTGCTGAAAACGAGTCGCCAAGCACAATCACGTTTGGTGTTATTTTATCCTGCCCTGCTATGGCTAACTTTGGCTGCTTTGCGTTCCAACCAAAATCATTTTCAGAAAAATTACCTAATCTTGTGAGATCACCAGATAAAGGCTGAAGAAAAAGATTGAGACAAAAGAAAAGAAGAATGGTCAGCAGTCCAGTTGATAAAAAGTATTTGATGTATGGCATTGACTTAGAACTGGAAATAGAGAAATTGACTGTTTTTTTTGAAATAAAGAACTGAGGCAGCAAAGACCAGACCCATAATTATGCCGAGCGCCCGGCTGGGGTGCCAAATAAAACGAGCATTAATACCACTCGAAGTAACATCGTCCCATGCAGGTGAATATTTGCTGAGCCACTGTTGAGTGTTTGGCAGTGCCCAAATAATTATCAATCCCAATAAATACAAACCCAAACGGGTTTTATCTCCGAGATTGCCATTTAAACCGGCCATTCCTTTCCAAATATTTATTGTTGCGGACATACTTGTGGCACGAAATGGTACCCAGGCAATCATAACCGCAATAAACGTTATAAAGACGCTTGCAGCATGTGTCAGTCGATTTTTTGCAATTCCTGTTGTGCCAGTCAATTTTCGCCAGGCATGATTAAGTACTAAATACAAACCATGAAGACCACCCCAAAGCACAAAGGTCCACCCTGCTCCATGCCAGAGTCCCCCAAGCAGCATAGTCACCATTAAATTGAGATGGCGTCTTGCAGGGCCTTTTCGATTTCCACCCAAAGGGACATAGAGATAGTCGCGTAAAAACTTTGATAGCGTCATGTGCCATCGGCGCCAAAAATCTATAATATTGGCTGCTTTATAAGGTGAATTAAAGTTCAGTGGCAATTTAACATTGAAGATTCTGGACAAGCCGATTGCCATGTCTGAATACCCGGAAAAGTCAAAATAGAGTTGCAAGGTATAGGCCAGTACACCAAACCAGGCCTTTTCAATCATAGGAGATTCTCCTTGTCCCGCCCCGTTGAATACCGGATTTGCAAATAACGCAAACTGATCGGCAAGAACTACTTTTTTGAAGAGCCCAAGTGAAAAGAGCGTTAGCCCTACAGCAATAGATTCATTATTTGGTTTGTAGATAGACGGAGATGCAAACTGCGGCATCATCTGTTTATGATGCAGTACAGGACCCGCTATCAAGTGCGGAAACCATGTTACAAACAACATATAGTGAATAAAATTGTATTCTCGCGCAATACCTTTATAGACATCAACGAGATAAGCGATTTGAGTGAAGGTGAAAAAAGAAATGCCTAATGGTAGAATAATATCCAGACTGCTCCAATGAACCCCTAAGGTATTTGCTGTTGCAATGAAGAAATTAGTGTATTTGAAGACTCCAAGGAGAATTAAGTTTATCGCAATTGAAATGACAAAGATTATTTTTTGTTTAGCTGCAAACTTTTTGTGGGCTATGAGGTAACCAGCGGCAAAGTTGAAAATTATTGACCCAAGCAGTAGCGTGACAAATTTCGGGTTCCACCAGCCATAGAAAAAAAGCGAAGCTGCTGCAAGCCAAAGAGCTGCGAAACGATAACTATACTTACCAATAAAAAAGAACCCTGATAAAACAATCGGGAAGTAGAGAAAGATAAATTCGTATGAGTTGAAAAGCATCAGCGACTATTGAACACATTGATTATCCCAAGAACGCGGGTGATTTCAGACATTGAAATAGCTCTCGAAAAACATCATAAATGAAAGAATCTCCCATTGATTCGCCATTACGTAAAGTGAACGTTACCTGAAATCAAAGCGACTTCAAGCATTAATCAAATCCGGTCAGCCTGCAACCAGAAGAGCTTCCAGCAATGCGCTGATTGCTCTTCTGATATAAGCGGGGAAATTGCTACCATCGAGCGGCTATAACCTCGGCAATCTGCACCGCGTTGGTTGCCGCGCCTTTGCGAAGGTTATCTGCCACAATCCACATATTCAGTGTCTGCGGATGCCAGTAATCTCGACGAACGCGCCCGACAAAGACCTCGTCACGCTCGTAGGAGGTCAGCGGCATGGGATAGAGACGCGCCGAGGGATCATCCTGCAGGATAATACCCGGCGAAGTACGAAGAAGCTCGCGAACTTCATCAATATCGAAATCTTTGGCCAGCTCAATGTTGAGCGACTCACCGTGGCCACCATAAACAGGAATGCGGACGGTCGTGGGAGAAACGCTGATGGAGTCATCGCCCATGATTTTTTTGGTCTCGTTCACCATCTTCATCTCTTCCTTGGTGTAGCCGTTTTCCGTAAACGCATCAATCTGCGGCACAGCATTAAAGGCGATCTGGTGAAAATGGGTAAACTGCTCCTGCTCATCACCGGCAAGCTCGCTTTCGAGGGCATCTCGTCCTGCCTTGCCTTTGCCGGTCACTGACTGATAGGTTGAAACAACCACTCTTTTGATGCCAAAGTGGTCGTACAACGGCTTGAGCACCACGACCATTTGAATGGTCGAACAGTTGGGGTTGGCAATAATCGACTCAGGTGTGCCATCCGCTTTAAAAATATCTCCGGGATTAACTTCAGGCACAACCAGGGGAACGTCGGTATCCATCCGGAATGCCGATGAGTTATCGATCACAATGGCCCCTTCTGCGGCAGCAACCCTGGCCCACTCTCTGCTGGCAGTTGCGCCTGCAGAAAAGAGTGCAATATCGACACCACGGAACGCTTCGGCAGATGGCTCACGGATAATGTACTCCTTGCCATTGAAGGTTACCGACTGACCGGCACTTCTGGCGGAAGCAATCGGCACAAAGTCCGTTACCGAAAATTTTCTCTCTTCAAGCACCTTGATCATGGTGCGGCCAACCAGGCCAGTTGCGCCTAGTACCGCTACCCGACAGCGAAAATCCAAACTGCTCATAACTTGTTTTATGGTTTTATCTTAATAATTCAGTACCAGTTTATCTGAATGGTCATTCAAACTCTCCGTATCGTCAAAAATCTTTCCTTCCCGTGCATATCCCTCACACTCCGCCTCGTAGTCGAGAAGAATCTGGATAACCTGCTCCCACCTATCCTCGCGCACCAGTTTGTTGCGCACCCGCGAGACCATCGGCAGCGCCTTCAGGTAGGTGGCATAGTGACGGCGCATTTCAAGATTTCCATACTTTTCCCCCTTAAACTGGACGGAAAGACGAAGATGCTCAATTGCCGCGCCTATTCTTTGCCGAAAATCGGGCAAAGGCATCGACTTTCCGGTTTGAATGAGCAGCTTTGCCTGCTCAAAAATAAAGGGGTTGCCGATAGAGCCCCGGCCAATCATCACCCCGTCCGCACCGGTCTCGGCAAACATCGCCAAAGCATCTTCGGCTGACCAGATATCGCCATTGGCTATAATCGGTATCCGCGCCTTCTCTTTTGCTGCACGAATCCAGCTCCAATCTGCCTTTCCCTTGTACATCTGGCTCCGCGTGCGCCCATGCAGTGCCAGTGCCTGAATACCGGCATCCTCCAGGCGTGGCAGGATATCAAGAATGTTAATTGATTCAAGATCCCAGCCTATCCTTGTTTTGGCAGTCACCGGAATTTTAACCGCATTCACAACAGCTTCACTAATCTCAGCCATCTTCTCCGGCTCTCTGAGCAGTGCCGCTCCTGCGCCTTTTCCGGCAACCTTCTTGGTCGGGCATCCGAAATTAATGTCGAGATAGTCGGGACCATATTCCTCGGCAATCACCGCAGCTTCAACCATCGACTCAACACTGCTGCCGAAAATCTGGATGGCAAATGGTCTTTCAACGGTGTCGGTCTTCAGCTTGCGCAAGGACTTTTCAACACCTCTTCGCAGGGCTTCAGCACTGATAAACTCCGTATAGACAATGTCTGCCCCATGGCGCTTGCAGAGTTGCCTGAAGGCCCTGTCAGTAACGTCTTCCATCGGGGCAAGAATAACAGGACGGTCTATATCAAGCGTTCCTATTTTCATTCCGACCCGGTAATAATCTCCGCTGGTCCTATCATCAACTCCTTGACCTGCGCATGAATCTTTTTATAAAGGAGAGGATCTTCACGAAGGGCTTTTTTCACCGTTTCACGCCCCTGCCCAAGCTTCTCCTGACCATAACTGAACCACGAACCGGCCTTTTTGATCACCCCGAATTCAACGCCCAGATCAATAAGCTCGCCTATTGCTGAAATGCCTTCTCCGTAGAGAATATCGAACTCGGCCGTCTTGAAGGGTGGCGCCACTTTGTTTTTAACAACCTTGACTCTGGTGCGGTTTCCGGTGCTCTCCTCACCATCCTTGATCTGGGCAATTTTACGAATATCGAGACGTACTGAGGCATAAAATTTCAGGGCCTTGCCGCCTGTCGTTGTTTCCGGGCTGCCATACATGACTCCGATTTTATCGCGAAGCTGATTGATGAAAATACAGACTGCGCACGATTTTGATATCGCACCGGTAAGTTTGCGCAGTGCCTGACTCATAAGCCGGGCCTGCAATCCCATGACACTGTCACCCATCTCTCCCTCAAGCTCTGCCTGCGGCACCAGTGCTGCAACGGAATCAACCACGACAACATCAATGGCGCCACTCCTGACCAGGGTTTCGACAATGGAAAGCGCCTGTTCACCTGATTCCGGCTGGCTGATGAGGAGTGCATTGATGTCAACACCGAGCTTGCGGGCGTAGGTCGGATCAAACGCATGTTCGGCATCGACGATAGCGGCTATGCCACCCTCTTTCTGGGCTTCAGCAATAACATGCAGGGCAAGGGTCGTCTTACCGGAAGATTCCGGTCCGTAAATTTCAGTGACCCTTCCGCGCGGCAACCCGCCAACGCCGAGGGCAAAATCAAGCGCCATTGATCCTGTGGAAATCGACTGCACCTTCATCCCCGCAGAATCGTCACCCATCCGCATTATAGCTCCCTTTCCAAATTGTTTTTCGAGGGCTTCAACTGCCAGATTAAGTTGTTTGAGTTTTGCGGGATCAACAGCGACTGATTTCTGTTCGGTTTTCTGAGTATCCATAATTAAACAAGGATGATAAAATTGGAGAAAACGGAATCTTTTCAGGTTAAAATGGTCTTGAGCGTTTCCGGCAGATCCCGGTAACACAAGCTCAATTCCTGAACAGACCTCGTGTTACTGTATGCAAGCTTCCTTGAAGAGAGACGTATGCTTTCAAGGCTTATAAAAGAGGGACGGTTCGACAGCATCGACCAGCATTCACCGCCGAGACCGGCAAGTAAACCCAAGCCATCAGGAACCATAAATGTTTGCCCGGTTCGACTGCCTTCAAAACTTTTGATGCGAGAGACAAGCTCTTGAAACGAAAGGTTATGACCTACAATAATATAACGTTCCCCTGAACGGCCCTTTTCCCATGCTGCGATATGCGCTTCGGCCACATCACGAACGTCAACAAAACCGGTGCCTCCTGAAGGAAAAAGCGGCAATCTGCCTTGATAAATCAAACGCAGCACTTCGTTCGAGGAACTGACCGACGCAAGATTCTGCGGGTCAACACCGATCACAACACCGGGATTGAGCAGCACAACTTCAAGCCCCTCTGCCAGACCACGAAGCCCCTCAAGTTCAGCCAAATGCTTGGCTTCCATATAACCGTTCCTGCGCTGCCACTCTTGAAAAGATGCTGATTCATTGGCCGAAGAACCATCCTCTGGAACACCGACAGCAGCGATCGAGCTGGTCAGTACAAGCCTTCGGACATTATTGAACAGAGAAGCATTGACCACGTTCCTTGTCCCGAGCACATTGGTTTCATAAAGAGCATTACGAAAATTCCTTGTATAGGAAATCAGTCCTGCACAATGAAAAACGGTTTCCGCTCCTTTGAATGCCTCATTAAGAGCGAGAGGATCAAGAATGTCAGCCCTTACAATATCAACCGGCAAGCCCTTCAGAAAAGAGCAGTCCGAGCTTTTGCGCGCAATCACCCTGCATTTGACCTCTCCTGAATACCGTGAAAGCAGCGCAAGAAGGATCTGGGAACCTATATATCCGGTAGCCCCGGTTATGACAATTGATGAGTTGAGCATTAAACGCTGAATATTTCCCTCTGTTCTCTTCCCGATACCTGATCTCGTGAAACCCTTGTAAACAACTGCCTTTTTATGTCAAACAAAAATACGCTATTTTTTCGTCAAAAACTAAACAAAAGAGTTCTGCTATTATTATGTAAATGAGAGCATAGCTTCACTGTTCGTAAAAATAAGAATTAAAACTACATTGCACTCAAATCCGATCACAAGCTTCAGAAAATTATTTCCGTAATGACGAAAGAAAATTCGCGGCCTCTGGCAGTACCCTTTTCAATTCATCAGGATGTTCTTGCGAACGGGTTGAGAATCGTCACTGATACTGTTCCATACGTACAAAGCATTACCCTCGGCATCCAGATTGATGCAGGTTCACGCGATGATCCCGAAAAGAGCCAGGGACTGGCGCATTTCATTGAACATGCACTTTTTAAAGGAACCCGGCGGCGCACCTACATCGACATCGCAAGAAACATTGAAAAAAACGGTGGTTACCTTGATGCCTACACGACCAAGGAACACACCTGTATCTATCTTCGTTGTCTGGCAGAACACCTTGAGCCCTCTTTTGACTTGCTCTCTGATCTTGTCTGCGACCCGATTTTTCCTCTTGAAGAGATCGATAAGGAAAAAGAGGTTGTTATTGAGGAGATCAGCAGCGTTAATGATACCCCTGAAGAGCTTGTTTTTGAGGAGTTCGACCTGCGCTCGTTTCCAAACCACCCGCTTGGCAAGCCGATCCTCGGGACAGAAGAGAGCGTTGAAGCCTTTAGCGATGATGATCTGAAAAACTTCATGCGCCGGCATTATATCCCGAAAAAAATGTTGCTCACCGCAACCGGCAAGGTTTCTCACGACGAAATCATGCGCTTGAGCGAACGTTTTCTCGGAGCGCACGGTGAATCGACCGGCAACGAATATCTTCGCCAGCCATTCCTTGCTGAACATTACACTCCCTTTACACTCACGCTAAAAAAAAGGGTCTGCCAGGCACAGATTGTACTCGGAACAGCTATACCACGGCATGATCCACTCTATTACAGCTTGATGGTGCTCAACTCCATGCTCGGTAACGGCATGAGCTCTATCCTGAATCTGGAACTTCGGGAGAAACGGGGACTGGCTTACAACGTCTATTCCTCACTCACCTTTTTTGACGATCTGACCGCAATTAATATCTATGCGGGTACCGACAGCAACAAAACGAAGGTCACTCTGGAACTCATCAAAGAGCTGCTCCAGAGCGATGCGCTGAAAAATCCTGATCCGGAAGAGGTGCTGGCCGCGAAAACAAAACTGCTCGGCTCCCATATTATGGGCATGGAAAAAATGACTCGCAGAATGTCACAGACCGCATCGGACCTTTCCTACTTCAGACGGTACATAGAACCTGCGGAAAAAACATCGGCTATCGAAGCGGTCACGGTTGAAGATATCGCCGAAGCTGCCATGCGAATACTGCATGATGCGCCTTATGCTACTCTGGTCTATAAACCAGGAAGATAAAGCACGAGACCAAGCGCTATTTTAAAAAAACAGGAATAATTCGTACCTTGTGTACTTTTAATTTTTCACAATGACTCATTAACCAAGAGAGCCTTGCAAAAGAATATCAAGAACGTCAGCGAAACCGAACAGGTATTGGAAATTATTCTTTC
>JBAXFV010000021.1:0-17137 GCA_037139755.1 Chlorobiaceae bacterium
ACTATCTCACGGCAATTCATGAGCGGTTTGCCTTTTATGACAAAATCTCCAAGGCGCCGTCGGAGAATCACCTCAATGCCATTGCCACTGAACTCAGGGACCGGTTCGGTGCACTGCCTGAGGAGGTGTCAAACCTGCTGCTGCTGGCAAAGCTCAAGCTCACCGGCACGGCTCTCGGTCTCGAAAAGATCGACATCCAGCTTCAAGGTACAACCCTCTTTCTTCCTGATCAGGACAACGAACATCTTGCCAACCGGGAGTTTCTGCAATACCTTTTTGTAGCAGTCCAGGAGCCATGGATGCAGAAATACAAACCGGGATTCAAAATTGAAAAGAAGATGAAACTGGCACTGCACCACCCTTCAGGCAGCGACACCACACCGGCAAAGCTGATTGAGCGGTACAGTGAGCTGTTGAAAAAGATTGAAGAGGAGTCGAAAACGCAGATGGCGTAAATCAACATCAGCATGAGATGTCGCGCATCCTGCATCTTATGATGTTCGATCTCGTTGCGGCCCCTTTTTTATCTCTTTTTCGATGTGTAGCCGCCAGCAAAGTCCATGACGCACATATTCCGATACTCTCGATGCGGCCCAACTCCAATACCAACAACATTGAAACTGTTGTTCAGCAGATTTATCCTGTGCCCGCGTGATGGAACACCATCGTCAATGAGCAATGAAATGACAATTTTTCTCGCATCATTATATCCGTAAGAGATATTCTCCCCGGCAGTCTCGCTCCACTCTCCATAACGGCTTAGTCTGGTTACCATCGATGAACCATCACTTCCGGTATGACCAGTCGCTCCGCTCTTTGCCTGATCTGCGGCATGACCACGGGCAGCTAACATCAGTCCCTTTTTGGGTGTCAAGGTTGACAGCGGGTTGGTGTGTTCCAACTCCCGGATACACTCCTCCAGAGGAGCAACTCCTTCAGAGGTGGCTATGGCAATTTCACCCGGGTACTTAAGGAGATTGCCTTCATAGTATGCTCTGAGCGGCATAAGATACTTGCGAGCGTACACTGCGGGATCAGTTCTCATCATGTTGATCTCAATGATGACTTCGCGCTCTATAGGAGTCAGGTAGTTTGTGCCTGTAGTCGTATTGAGTATCTCACTTGTCCAGTTCGGCGACGGGGAAACGGCGATATTGCCGATTAATGGCATCTCCTTTTCAGTGAACGACAATGTACGCCCTCTCGATTCAACAAACACAAACAGGAATAATACTGACCACAGTCCGATTACTTTAGCATTCATGGGCATCAAAATTATTCATATTGGAAGGTTGTTTGTAAGAATAGTAAAACTTTTGAAACAACTTTTATGTTATCATTAACAGGACAAAAAGAGTCTTGAATTTTGAAACATAACTTATTTACCATGCAAATCACGATCAATAATAAACAGTATGAGGCGAACGTGGGTGACAGGCTGCTTGATATTGCCCGCGCCAACCATGAACATATAGGATATTTCTGTGGCGGAAACGCTTTATGCCAAACCTGTTACGTCAAGGTTCTTGAAGGCGGTGAGTTGCTCTCTCCCCTTAATGAGGAGGAAACAGCATTTTTGTCGGATAACCTTGTCAAGGAAGGAACAAGAATGGCATGTCAGGCGACGATTGAAAAACCGGGAACCATAAAAATGGTGTCGGCAGTCGAAGAGGTCAAGCAGATGTTTGAAAACGAGCCGTTGCAATTGGCTGGATATGCCGCCAAAATGGGATGGGAAGCGCTGGTAAAGGTTCCTGACACTCTCATTCTGCAATCAAAAAGAGAGCTGGATCTCTTTGCGGTGATCTCGGACGTCATCAGCGGCATCGGCGACGCCTTTCAACTGATTGGCCGGGCTTTTCAGTCTTCCTGTTGTTGCTCTACTGAGAGCTGCAACTGCGAGACGAAAAAGGGTTGATTGAGAGAGCGGCTAAAATGCGTATATTTCATTTTTTGTCTTTCAACTGTCTCATGGCCGATGGGGTACTCTTCTGATCTTGGTAATGTCGAGTTTGAGCTTGTCGCAAAGACCCTTGAACGCTGGCTGATAAGGCCTGAAAAGGCCATGAATATTGTTCTCGGTATACCCAGAGAGCGGGCTCAGGATGAACGCCGGGTGGCTATTTCTCCTCCCGGCGTTCAAATACTGGTTGAGCAGGGGATAAGGGTTGTGGTTGAAAAATCTGCTGGCAATTTCTGCAACTTCACCGACCTCGCTTACGGCGAAGCCGGTGCGCTCATTGCAGAATCACCCGAAGAGTTGTATGAGCAGTGCAATGTCATCGTAAAGGTTTCTCCTCCTCTGGATGAAGAGGTTTCGCTTTTCATGCCTGGCCAATTACTTATTTCCGCCCTGCACCTCGGAACGGTTACTCCCCGCTTGATCAAAACCCTGCTCGAAAAAAATATTACCGC
Organism: Chlorobiaceae bacterium; assembly: GCA_037139755.1. Lineage (GTDB taxonomy): Bacteria > Bacteroidota > Chlorobiia > Chlorobiales > Chlorobiaceae > Chlorobium. The sequence goes on from JBAXFV010000021.1 coordinate 2,416, forward strand.
CATCGGCTTTGAGTTTATTGAAACAAGGGATGGTGAGTTGCCGATAGTCAGAACGCTGAGCGAAATCGCCGGTTCACTGGCTATCCAGACTGCGGCCAAATATCTTGAAACCGGCTATGGAGGCAGCGGCATTCTGCTTGGTGGCATTGCCGGTGTTCCGCCAGCTCATGTCACCATTATCGGCGCGGGAACTGTGGGGCTTTTTGCCGCACAGGATGCGCTTGGACTTGGTGCGCAGGTCACGGTCATCGACAAGGAGATCAACCGGCTGAGAAGGTTTGAGGCATTTTTCAATCGCCATCTGGTGACGGCAATCGCCAACGATCATTACATCGCCGAACTTGCAAAGATGTCGGATGTGCTGATCGGCGCGTTAAGCCCGAAACAAAAAATTATCAAACCACTGGTCAGCGAACAGGTGGTAAAATCGATGAAACCCGGTTCCGTCATTATTGATGTTTCGATTGATCAGGGTGCCTGCTTCGCCACCAGCCGGCACACCTCACATACCAATCCTATCTATGTAAAATACGGGGTGACCCACTACTGCGTTCCGAATATTCCATCCGCTGTAGCCAAAACAGCCTCTTTCGCCCTGACCAACACCCTCCTGCCCTTTCTTCTGAAGCTGACGGGACATGAAACTATTTCAGAGATTCTCTGGAAAAGCCACAGCCTGAGAAGAGGAACCTACCTTTTCAAGGGCTACGTCACGAAAAAAATTCTTGCCGAGCTGACCAATGTTCCGTTCAGGGAAATTGATATGCTGCTTGCCGCCAGTTGAGCGGAAAACCTACAGCAGCTCATCAAGCGGTTTTCCGAATTTCCTCGCAATGTATGAGGCGCATGAGACGCCGGAATAGGTAACGGCTATCACCCCTTGCCCGGGAAAGGTACTGTCGCCTGCGGCAAAAAGGTTTTTTATCGGTGTTGTGTTCTGGGGTTTCTGCAAAATATTCTGCCCCGGTTTCAGCAGAGGCCCGTAAGAACCTTTAAAACGGTTGAGATAGCGCTCATGGGTCAGCGGCGTGGCAAGCACTTTCAGCTCGACAGCCTGTGACAATCCGGGCAGAATTCTTTCAGTCCGGGAAATAACAGCGGCGGCAACCTCCTCTTTGGCCTCCCGGTATGCACCGCTTCCCCTCTCATACCGCTCCCACTCTTCGATTTCTCCGTTAACAAACACATGGACAATATGTTTTCCCGGCGGAGCCAGTGATGGATCCAGAATCGTCGGAGCTGAAAAATAGATGGTGCCGCCTGGCTTGTTATAGCTCTTCCAGTCGTCGACAAGCACATGGTGGACATTAAATCCTGCTGGAATAACCGCAGCATCAACCCCAAGAAAGAGCTGAAACCAGCTTGGCGCCCTTAGAAATTTCTTTTCATCCACCCTGTAGCGCACATCGGTGACAAGACGGTTGAAAGTATCCCAAACTGTGGCATTGCTGATAACCACCCTGGCATAATGCTCGGTGCCGTCAGCCAGTTTAACGCCTCGTGCCTCCCCATTATCGACAAGAATCTCCGTAACCTCGGACTGATAGCATAGACGTCCGCCAAACTTCTCGATCCCTTTGCATAACGCCGCAGGGACTGCACCGGAACCGCCCACCGGGTAGTTGATGCCGCCGAAATGGCGATCGGCAAGACAGATGCCTGCATTGACCAGCGGTGTGGCGACAGCATCCTGTACCGCCCAGGAATAGGCTTCAATATCAATGAAGTGAAGAAGCTCCTCATCACGGATATACCTTCGTGCCGTTTTACCCATCGAGCGGAAGCTCTTCATGGCCAGCGCAAGAGTCTTCAGCGGATTTGCGCTGCCTACCGAGAGCAGATGCGTAAAATCCTCAAGCGAACCGGCAGGCATGGAACTGAGAATGTCGTAAACCTCATCAAGTTCACGATAAAAGTTCTTGATCCCTTCGGCTTCGTGCGGAAAACGAGCCGCAAGTGCGCCAAGAAAGGCATGGCGGTCATAGCATGCAGGAATGGAAAAACCGTTGGGCAGATGATAATGAATCTGCACCGGGTCAGGAATGGTGCGAACCTCAACTCCCAGTTTCCTGAATATCCTTGTATGCAGGTTCAGCGTCCCGCTGGAACCGTTTTCACCAAAACCGTAAAAAACCGATGCGCCGGCATCAAACTGGTAACCATCACGCTGAAAGGAGGAACAGCTCCCGCCTGGATAACGGTTTTTCTCAAAAACAACGGTCGAAAAGCCGCGTTCCTGAAGCAGTGCCGCAGCTGTCAGCCCTCCGATACCTGAGCCGATAACTATAATATCTGTTGCTTCTTTTGTGGAAACCATAGGCCAGGAAGTTGCAAGGAGGCAGTTCAGAAAGCTCTTGAAATATATTAATTTAAATTGATTATTTTGTGAGTGCAATAAATACGCATCTACCTTGAATCCGGAAGATTTCAGATCATGGACAAACCAGCTCCAACTCATCAGAACAAAACTCCGACAAAACCAGAGGCTCTGTCCCGGGAGGAGCGCAAAAAACAACTGGAATTTCAAAATGAAGCGGTAGTGCATCTTCATTCGCTCTATAACTACGCACTTCATATAACCATGAATCCTGATGATGCGGAGGATCTGGTACAGGAAACCTATCTCAAGGCCTATCGATTTTTTAATTCTTTTGAGCGGGGAACAAACTGCAAGGCGTGGCTGTTTAAAATCCTGAAAAACAATTATATCAACCGCTTTCGTAAAAACTCAAAAGAGCCGGGAAAGGTTGATTATGATCTCATCAAGGATTTTTATCATTCGATAAAGGATACCCGGAGAGACAGCAGCGAAGCGGATACTGATTATTTTCATTCATTACTGCATGAGGAGGTCTATCAGGCTCTTCACTCTTTGCCCGAAGAGTTCAGGGAGGTGATTCAGTTGTGTGATATTGAAGGATTTACTTATGAGGAGATTGCGAATATGGTAGACAGCCCTATAGGCACAGTACGATCAAGGCTCTATCGCGGAAGAAAATTGCTTCGTGTTCAGCTTGAAGAATATGCCAAAAAATACGGCTTTAATACCGATAAAGATCAATAAAACAAGACGCACAAATACTATTTTTACTATGAACTGCAAAGTAGCCCGCGTACTTATGAGTGCCGCTGTAGACGGCGAGATTTCTTTCAATGAAGAAAAGGGTTTTCTCTCACACCTCTCGGAATGTAAAGCGTGCTGCGAGGAGTTTGATGATGCAAAAAAAACAAAGCTGATCATCAAGGAGAGAATCATCCAGTTTAAAGCGCCGCAGACCCTGATTGATTCGATCATGCAACTTACGAACTGCAATACCTGAAAGACAGGAAAGACGCTCTTTTATGACGAAAGCGCCTTGAATATTCTTCATCATAACCACGGCATTATAAGTCGCCACTGGTTTGAATTGTATGAATTAATAGCTATATATGGGTTTATAATCAACATTATCACTGCAAGGCAGACAGAGTCAAGTTTGGGCAGTAACAGAGATACCATGAACAAAACAGTTACTATCGCTGAAGAAGAGGTTAAAAAGTGGAACCTTAATATGCCGGATGAGATGCTTGAAGCCGTTTCCAGCCGGTTCAAGTTGCTTGCCGAGCCCATGAGACTTAAAATATTGCGTATTCTCTGTGATCGGGAGTACACTGTTCAGGAGATCGTTAAAAAAGTAAATGCAAGTCAGGCAAACATTTCTAAACATCTGACGCTGATGCATGACAATGGTGTGGTAACTCGCAGAAAAGAGGGACTGAAATGCTATTACCGCATTGCTGACGAAAGCATTATTTATGCCTGCTATCTGACATCGAAAAGTGTCGTTGAAAACCTTCAGGATCGACTCAACTGGGTTCAAAAAGTCAATTCAGATCTTCTCGGCTAAATCGCCCCCCTTATTATCTGACATTTTGTCATCTCCGCAATCAATAGAGTGACAATAATGACACAAACTCGTCATTTCTGACAACTCTCTCCCTTTTACCATCATCAAAAGGCAGCATCAAAGCGTTGGCACGCTTTTTGATGTTTAATTGTAGGCGAGTTATTAATAGCCGAAAATTATTCTACTCATAACCTGCTGTAAGTTTAAAAAGGAGATATGTCATGTTGTTAAAATTATCAAAAGACCCGCTTAAATTATTTGATGATATTTGGTCAGGAGCACAGATGCCTTCAGTTCCGGCTTTCAAGGTCGATATTTCAGAGGATGAGACCGCTTTTTATATTGACGCAGAGCTACCCGGAATCATGAAGGAAAATGTTGCGCTCAATATTGAGGATGACGTGCTGACCATCAATGCGGAAAGAAAACAGGAAACAGAAGAAACCAGGAAAAATTACCACCGTGTTGAGCGATCGTCAGGTAACTTTTCGAGAAGCTTTAATCTTGGAGAGGCGATTGACCAGGAGAACATTAACGCGGATTTCAGCAATGGAATACTTCATGTAACCCTTCCGAAAGCTTTGCCGGTAAGGAAGAGAAAGGAAATTTCAATCAATTAACATGATCATTTCCCGGGCTCGATGACATGCATCCTGAGCCCGGCATTTTTTATATCACTCTCAAAATCAGGAACATAACATTATGGGTAAAATTATTGGTATTGATCTCGGGACTACAAACTCGTGTGTTTCGGTCATGCAGGGATCGCAGCCAACAGTCATTGAAAATTCGGAAGGTAATCGTACTACCCCTTCCATCGTAGCTTTGACAAAAACAGGTGACCGTCTGGTTGGGCAGGCCGCAAAAAGACAGGCAATTACCAACCCTAAAAACACCATTTTTTCGATTAAACGGTTTATGGGGCGCAAATACGACGAAATCACGAACGAAAAAAAGCTTGCTCCTTATGAAATCATCAATGAAAATGGTGAGGCTCGGGTAAAAATTAATGATAAAATTTATTCGCCCCAGGAAGTCTCCGCAATGGTCCTGCAGAAAATGAAGCAGACCGCAGAAGATTTTCTTGGTGAAAAAGTAACTGAAGCGGTTATTACCGTTCCGGCGTACTTCAATGACGCGCAGAGACAGGCCACAAAAGATGCCGGGCGCATTGCGGGACTTGAGGTCAAGCGTATCATCAATGAACCGACTGCTGCCGCTCTGGCTTACGGCCTCGACAGAAAGCAGGAAAGTGAGAAAGTTGCGGTTTTTGACCTTGGTGGCGGAACATTTGATATTTCAGTTCTTGAGCTTGGTGACGGTGTTTTTGAGGTAAAATCAACCGATGGCGACACCCATCTAGGCGGTGATGATTTTGACCAGAAAATTATCGATTATGTTGCCGACGAGTTTAAAAAACAGGAAGGAATTGATCTGCGCAAGGATGCTATTACGCTGCAGCGTCTCAAGGAAGCTGCAGAAAAAGCAAAAATTGAGCTTTCGTCACGAACTGACACGGAAATCAACCTGCCCTTTATTACCGCAACCCAGGAAGGGCCGAAACATCTTGTCATCAATCTTACCCGTGCCAAATTTGAGGCATTGTGCGCAGACTTGTTTGACAAGATTCTTGATCCCTGCCGCCGTGCAATGAAAAATTCCAAGGTTGAAATGAAGGAGATTGACGAGGTCGTGCTTGTTGGAGGTTCAACGCGTATACCGAAAGTACAAACGCTGGTCAAAGACTTTTTTGGAAAGGAACCGAACAAAAGCGTCAATCCTGATGAAGTTGTTGCCATAGGCGCAGCTATCCAGGGCGGCGTTCTGAAAGGCGATGTCACCGACGTTCTTCTGCTTGATGTCACGCCTCTTTCGCTTGGTATCGAAACCCTTGGCGGTGTCATGACGAAGCTTATCGATGCCAACACCACCATTCCTACAAAAAAACAGGAGGTGTTTTCGACTGCAGGTGATAACCAGACCTCTGTGGAGGTTCATGTTCTGCAGGGAGAGCGCCCGATGGCTTCCGATAACAAAACACTGGGAAGGTTTCACCTTGGCGATATTCCTCCATCCCCAAGAGGCATTCCCCAGATTGAGGTGGCATTCGATATTGATTCGAACGGTATTCTTCATGTTTCTGCGAAAGACAAGGCAACGGGAAAGGAGCAGAGCATAAAAATTGAATCGAGCAGCAAACTCACTGATGCTGAAATCAATAAAATGAAGGAAGATGCCAAAATACATGCTGCCGAAGATCAGAAACGCAAAGAGGAGATTGATACCAGAAATGTAGCTGACGGGCTGATTTTCAGCACTGAAAAACAGTTGAAAGAGCTTGGCGATAAAATACCCGCAGAGAAGCGTCCTGCACTTGAAGGCTCACTGGATAAACTCAGGGAAGCCTACAAGAATGGAACTATCGAGTCCATTAAAAGCGCCATGGAAGAACTCAACAAAGAGTGGAGCGAGATTGCCTCGAACCTCTATCAATCACAGGGGCCGGAAGCTTCAAAACCTGAAACTGACACGCAGCATGACGGCAGCGGAAAGGGTAGAAAAACCGGCGGAGATGGTAATGTTGAAAATGCTGAATACGAAGTGATCGACGGCAACGAAAAGTAACTCCGGATAATCGGAAAACTCATCTCCAACAAAGGGATTCGTCATGAATCCCTTTGTTATTTAACAGGGTTTTGCTAATTTAAACCCTGTTGAAGGCAGGACACCGGAGTGTGTTATTTTTGCAAATTTTAACCGTGCAAACAATGCAACCTCAGCTCAGCCGTCAGTACACCGGCACAAACCAGGTCAGAGTCAGTACAGCAGGGCCATGGTCAGGCAATGCAGCTCACAAAACAGAAAAATATTATATCACCTCTGCGAAAAGAGATGATTATGGCAAGCTTCAGGTCCAGATAAGCCCCTCTTCCGGACGCAGGAAGCTGTCGCCTACCAAAGAGATGATCAGAAAAATCAGTTCCGGCGAAATCGAACTCTTTGTTCTCACGACACAGCCGGATATCGGTATTGACATCAAACAGAAAGTTCTTGACAACGAGAACCGTTATGTCATTGACTTTGACAACCGGGGAATAAAATGGACAATGAGAGACATTCCGGTTTTTTATAATTCACTGGATCAGAAGCTCTGCATTGAGATTGACCGGCGCACCTATACTCTTGATGAGTTTTTCAAGTAACTGATCTCTTCAGGCAGGGCTATCGTAATTTCTGTTTCGCTAATCCTGCCTCGACAGACTTTGGATAAACATTGACCAGATTAGTATATCTTAATTTTGCACTGGTCGTGTCTCCTGTTATTTCAAAAGAGCGGGCCTGCTTGTAGAGTGCTGCAGGGCGCCTGTTGCTTTTGGTATATTTGGAAATCACCACCTGGTATTCGAGGATAGCTTTTTCGTACCATTTTTCACTGAAGTAACTTTCAGCAATGAAAAATTGTGCCTCAGCGACAAGACTGGATTTTGGAAAGGTTTGTAACAGAGTGCTGAAACTTTCCCTCGCGGCGGCATAGCTGTTTTGTTTGAGTTTTTCCATGCCCGCATTCAGTAAAGCGGCATCAGTCAAGGTGCCGGAAGCCGTATTCACCTTTACAGAATCTTTCCGCCCCGACAAGAGTGCCGGAGATAGATCGGCCTCTTTGCCTAACCCCAGATACTGCTCAATTTTAAGTAATCGCGAGTCTATATCGCCAACCTGATGAAACAGCAGGGAGTCTTGCGTCCCAAGACGGCGGAACGAGTTGTCGTTACTATGGGCAATTTCACCTGCCTTGTGAGCATCCTCCTCAAGACGACCCTGCAACCGCAAAACATCGTCGCGAACTTGCTGAACGTCTGCATAAGAAACGGCAGTCTGTGATTTGATCGTCTCAGAATCTGTTTTCAGCTTTCGGACATCATATTCCACCACATTAAGATCCTGCTTTGATGCACACGAAACCAGTGCAAAAACCGGTAAATAAAAAAACGGCTTAATCTTTTTATTCATAGACAATAAAGGGTTAGGTCTCATAATCCATTGTTAGCTTGTACCATTTCTTTATTCACCGGGCAATCAGGAATAACGGTTATTTTTTCATGACAAAGTGTGCACGGCGATTTTTTGCCCATGCATTTTCACCCTTGCCTGTATCAAACGGACGCTCTTCGCCGAAACTGACGGTTTCGAGACGAGGTGATGCAATTCCGAGCCTGACCAGGTATTCTTTCGCTGTTGATGCACGACGCTCACCGAGAGCCATATTGTATTCAGAGGTACCCCTGCTATCGCAATGGCCTTCAATCAGCGCCTTGTTTGCTGAATTATTTTCCAGCCATGCCGCATTTTGCTTTAACTGATTCTGAGCGTCAGTGCTCAGTACTGCACTGTCAAAATCATAAAATACATCTCCAAGGGGCCCATTCTGCCACTGATCAAAACCATATCCGGATAAAGATGCAGGCGCCGATGCAGGCGGCAAGGCAACTGTTTCTGACGGAGTTACTGATGATGAAATTTTTGGAGATGGAGCCTGGGTTCCGCTCGCTTCAGGAGCAGTAACTGCGCTGCGTGATGAACACCCTGCTGTCACCATCAAGGCAAGAATAACGATGCCGTTTATTTTTCTTTTCATAGGTTTACTCCATTTAGCATTACTGGTTAATAAAAAAACTACCGACAAAACAAAGACCAACATGGCTGCATCTGTTCTCCATCACTCTGCAGCAAAGGCCTCTGATTTTCACCTTTCCATCCCATAATATACAATTTTTTCGATCCTTGACGGTTGGAAGTAAAAACAATCATACGCCCATCGGGAGACCAGGAAGGAGACTCGTTCTCACCGGCACTTTCTGTCAATTGCTTCAAACCAGAACCATCAGTACCTACCGTAAATATATTGATTTCACCACCATTTTCCCATGTCGTATAGGCAATTTTATCTCCAGCAGGTGACCAGGATGGCTGAGTATTATAACGTCCGCTGAAGGTGAGCCGGCTCACCTGACCAGACTGCAGATCCTCAATAAAGATCTGTGGCAGACCGTTTTGATCCGAAACATAAGCCATCTTGTTCCCATCAGGAGAAAACGATGGTGAAAGATCAATTCCCTTGCTGGAGGTAAGCCTTCGGGATATCGAGCCATCTGCTTTTATGAGATAGATTTCCTGATCTCCTTCAAAGGAAAGGGTTGTTGCCACCTCACGGCTGTTTCGCCAGCCGGGATCAATGCTGACGCCGCTCTTGCCTACGGTGACGGTTTTGCCATCCGAAAAGTTCCTGATAGAGAGGGCTGGCCGCCCGGAACTGAAATCAGTATAGGCAAGATACCTTCCATCAGGAGAGAGTGCGGGCGTCAGGGAAATGGAGTGAGAATTGGTCAATTGTCGAAGCTCATGTCCGTCAAAATCACACTCATAGATCTCCTTGAAACCGGTTTTATTAGAAACGAAGACAATTTTGCTGCCGAAAATCGACTTTTTTCCGGTCAGGAGTTCAACAAGATCGGCACAGAACGCATGACCGATCGCCCGAAGCTGTTGTTCATTAACATTTTTACCATTATAGGTTTTTTTGAAGAGTAATTTTGCGCCCGCAGTATCGTACACCTCCATGTCAAGGCTTATAGTGCCTGAAGTATTGGTGACTGCACCACCGGCATACACTGCAGCGCCGACTGAATCAAGCGCTCCGAAGTTAAGTACAATATTTTCACGGCTGCTGTTATTTTTCACATTAAGCGGAGGCGAAATCATCGTAAACAGCCCGGTAAAATCAAGACCGTCATAAATAATGGCATCAAGACGTTGTGCCAGCTTTGACTCCTCTTTCACCGGCGCATCCAGCTTGTTGAGCGCAAGAACGATTTTACCTGACCCCTCTTTATGGATTGCGATATACTCGCCTCCCTCAGCGGCCAAAAGAGATAAAGGAAAACAAAGAACGATCATCACTGCTGCAACGACATATCTGAAAAATTGCATACCGAAACAAGTTTTAATGTTATAAGCGAACTTCATGAAAAATATGAACCCGGCTTACTTCTCAATACCTTCAGGACTGAACACAAAGCCGATCCATACATCACGGGAACCTTCCTCTTTCGGCAGTGCCGGCAGGGGAGATGACTTTTCTATTGCTTTTTTTACGGAATTGTTCAGGTACTCGCTCTGGGCTCTCCTGTCAAAAATAATCTGACTGATCGTCCCGTCAGGAAGAATATTAATGCGAACATAAACCGCCATACCATTACCGTTTTTGAGCAGCGTTCCGGAAAACACCCAGTTTTGCTGAATAATTGAGGCGACCGCTGCTTTATAGCTTTTTGAAGTTCCGCCGGTGCCATACCCTTTTCCTTCAACACTTTCTGCACCTCTGCCACCTGAAGCACCCCTGCTTCCGGCTTCGGCGGACTTGACTTTTTGCTGAAGCTTGTCGAGAGCACTGTTCAGTGTATTGACCGAAGAGGGTTGTGGTGGGGGAGTTTTCTGGTCGACAAGCTGTTTCATGCGGTCAAGAGCCTTCTGTAGCTGGTTATCGGCAGGCTGTGATGCCGGAGATTTCTCTGCAACGATCTTTGGCAAAAGAGATGGTTGTGGTTGAGGCTCTTTGGCAACAGGTTGCTGAACTGTTTGTTCTGCCGACGGAGAGGAAGCGGGCTTGGTGAGAACCTGAACAGTTGTCTCCTCAGCCCCACCCGCAGGAGCGGACAAAGAAACAAGAGTGACGCTCACAATTTTCGGCTTATCGTTATTGCCTGCATTCAATATCTGGAAAAAAACAGCCGCCCAAAGCACAAGAAGATGCGTTGCAGCAGCAACCGCAAGCCAGAGATAGAACTTTTTCATAGGCCACACTTATCTTCCACCTTCCTGTTGGCCTGAAGCAGGTTCAGTCACCATACCGATCTTTTCAATCCCGGCATCCCTGATCTGTGCCATGACATGCATCACCACCCCGTAAGGCAATGATTTATCTGCCTTGATATAAACCTCTTTAACCTGCTTGACATCAAGAATAATCGGCAGCTTTTCACGTATTTCCGAAGCTTTTAACTGCGCATCATTAATAAAAACCTGCCCTGAAGCGTCAATACTGATCATCAGACTTTTTGCATCGACATCCATCTGGCCATGGGTCGTCACGGGAGTATCAACCTTCACCCCATGGGTCATCATGGGAGCTGTCACCATAAAAATAATCAGCAGCACGAGCATGACATCAACAAAAGGGGTGACGTTAATGTCGCCCATCAACCGGGATTTTTCTCGAGTTATCATATCCTGAGATTATGGCCTATGGCTCGTTAAGGAGTGCGGCAACAAATTCAGGGGCAAACTCCTCGATATCCCGCTCAATGATACTGATTTGCTGCGTAAAGTAGTTATAGCCGATAACCGCCGGGATCGCGGCCGCAAGACCTGCAGCGGTAGCAATCAGCGCTTCGGAAATACCGGGCGCAACAGCAGCAAGTGAGGCCGATTGCGTCAGACCTATTGTATGGAAAGAGGTCATAATACCCCATACTGTCCCGAAAAGACCAATGAATGGCGCCGTATTGCCGACGGTCGCAAGAAAAGGCACAAGAGTTGAAAGATTCTTGTTTTCAGTATTCGCCTCGCGCTTGATGGCACGGGCGATGCGCGCCCTGGCCTGCCGAATATTTCTCATGTCTTCAAGGGCCTGATGCTCTATATAACCTGAGCGAAAAATCTTTGGAAGAGAACCATGCTTGTACCGTTCGCTTTCAGTGAAGACCTTCTCGACATTGTAGACGTCGAAAAAAAAGTCAAGAAACACTTTGGACTCTTTCAGGGATTTCCGGAGATAACTGAATTTGAATGCAATGATTGCCCACGATACAATAGAGAAAGAGAGCAGGACAGACAGCACAAACAACACAACAGGTCCGGCATCCGAAATAAGGCCAAAAACACCGAGTTTAGTATCAAACATAACAGGTTGCGAACAAATTAATGATTCATTAAAACGAATGGAAGTTCCGTATCACGATATAGGCAAGCGCTGAACCGGAAAGAGCACAAAGTGTATTAACCAGATCATTATTGACCAGAGGAGTGCCTTTGAGCAGCCTGTTTTCAACCAGTGAGCCGTCAGAGGCAATACTGTGGGTTCTCTCCGTCACCTTTTCCCGGATCGGATCAAAATACTGGGCCTGAACGGTTGCTCCAAAAAAGCTGTCAACCAGACTGGCCAGAAGCCCTGAAAAACCAATAAGAAGAAACGATTGGAGCACCCCAAAATCAAATAACCACTTATCGTTGATCAGCATGGCACTTGCACAGATAAAAAGGGAACCGAGAAATGCTCCGGTAGTACCTGGCACAGAGACACCGCCGGATGTCCCGACAGGCACCTCTTTGAAGGTCGTCACTAACCATGCCTTGGGATTTGGCCACATGGTACCGATTTCGGTCGCCCAGGTATCAGCCTGCACGGCCGCAAGCGTTCCGAGATAGGCAAAAAAGATTGCCGGATCATTGTTCAGGGAAAAAAGAATCATCAGCACCCAGGCAATCCCGCCATTGGCATAGACCTGACCGGCATCCCGCTGCGACCCTTTTTCAAAGACCAGATCAAATTTCGCCTTCCGTTTCTTGCCGAGTTTTGACAACACTGACGACAAGAGATAAAACGTCAGCAGGGGAACTGTCCAGGCCACCCCTCCGATCCCGAAAATAGTTGTTCCGAGCAAAAATGTGGCGGTTGCTCCGCTGTTATTGAGAAACTTGACCTTGATGGAAAATACGGCCAGAAGAAATGCAAAAAGTCCGCCAAGAAGAAAACGCTCAAGAAAAATGGTTTGATTCATTTCGAGCACATAAAGCACATAGGCGATTGAGACGGGAATAAAGAAGTTGTCGAGCCCATGCGACAAGAGCGCTTCTACAGCCGTTGCCACAAGTGCGAGAAGAAGTGCCAGCGCAAGAAGCATGATAACCGGCTTTCCGGCCAAACCCCCGCTGAAATCTTTACTGAAGACCATAAGAGAGGCACTGAGCAGAAAAAAACTGCTGAGAAACATTGCCAGCGAACCTTCAACTGTTTTTGGATTCCTTGTCAGGTGCTCAATATGCTTTTTGCCAATTGAACTGCCAACAAGAGCTGCAAGCGAATCGCAGACGCCCATAACAAGCATGGAGGTCTGGAGTATCCACTTGTGGGACTCCCAGAGAAAGAGAAGCTGAAAAAGAAAGACAAGGGGAAAAAGAAGCGAACCGTAACTTTTGACTGCCGGAGCATGATCACTTTTGTCTGCGGGAAGGGCAAGCAAAGAACCAAACCACTTGAATCGAATATTCAATGCGTTAACAAGCAGAAAGAGCAGTGCGACCAGAGCCGGATAAAAGTTGGATTGAAAATAGGCTGGTACAAAAAAAATCACGACTCCCATCGCAAGATGTACGATTTTTCTGACCACAAGAGCGCTGACACCCAATTTACTTGTCAGCAGTTCCGCAAGAAGAACAAAAAGCAGTACAAGGCAGAATGTCAAAAAAAAGGCAGGAACATCCTGAGGCAATGGGGCTTGGAGATTCAGCATGCTTTTATTTTTATTTTATTTTATTTATAAAATCGATGTTCACTGTACAGAATAATCAGGAAATATCCGCCAAGATTATAACATTTTTAATGTTTGTTTTAATAAAACTTTAAGCGTAAGTTAAATCAATTTTTCTTTTAATACCGAAGAATCCTGTTCGCATTTTTCAATATCGGATCAATGGCCGCATTCAATCCATATACTTTCCGTAACGGCCGCAGCTCGACTGCATTCTGCGGCAATGCAGAATCTCAGTCGAACTTCCTCAATGCAAGAGCAGGCATCGTCACTTCTTTCATCATCGTGCAGGCACCTGTTATTGTGCTCTGAATCGAGAGCCGCTCCCAAGTTCAATTTTCTCTTTCACAAGAATCATCACAGCAACTTCGGGAACGGCTACCCCGGGGCTATTTGTTTTAATTGCTAAATTTTTATCTGAAATGAGATCTGATACCATAAAAAAAGGGTTTGAAAAAGCGCCGCACCGCAGCCTTCTGAAGGCCACAGGCTCTATCGTCTCAAACAACGACTTTCGTAAACCCTTTATCGGGATCTGCAACTCCTATAATGAACTGATCCCCGGCCACTCTCACCTTCAGGAGCTTGGAAAGATTGCAAAAGAGGAGGTCCGCAAGGCAGGAGGAGTTCCCTTTGAATTCAATACAATAGGAGTGTGCGATGGTATCGCCATGGGCCATATCGGTATGCGCTACTCTCTGGCCAGCCGTGAGCTTATTGCCGACAGTGTCGAAACTGTTGCGGAAGCGCACCGTCTTGACGGGCTGGTCTGTATTCCGAACTGCGACAAGATTACCCCTGGAATGATGATGGCCGCGCTTCGCATCAACATTCCGGTCATTTTTGTCTCCGGTGGCCCCATGAAAGCTGGCCGCACCCCTTCAGGAAAAACAGTTGATCTGATTTCAGTTTTTGAGGCTGTCGGCCAGTACAGCGCCGGTAAAATAGACGAAGGCGAACTTGAATCGATAGAGGAGAATGCTTGCCCTGGATGCGGCTCATGTTCAGGGATGTTCACAGCAAACTCCATGAACTGCCTCAGCGAAGCGCTTGGCTTTGCCCTGCCGGGCAACGGCACCATTCTTGCAATCGACCCCCGTCGCAATGATCTGGTCAGGGAGGCTTCCCGCAGGATTGTCGATTTGGTCAACCAGAATATCAGACCAAGGGATATTCTGACAAGAAACGCGCTACTCAACGCCTTTGCTCTTGATTTTGCGATGGGAGGCAGCACCAACACCATCCTGC
>JBAXFV010000022.1:0-16477 GCA_037139755.1 Chlorobiaceae bacterium
ACTCAAATGCCGATAACCTGCAACTTATCCTCGATTGGCTGAGGAATAGTGTATCGAGTTCTCTCCGCGTCTACCTCGGACAAATTGAATTCCTTGATCGAAGTCCATTAAGCTTTTTCAGTGATAATTCATGGCTTTCCGGTTTCATGGAACTCCACGAACCCTGCTATGAGGAGTTTGCCATCCTGATGTTGTCTCTCGCTCCCCATATCCTGCCTGATTTTTTCAATCAAATCATTGCCGAACATCTCCCCGAAGGCGGAGACTTCCCTGAATTCGGCGGAGTCAAAGGTGCCAGCCACCGTGGAATACTCCCGACAGGCGAAACGGCCCAGTTTATTCTCGCAGGAAACGATATAGAAAAACGTCTTGAGGTTCAGGGCATCCTCGGCAGTGAGCACTGGTTTATGAAAGAGCACATTCTCTGGCTGGAGTCTGTTCGTGAAGGCGAACCGGCAATGAGCGGACGCCTGATTCTCAATCCGGAGGTGGTTGAACAGCTTACTCTCGGCACCGTCAGCAAACCCCGCTTCAGCATGGAGTTTCCCGCTGAATACATTGAGACTGACATGGAGTGGGACGATCTTGTGCTGCCCTCAGGCACCTTGCAGCAGATCCGCGAAATAGAGAACTGGATTACCCATAACGACACGCTGCTGCATGAGTGGGGCATGAAGAAAAGAATCAAGCCAGGTTACCGCGCCTTGTTCTATGGGCCTCCGGGCACCGGTAAGACACTGACGGCAAGCCTGCTGGGCAAGCAGACGGGAAAGGAGGTCTTTCGTATCGATTTGTCGCGGGTCGTATCAAAATACATCGGTGAGACCGAAAAAAACCTTTCAAGACTTTTCGACAAGGCTGAAAACAAAAACTGGATTCTCTTCTTTGATGAAGCCGATGCGCTCTTCGGCAAGCGGACAGAGATCCATGATGCTCACGACAAGTATGCCAATCAGGAGGTGGCGTATCTGTTGCAGCGTATTGAAGGCTACAACGGCCTCGTCATTCTTGCCACCAACCGCCGAAACAATATTGATGAAGCTTTTGCCCGTCGATTTCAAACCATCATCCAGTTTCCAATGCCGAAGGCCGATGAGCGGCATAAAATATGGGTCAAAACACTGCCTCATCAAATGACCTTCGATGCAGATATCGACTGGCAAAAAATTGCCATACGCTTTGAACTCTCCGGCGCGGGAATACTGAATGTCGTCCATTATTGCGCCGTCGAATCGCTGGCAAATCCCGGCGAACCGCTCAATACGAAATGGCTTGAAAACGCCATTATTCGAGAATTTATCAAGGACGGGAAGGTGGTGTAGGTCCAGTTGCGTCGTTAAGCTGATGGTAGAATTTCGGAGGTGGGCGAGTAATCGTGAGATCAGAGTGAATTTATTGAAGTAACTTGTTGTTAATCACTAACAACAAGTTGAAATCTGTTTGTCGGGGATCTGTTGTTTGCAACTATCTCTGTTGATGATGGATCAAATGGAAGCAAACGGAAACACCGGGGCTATAGTCTCGATCAGGGGCGGAATAATTGATGTCATGTTTGACAATGTTCTTCCCTCAATTTATACAATATTACTGACAGGCAGGAACTTTGATGTAAAAATCGAAGTACTTACTCAACTGGATTCTCGTCATGTAAGGTGTATAGCCATGACGGGTACAGAAGGAGTTTGCCGCGGCATGACCGTAAAAGATACTGGAAATCCCCTGCAAGCACCGGTAGGCAAGGCGATTCTGTCAAGAATGTTCGATGTGTTTGGCAACACCATTGACCGCCTGGGACCCCTTCAGGGGGTGGAATGGAGATCAGTACACCAGAATCCACCACCTTTCGCAAGACGCTCCACTCACGCTGAAATTTTTGAAACCGGAATAAAGATTATCGATTTGCTTGTTCCCCTGGAACGAGGGGGAAAAGCTGGTCTTTTCGGTGGAGCAGGAGTTGGAAAAACTGTTCTTTTGACTGAAATGATCCATAATATGGTGAGCAATCGAAGCGGTGTAAGCATTTTCTGCGGCATAGGGGAGCGCTGCCGTGAAGGCGAAGAGCTCTATCGGGATATGAGTGGAGCCGGCGTGTTGAAGAATATGGTGATGGTTTTCGGTCAGATGAACGAACCTCCCGGCAGCCGTTTTCGTGTTGGTCATGCTGCATTAACCATGGCGGAATATTTTAGGGATAGTCAACACAAGGATGTCCTTTTGCTCATCGATAATATTTTCCGATTTATCCAGGCTGGTTCTGAAATATCCGGTATGATGGGTCAGATGCCGTCACGGCTGGGCTATCAGCCCACAATGGGTACAGAGCTGTCGAAGCTTGAAGAGCGTATCGCCAACACAGATAGCGGAGCAATCACCTCTATTCAGGCCGTTTATGTTCCTGCAGATGATTTTACAGACCCTGCTGCAGTCCATACCTTTTCCCATTTGTCAGCATCACTGGTTCTTTCAAGAAAAAGGGCCGGTGAGGGCTTTTTCCCTGCAATTGATCCATTGTTATCCGGCTCTAAAATGGCGAGTGCCAGTATTATCGGCAAACGCCATTATCAGCTTGCGCGTGATATCAGGAAAATTCTGGCCCAGTATTCAGAGCTCAAGGATATTATTGCCATGCTTGGGCTGGAACAGCTCTCTGTTGAGGATCGTCGACTTGTCGCCCGGGCCCGGAGGCTGGAGAGATTTTTTACACAACCTTTTTTTACTACAGAACAGTTTACCGGAATGTCAGGCAAGCTTGTTCCGCTGAGCGAGACTCTTGACGGGTGTGAACGAATTCTTCGTGATGAATTTGCGAGCTATCCCGAACGGGCGCTCTATATGATCGGAAATATTGATGAGGTGAAGCTAAAAGAAGAGAAATAATACAACCGCTAAGCCGTTTCATCATGCATGAATAAAACAATGTTCTATGACAGAAGCATTTATGGATCTTGAAATCCTTGTTCCTTTTTGCGTGTTTGCCCGGAAGGATTTTGTGTCGAGAATCGTAGCCGGGACGCCGAACGGTTTTTACGGCTTTTTGCCAAACAGGCTTGATTGCATTGCTCCGCTTGTTCCCGGCATTCTGATGTATGAAACCAGGGATGATGGTGAGACCTACATCGCTGTTGATCAGGGAGTGATGGTTAAAACGGGACATAAGGTTGTTATTTCTGTTCGTCATGCTCTTGGCGGGTTTGAGCTCGGTCAACTTCAGAAAGCAGTAGAACATGACTTTCTGAATCTTGATGAACGGGAGCGCACTCTACGCAGCTCTCTTGCAAAACTTGAAAGCAGCTTTATTCGACGGTATGCGGAATTTCATCATGAATGAAAAAGAGAAAAATAAACTTTCGGTAGATGGTACACCGTTAAGCAAAAAGGTTGGAATTCAGGAACACCATAAGCTTAGGGCAAAAAAACGGGCGGTCAGAAATATCTGGTCAGGTTTTGCGGTGTTTGGGCTTGTCGGCTGGTCAGTGGTCATTCCCATGATCATTGGAATAATGCTGGGAGTATGGCTTGATAATCATTATCCGGGAGAGCGTTCATGGACACTTATGCTGCTTGTTACAGGCCTGTTCATTGGCTGTTTGAACGCATGGCACTGGGTTGCGGCGGAAAACAAGGATATGCATAATGAGGATCGGTCTGATGAGTGAGATCATTGAAATAAGCGAAGCGATAGCCGGTGGTTTTTTTCTTGGGATATTGTTTTTTGGAGGGCTATGGCTGACGGTAGTAAAAAGCCTGATCTCGAAAAGGCCCTGGGTTTGGTTTTTGACAAGTATGGTATTACGAACATCAATAACCCTGTCAGGATTTTATCTGCTTGCAGGTACGAGCCTGAAACGTTTGCTTTTATGTTCTGGAGGATTTATCGCAGCCCGTATTCTTGTGGTCATGTTTACAAAAGAGAGGCGTCAAGAGGAGTCCGAATCATGCATCTGACCAGTGATGACGTTGTTGTCTGGCACTATGGCTTTGTCAAGCTCAACCTGACCATTCTTACAACATGGGTTTTGATGCTGATCCTCGTGGGAGGTTCCGCACTTATGACCAGAAAACTCTCAGACGGTATCCGGATTTCAAGATGGCAGAGTTTTCTTGAAATTCTTGTAACCTTTTTTCTTCAGCAATTTGAAGAGGTGGGACTGCCGAACCCGGCAAGATATCTTCCATACCTTGCGACACTTTTCCTTTTTATCGCAATAGCAAACCTGTGTACTATTGTTCCCGGGTATGAACCTCCAACGGGTTCGCTTTCAACGACGGCGGCTCTTGCGCTCTCTGTCTTTATTGCTGTGCCGCTCTACGGCATTCGTGAACGGGGTCTGGGCAATTTCTTGCAGTCCTACCTGAAACCAACGGTTATCATGCTTCCTTTCAATATTATCAGCGAATTCTCCAGAACTCTGGCTCTCGCTGTCCGTTTATTCGGCAATATGATGAGCGGCGCTATGATTCTTGCCATTCTCCTGACCATTGCTCCACTTGTTTTTCCACTCCTTATGAGCATTCTCGGACTTTTGACCGGCATGGTTCAGGCCTATATATTCTGCATTCTGGCGACGGTCTATATAGCCGCAGCGACGAGAACACGGGATGAAGAAACTGTTTAACATCAAACGGGAGACCCTATGGACATTCTGAGCATTATTGCTGTCGCATCGATTATTACCGCCGGGCTCACTACGGGTATCGGCTGTATTGCTCCTGCACTGGGAGAAGGCCGGGCTATTGCTTCGGCGTTAACATCGCTGGCCCAGCAGCCTGACGCCTCTGCAACGATAACCCGAACACTGTTTGTCGGGCTTGCCATGATCGAATCAGTGGCGATATACTGTTTGGTGATTTCGATGATTCTGATTTTTGCCAACCCTTTCTGGAATTATGTGATTGCCCATGCTGGAGGACACTGAACCATGCTGATCGACTGGTTTACCATGATTGCACAGCTCGTCAATTTTTTGATTCTTGCCTGGCTGCTGAAACGTTTTCTCTATCGTCCCATCGTGACTGCCCTTGATGCGCGGGAGAAAAAAATTGCTTATGAACTGCACCATGCAACGGTAGTTGAGAACGAAGCGAAACAGAGCATGTCGGAATGGAAGCAAAAGAATGACGAACTCGAAAAACAGCGGATGCTCATTATGCAGCAGGCCGCAAAAGAAGCTGATGACAAGAGAGGCGAACTGCTTCTTGATGCCCGAAAAGAGTACGAAACCCTGAGGGTCCGACTTGAGGAATCGTTACACAATGAACAAAAAAATCTCCAGCAGGAAATTATCGGCCGTATCAATACTGAAGTATTCTCTATCGCGAAAAAAGTTTTGGAAGAACTGGCCGATGTTACTCTTGAGGATTGTATGGTAAAGGTATTCTGTGAACGTCTCCGGAAAACCGAAACGGCTGATATTTTGGAAATGAGAGGATTGGTTCGTCAAAGCGGCCATCCTCCGATTATCCGAAGTGTCTTCCGTCTGACGCCGGAACAATGCGACCGCTTGAATAAAACTGTTACGGATGTCTTTTCCATTGATGCCAATATCTCGTTTGAAACCGATGCAGAGCTGATCAGCGGGCTTGAATTGAGCATGAATGGTCACAGCATCTCCTGGAATATCAAGGCATATCTGGATGCCCTTCAACTAACCGCAGAAGCAGCCCTTGAGATGGACAAGAAAGAAACAGGAAATGTTCATGATAAACAACCTCTTCAAAACCTCTCTTGATAAAGCGCTGTGCACTATCCAGCAATCAAGGCAAATGTATTCAGCCAGCTTGCAGCCAGTTGAGTCCGGAGTAATCACGACAGTTTTGAACGGCATTGCCAAGATCAGCGGCCTTCCGGGAGTTGAATTTGATGAGCTGGTTAAATTACCCGAAGATGTTTATGGAATAGCGTTTAACCTCGATCCCGATGAAATCGGAGTAGTTCTCCTCGGCGATTACTCAAAACTCCAGGCAGGCGACAAAGCTGAAAGAACTGGACGGGTAATGGATGTGCCTGTTGGTGATGCCCTGATAGGCCGTATTCTCGATCCTCTCGGCAGGCCGCTTGATGGTCTTGGTCCTATAACCTGTTCTGAGCGCCTGCCTCTTGAACGGAGGGCGCCCCATATTATGGATCGGGCTCCGGTAACTGAGCCGCTTCAGACGGGAATAATGGTTATTGATGCTCTGATTCCTGTCGGGAAGGGACAGCGTGAGCTGATTCTCGGAGACCGCCAGACGGGAAAGAGTGCCGTCGCCATATCGACAATACTCAATCAACGCGGAAAGCATGTTCTCTGTGTCTACTGCGCTATAGGTCAAAGAGCTTCTGCTGTTGCAAAAGTTGTTGCGGAACTTCGAGAAAAAGGCGCTATGGAATATACCATCGTCCTGGTTACCGAAGGAAATGATTCGTCAGGTCTTCAATATATCGCAGCTTATGCCGCTACAAGTATAGCTGAATATTTTATGGAACGGGGAGATGATGTCCTTATTGTGTATGATGATTTGACCAATCATGCCCTTGCATATCGGGAACTTTCACTTCTCCTCAAACGACCTCCGGGAAGAGAGGCTTTTCCAGGAGATATCTTTTACCTCCATTCCCGCCTTCTTGAAAGATCGACTCATTTACGGGATGAACTGGGAGGCGGTTCTCTGACGGCATTGCCGATCATAGAAACTCAGGAGCAGAATATAGCAGCATACATCCCAACCAATCTGATTTCAATTACCGATGGGCAGCTCTATCTCTCACCGACTCTTTTTGAACTCGGAATACTTCCTGCCGTTGATATCGCCAAATCCGTTTCACGGGTAGGGGGCAAAGCACAGCTTGCCGTTTACCGGGCAGTAATAAGCAGTCTCAAACTTGACTATGCGCAGTTCGAGGAGCTGGAAACTTTTGCCCGTTTCGGGACGAGGCTGGACGAAGCCAGCAGGAAGATCATCAATCATGGTGAACGGATTCGTGAGTGCTTCAAGCAGGATGAGTTTTGTTTGTTTTCGACCACTGATCAGATAATAATTCTCCTTGCTCTCTCTGAAAGTTATTTTGATGCCATATCCATAACGGACGTGCATGAAGCCATAGTGAGGGTTAGCCAGGTTACCGCTGATCTTGCAGAAGAGCTGATGATGAGGGTCATCGCATCCAAAGAACTTTCAGCCGCCGACCGAAGCACTCTGCTACAGGTTGCGGATTCGGCAATGAAACAGTTCCGGGATACACAATGAATGAAACCATTGAGGCCCTTCGTCAGAAAATGGGAAAAGCCAGAACACTTGGCTCAGTTGTTCGAACCATGAAAACGTTGGCAGCCTCGAATATCAGACAATATGAGGAGGCAGTTCGAGCCTTGGCAGATTATTATCATACCATTGAACTGGGTCTTTCAGCCAGCCTCTCCAGCCAGAACAGTCACTCTTCACCTGCCGTAACAGCCGAAAATAAAACGCTTCTGACGATAGCTATTGTGTTTGGCTCTGATCAGGGCCTTGTCGGCTCTTTTAATGATCAACTGAGCGAAGTTGTACAGCAGAAGCTTGAAGAGTTATCAGGCAAAAGCATGATCCTTGCTGTCGGCGAGAGAATTCAGTCTAGATTGACAGATACAGGCCATAAACCGGAAGAACTTTTTGCGGCAGCGGGTTCCGTCAATGCCATTGCACTTCTTGTGGGTGACCTGTTGGCTGCAGTTGAACAACTTCGTGAAAAAGAAGCGACAATCCAGCTTTACCTTTTCTATAACAGTCATGAAAGCGGGGAGATCTATGACTCTATTTCAAAAAGGCTGCTTCCACTGGATGTAACCTGGGAGCGGGAGATCCGCCGTACGGTCTGGCCGACAAAAGCTCGTCCAGAGATGCTGAGCGGTTCAGATAGTGTTCGATGGGCTCTCGTCAGAGAATACCTGTTTGTGTCACTTTTCAGGGCATGCGCGGAATCATTAGCCAGCGAAAATGCAAGTAGATTGTCCGCTATGCAACGGGCAGAAAAAAATATTGATGAGATACTCGAAGAGCTTTCAAGAAATTATAATAACCGACGTCAGTCTGGAATAGATGCGGAGTTATTTGATGTTATGTCAGGGTTCAATTCATTGTCAGACTCACAATAGATCTGGTTATTGACAACACTCCTATAAGAAAAAAATGATATTATTGTTAATATGGAGTGAATACACTGGCAAAATCTTCATCTTACATGCGGCAGTTCATGATCGTTACATTTTTCTCCCGATTTCTTCTTCTGATTCTGCTGACAGTCTCTATCAATGGCCAGTTCGGCAGTGCTTATGCGCAGCAGACAAGTGTTTCGCATGCGAAAACGGGTGGGTCATTTGCCATGGTTTCGGCAGTGCATACAGAGAAAAAAACTACGCATGAAAACCATAACCACACCTGCGAATGTTATGAGTGTTGTAACTGCTTATGTCATGGAATTCTTCCTGTCCAATCGATCAAGCTTGATTATAACCCTGTAATCATGAGCTTCGGCTCTTTCAAGCCTATCGCAAATCTAACCGAAGTAACTCTTTCCAGGTTTATTCCCCCTCGAACTGCAGCCTGACACTCTTGTTCTGCATTTGTATTTTAAACTTCAGGCTATCAAAACGTCACGATAAACCCTGATAATAGAGTGGGTTACTTATGGGAAAAAATGTATTTGCACGCGAAGCCCTGCTTCTTGTGGCGGGTATTGTCTCAGTTTTATCGCCAGTTCCAGCCTTGGGAACCAAGCAGACACTCTCACTGTCGGAGGTTATTGAGTACTCACTGAACCATAATGGCGAACTAAAATCCTTTCGTCTGGAGAAAGGGGTGTTTGATGCAGAAAAGGTTAAAGCGGGACTGTTTTCAAATCCGACGCTTGATATTGAAGCCGGTACTGGCGCGTTGACCGGCAGCAGAGCAGAGAGCACGCTCTCAGTTGGAATATCACAGGAGTTTCTACTGGCTGGCAAACGGGGCAAAAGACTTGCAGTTGCTGAACGTGAACTGGCAATCTACAAATGCCAGCTTGCGGACAAAGAGCGACTCATCCGTGAAGAAGCACAGACTCTCTTCTATGATCTCATGCTCGCTGAGCAGCGACTTGCTTTGGCTGACCGCTCCATTGCGCTCAACCGTAAGCTTCTGGAGGTATCAAGAGATCGTCTGGCGGCAGGCGATATTCCGGAACTGGAGATGAATCTGGTCAAAGTCGAGCTGGCGCGGAGTGAAGCATCAAGAATTGATGTTCAAAAAAAACTCCATCAGAGTCAGGAGAAACTTGCCGCAATTACAGGTCTGCCGTTGGGAACTCAATACGCAATGTCAGAAACATTTCAATCCACAACAACTCTCTCAAAAGCATTGGCTGACCTTAAACAACTGGCGCTTGGCCGGCGTCCCGACATAAAAGCTCTGGAGGCTGAAAGAGAACGGGGTCAAGCTGGTGTCAGCCTTGCAAAGGCCGAGAGTCTCCCAAACCTCACCGTCGGGCTGGCACTCTGGCGTGACACGAGATCAATGAAAATCGGCGCATTGGAAGGCACGGACAAAGCCTGGACCATGGGTATGAGGCTCTCTATGCCCATCCCTGTTTTTGACAGAAATCAGGCTGGAGTTCAGGAAGCTCGAGCCCGGCAGGACAGTGCTGAAAGTCGTTTATCAACTGCAATCAGAAATCTTGAACATGAGGTTGAAACAGCTTACGCCAGTTGCCTGAGCAGTGAAAAAATTCTTTCCCTGTACAAGTCGGACATTATTCCGCAGCTTGAAGAAAACCTGAACCTGACCGAGGAAGCCTGGCTGCTTGGAGAGGTCGGCATACTGGCAGTAATTCAGGAACAGAAGAAATTCTTTGATGTCAGCGAAAACTATCTGATGGCGCTTTATAACCGTCAGACAGCTCTCATAAAATTTGATTCTGCAGTGGCGACAGAATTTAACGGGGAGGTACAGTGAAAAACAAATGGATTATCATTGGTGTTCTTCTGGCCACTATTACGGGAGGATTTTATCTCTATCGATTTATCAACCTGAAAAGCGGATGGGTCGAGAAAACTGAAAAGAGAATGGCTGTCAATAAGGATGAAAAGTCTGTTGGCATCAAAATGAATGCCCGGCGACAAAAGGAGAACGGAGTTGTCGTTGCCGTCGCCACAAGACAAAGCTTTACTGAAGTCATTGCAGCAACAGGTAAAGTGGAGGCCAATGCCGACAGGGTTGCCCATGTTTCTCCGCGTATTTCAGGCCAGATTGTGTCTGTTCAGGCCTCTTTGGGGGATCGTGTAAATGCCGGGCAGACTCTCCTGACCCTGAAAAGTCTTGAAATGGCCGAGGCTGCAAACCGCTCCCGCCTGTCAAAGACAAAACTTGCTCTTGCCGAGGCAAATATGATGAGGATCCGGACTCTGGTGGAAAAGAAGATTGTTGCCCGAAAAGAGCTTCTTCAGGCTGAAACTGACTATCAACTTGCTCAAACCGAGCGGCAGAATGATCAAGAGCGCCTCTCTCTTTACGGAGCCTCAAACTCAAATTTGCAGAGCAACAGTCACAACAAAACCAGTTTGATGGTACATGCTCCAATCAGCGGAACTATTACCGAAAAGCATGCAATTGTCGGTGAGCTTTCCGACCCATCCAAAAGTCTCTTCACAGTGGTCGATCTCTCTTCAATATGGGTTGTTGTGGATATCTACGAAAAAGATCTGGCAAAAGTGAGCAGAGGTCAGCAGGCAATAGTAACGGTAGATGCCTGGCCTGATCTAAAGCTGACTGGACGTGTTACCTATCTTGCTGATATGCTTGACGCTGCCACCCGCACTCTCAAGGTTCGTGTGGAAGTTCCCAATCCCCGGCGAATGCTGAAACCCGAAATGTTTGCCAGGGTTGAACTGACACCTCCCGCCAGCGCGGTAATGACTATTGCTGTACCCGAAGATGCCATCCAGGAGATTGACAGCAAAAAAGTAATCTTTATTGCCGATGAGAGCAGTGAAGTGTTCAGACCGGAAACAGTCGAAACGGGTCGCTCTTCCGGCGGCCTGGTTGAGATTATTTCCGGTATCAGGGAAGGGCAGCGTTATGCAGGTAAAGGATCATTCATACTGAAGTCCGAACTCAAAAAGGGTGAGCTTGAGGGAGGGGGGGAATAATGCTCCAAAAAATAATCGCCTATGCATTACAGAAGAAAGGTGCAGTCATCGTGCTATCGCTTTTGATTACCGGATTCGGCATCTACTCATATCTGAAACTGTCTCTTGATGCTTTTCCTGATGTCACCAACGTTCAGGTTGAGGTGGTCAGCCATGCTGATGGACTCTCGGCACTGGAGATAGAGCGAAATGTCACCTACCCCATAGAGATGGCGATGCGAGGCCTGCCCGATATTGAGCAGATGCGTTCAGTCACCAAATTCGGCCTCTCGATAGTCACCATTGTCTTCAAGGATAATGTTGATATCTACTTTGCCCGGCAACTGGTGTTCGAACGTCTGGCTGAGGCTCGGGAGAAGGTTCCAAAGGGTGTTGCGGTTGCCATGGGCCCGATTGGAACCGCCATGGGCGAGATCTACCAGTATACGCTTGAAGGAAAAATGCCCGGTGACGCGCAACAAAAGATTGCTTACCTGACGAACCTTCGAACCATTCAGGAGTGGGTTGTTGCTCCGCAGTTGAAAAGCGTTGCCGGAGTAAACGAGATCAACTCCTTTGGCGGGTATTTCAAACAGTATCAGGTGGTCGTGTCACCGGAACTGCTTCTGAAATATGGAGTAACGGTTGAGGATATCTATTCCGCCATTGGCAGCAACAATGAAAACGTCGGTGGCAACATACTCGAACGGGGCACCGATCAATATATCATCCGCGGTGTTGGATTGATAAAAAGCATCAGTGATATCGAAAACATTGTCCTGAAATCCGCAGGTGGAACACCGACCTGTGTCAGAGATGTCGCACAGGTTACGGTCGGTGAGGCCGTCCGTATGGGTGCCGCCATGAAAAACGGCAGGGATGAATGTGTTGGCGGCATTATCATGATGCTGCGTGGAGAAAACAGTCGGGACGTTGTGCGTCGGGTTGAGGAAAAGGTCAGGGAACTGAATGAAAACAATGTACTTCCCGATGGCGTCAGACTTGTTCCCTATTATGACAGAAGTGACCTGGTCAACAGAAGTGTCGGCACAGTAACAAAAGCGCTGATAGAAGGTTCTATTCTTGTCTTGATCGTGCTCTATCTGATGCTGAACAGTGTTCGCGGCAGTATGGTGGTGCTTCTTGCCTTGCCGCTTTCACTTCTGGCAACCTTTATCATCATGAAAATCACAGGGATCAGCGCCAACCTGATGTCTCTTGGTGGTCTTGCAATTTCCATAGGGATGATTATCGATACAACCATTATCCAGGTTGAAAACGTCCAGCGTCATCTGAGCGACAAAGGGGGCGAACATCCCGATTTGCATACCGTCCTGAAAGCGGTCATGGAGGTAAGAAAACCCAGCATCTTTGGCGAACTTATCATAGCACTTACCTTTATCCCGGTACTCTCCCTTGAAGGGATTGAAGGAAAGATGTTCACTCCTCTGGCCATCACCGTCATCATTGCACTCCTGGTATCCCTTTTTCTCTCCGTTTTTGTCATTCCGGTACTCTGTATCCTTTTTCTGAAACCGCAGCAGGAACAAGAGAGCTTCATCATGAAGCATGCAAACAGGCTCTATCTTCCTCTTCTCGACTATGCCATGAAGATGAAGACTCTGGTATTGAGTGCTGCCGGTTTGTTGCTGCTTGTTTCACTTTTTTTCGCCACCCGTTTGGGCACGGAATTTATGCCGAGCATGGATGAAGGCTCTTTTGATATGGATGTTTCAATGCTTCCAGGGATTTCACTCTCAAAAGCGATGGAGGTGAACCAGCGGGTCGCAATGAAACTGAAGCAGTTTGACGAACTGGAGACTGTGGTATCACGAACCGGTCAGACCGGTGTTGCCCTTGATACCAGAGGTTCGGACAAAACCGGTTATGTTGGAATATTCAAACCAAAAAGCGAGTGGCGTCGTAATATCTCCAAAGATGAGCTGACCAACAGGATGCGCGACTCCCTCGAATCGGTTGCGGGGATCTCTTTCGGATTCAGCCAGCCGATTCAGTGCAGGATTGACGAACTTGTAGCCGGTACCCGGGCGCAACTTATTCTGAAAATTTTTGGCGACGATATTCCGATGCTCAGTAATAAATCGGCTGAAATTGCCAGAGTGCTCTCGTCCATCCCGGGGGGAACCGATCTGAGCGTTGAAAAAGTCTCTGGTCAGCCCTATATGACCGTGAACATCGACCGCTCTAAAATTGCCCGCTATGGCCTGAATATCAGCGATGTGCAGAAGGTTATAGAGATCGGTGTGGCTGGTAAGGCTGCATCGCAGTTGTACGAAGAGAATCGCAGCTTCGATATAGCCGTTCGCCTTCCTGAAGAAAAAAGGAACTCTCTGGAAGCGCTCAAAACATTGATGATCACCACAAAAACAGGGGTCAATGTTCCACTCGAGCAGTTGGCCGAAGTCAAAATGATTGAAGGGCCGGTTCAGATAAGCCGTCAGGATGGGGTGAGAAGAATCGGTATCGAGATGAATATTACCGGAAGAGATATCGGGGGTTTTGTGGCTGAGGCAAAGCAGAAGATCAAAGAGAAGGTCAACCTGCCGGACGGATACTATATCACCTGGGGAGGGCAGTTTGAGAACCAGCAAAGGGCGATGAACAAGCTGATGATCATCGGGCCGGTAGCTATCGGCCTGATACTGCTGCTTCTCTTCGTCACCTTCCGCTCCATTCGCCTGGCGCTGCTGGTTATATCAAACCTGCCGTTCGCGCTGATCGGAGGAGTGTTTGCGCTTTATATCTCCGGGCAATACCTCTCTGTTCCGGCCTCGGTCGGATTTGTTGTCCTGTTTGGTGTGGCCGTACTGAACGGCTTGGTCCTCGTATCACGCATCTCCCAACTGCGTGAAGAAGGACTTGAACAACACGAAGCAATCAGAAAAGGCTCCCTTGACCGACTGCGCCCGGTGTTGATGACCGCATCTATTGCGATTTTCAGCCTGCTGCCGATGCTGCTCTCCAGCGAAACCGGTTCTGAAATCCAGAAACCGCTTGCGACAGTCGTTGTCGGCGGACTGATAACCTCAACACTGCTGACGCTGCTGATTATTCCCTCAGTGTACAGTTGGTTTGAAAATCCGTAAAGAGTTATGTCATTATATTCAGAATTTGCCCCATGGTATGAACAGCTTTTTCCGTTTCGTGAAGAGGTCTATCTCTTCCTTGGTGAACATGCCGCCCTTTCGGGAAGCAGTATCCTTGATGCCGGATGCGGGCCGGGTCACTATTGCGCGATGTTTCAGCGGGATGGTTTCCGTGCGACAGGTATTGATCTTGATCCGAAGATGATTGCTGAGGCAGCGGCCTCCTTTCCCGAACCGGAATTCCACTGTATGAGCATTGAAGATGTCGCTTCATTGCGTCGTTCGTTCCGTTTGATCTATTCCACAGGCAATGTTGTGTCCCATCTTCCTCCTGCCCGATTTTCAGCTTTTCTTCAGGATGTATATGCCGCTCTTGAATCTGGAGGTTGCTGGATCTTTCAGGTGGTGAACTGGGACTATATTCTTGGGCTTGCAAAGTACCGTTTTCCGGTCAAAACGGTTGATGATGGTTCGGCAGCCTTTTATCGCAGCTATCCGCTTATTTCTCAGGAACGTGTCATTTTTGATGTCGAGCTTGTTTCAGGCGGCCGGAATGTTTTCCATGAGCAGACAACACTCTATCCTCTCACTGCAGACCGTTTTCTTCAACGGCATAGCGACGCTGGATTCTCTCTGAGAGGCATGTATGCCGGTTTTGATAAAACACCCTTTAACAGAGAGCGTGATTCCGGCCTTGTGATGGTTTTTATGAAAGAGCAGGGAAGTTCAGTAAATTGATGAGAGGATAAAAAAGCAGGAGAGTTATAATTTTAAAGGAATTATGTTAGCAAAAACAATACTGAAAGTTGCCACTCAGATTCCATGGGATAAAGTGATTGAGCTTGCGCCCTCAGTTGCAGAGAGAGCGGGAACGCTCTGGAAGAGCATTAAAAGCAAAAATAAGCGTCTTTCAGTTGATGAGAGCAGTGTGTATACCTCATATACCACAGAGTTGTCGGAGAGTGATCTGCTTAAAGCTCGATTGGAGAGACTGGAAGAGCAAATTCAGGTATCCGCCGGATTGCTTAAAACGTTAGCAGAACAGAATACGTCGCTGGTGCAGCAAATTGAGCTGCATCAAGCTCGTCTCTTTCGTCAATCTCTTATTTTTATTGGAGTTGCGGCTGTATTGGCAGGGTTGATAGTGTATCTCTTTATTCGGTAGTGATTGCCTGATGCTGTGATCCATTCCCTGAAAAAAGGTGAAATTCCGGAATTGGGATCCGGGGAATTCATTGCACTGACGGCGATGATGATGTCGCTGGTCGCCCTCTCAGTCGATACCATGCTGCCCGCTCTCTCGCAGATAGGAAGGGATCTCGGAGTCATCGACAACAACAGTCCACAGCTCATTATCTCCCTGTTTTTTCTCGGAATGGCTTCCGGTCAACTGCTCTACGGCCCGGTTTCGGACAGTACCGGACGCAAACCGGCCATTTATGTTGGTTACGGACTCTTTATAACTGGCTGTCTGTTCTCACTCGTTGCCACGACCCTTCCCGTGATGCTGGCAGGGAGATTCCTTCAGGGTTTCGGCACGGCCGGTCCGCGTATCGTCTCAATTGCAATCGTTCGCGACCGTTACGAAGGGAGCGCCATGGCCCGTGTTATGTCGTTTGTGATGACGGTTTTTATCATCGTCCCCATTATCGCTCCGGCAGTCGGGCAGGCTATGCTGTTTCTTGCCGGATGGCGCGCCATTTTTGCTTTATTTCTCACTCTGGCTTTGCTCTCGCTTTTCTGGTTTGCTCTCCGACAGCCAGAAACCCTGTCGAAGAAAAAAAGAGTCCCGTTCTCGTTTAACCGGATCCTCGGTACCGTGATGATCATTTTCGGCAACCGCAACGCAATGGGCTATACGGTAACCGCCGGTCTTGTCTTCGGCTTTTTTCTCGGCTACCTGAATTCCGCGCAGCAGATTTTCCAGGAAGAATATGCGCTTGGAGCTGAGTTTCCTCTCTATTTCGCCTTTCTTGCTCTCTCAATAGGCTGTGCATCACTCTTCAATGCACGGCTGGTGCTCCACCATACCTTGCAATCACTTTCACGACGTGCGCTCATTTCAATCAGCGTACTCTCAGCCGGATTTTCTCTGCTCGCGCTTTGGAGTCACGGTCATCCGCCGCTGTGGACGCTCATGGCATATCTTTTTGCAACGTTTTTTTGCACTGGGATACTCTTTGGCAACCTCAATGCACTGGCCATGAAGTCTCTCGGAAAAATCGCCGGTATCGGAGCCGGTGTTGTTGGTTCGCT
>JBAXFV010000023.1:0-16346 GCA_037139755.1 Chlorobiaceae bacterium
GAAGCGCTCTTGAGAACGCTGCATCAGTTGCCAGTATCCTTTTGACCACCGAAGCAGCTATTACTGACATCAAGGAAGATAAATCCGACATGCCGGCAATGCCTCCAGGCGGAATGGGTGGTATGGGCGGCATGTATTAATTCGGCGCTCAGCACGTTATTTCTTTAAAAAAGCCAGCCTTCGGGTTGGCTTTTTTTTTTACCTTTCAGAAATTTTTTTCACAACATCACAATTCAATAAACATGAAAGCCGTAGTTCTTCTCAGCGGCGGCATGGACAGCCTTGTCACCACAGCAATTGCTCATGCCGAGGGCTTTGCGTTGGCCGCGATGCATGTCAATTACGGGCAGCGCACCTGGCAGAGGGAGCTGGAATCGTTTCGGGCTATTTGCGATTATTATCAGATTGAGCAGCGTCTTGAGGTCAATGCGGATTTTCTCGGCCAGATTGGCGGCTCTTCTTTGACCGACTACTCGATGCCGGTGAGTGGTGCCGACCTTCAGGGCATTCAGGGCTCTTCAATTCCGACCAGTTATGTGCCATTCCGCAACGCAGGTTTTCTTTCAATGGCGGTGAGTTGGTCGGAGGTGATTGGTGCTGGCAAGATTTTTATAGGCGCTGTGGAGGAGGACTCTTCAGGCTATCCCGACTGCCGAAAAATATTCTATGATGCTTTCAATACTGTTATAGCACTTGGTACGAAACCCGAAACGGCTATCGAAATCCTTACGCCGCTTATTGAAATGCAGAAATCTGATATAGTGCGCAAGGGGATGGAGCTGGGTGCGCCGTTCAATCTGAGCTGGTCATGCTATAAGAGTGAGGGGAAAGCGTGTGGCCTCTGCGACAGTTGCGCCAGAAGGCTTCGAGCATTTGAGCTTGCGGGAGTTCTTGACCCGATTGACTATGAGGAGCGTCCTCACTATATTACATAACATTTGCTAATTTAATTTTAAGTCATGAAATCTGTTAAATCATTGAGTGGAAGTTATTCCTCTTCAGAGTCGCTCAAGGCACGGTTGATACTTTCGTTCTCTCTTATGGCGGCGATATGGACTCTTGGGCTCGTCGGCCATTTTACGCCACTTCTTGAATGGCCTGCACTCTTTCTTTATGTTATCGGTTCTATCGGGCTTGTGCTTTATCGGGGGAAAAAGAGTGGTGAATGGCAGGAGATGTATCTTGCCGGTGGAAATCTCCGAAAGTCACTGATGTGGGGCGGCATTGCCGGTGCGGTACTTTTCGGCATGGATATCATGAATACGGTGATGTACTACAAAAACGGTGGAGCCCCAATGGCGGGGATGGAGTTTCTTCTCGTGAACCGTTCATTGCTCTTCCTTTTTCCGGTGCTTATTCTTGCCGAAGAGTTTCTCTGGAGGGGAATCATGTTTTCTGCCATGATAGAGAGAGGGATTAACAAACATTTGACGGTTTTTTTAACAGCCATCTTCTACGTTCTCAACCATTTTGCTGTTGCTCCTGTCGGCATGAAAGAACGGGCGCTGATGGGCATGATGGCTTTTCCGATTGGTATTTTGGGTGGTTATCTTGTTTTGAAAACAAAGAATGTATGGGGGAGTGTTCTGGTACATCTTATTACCATGATTTCCATGGTGCTTGATATTTTTGTTATTCCACAACTTTTGTTCTGATTGACAGGTTCCGTTATGTACCAAAACAGAATTACCACCCGATTGCAGCAGGATAAAAAACTGCTGATTGCCTATTACATGCCGGAGTTTCCGGTTGTCGGAGCCACGCTTCCGGTGCTTGAGGCTCTTGAAAAGAGCGGGGCTGATATCATCGAGCTTGGCATGCCCTACTCTGATCCGATCGGGGATGGCCCCGTCATTCAGGAGGCGGCCCACATCGCTATCCGTAACGGTGTGACGATCAAACATCTGCTTGATCTGGTTCGGCGAGCACGGCAGGGCAAAGGGTGCAAAAAGATTACCGCACCCATTCTTCTGATGGGTTACTGCAATCCAGTTATTGCTTATGGGCCAGCCTGTTTTCTCCGTGATGCGGTTGAGGCGGGAGTTGATGGTTTGCTGATTCCCGACTTTCCTCCTGAAGAGGCCGAGGACTTTCTCGCGCAGGCCAAAGGATTCGGGCTTACCGTTGTCTTTCTTGTTTCACCGGTAACTCCTCCTGAAAGGATTGAGCTTATTGACAGCCTTTCAACCGATTTTTCCTACTGCCTTGCCGTTAATGGGACGACTGGCACGGCCAAGCTTTCTGATGGGTCAACCGAGGCGGCTGTTGAAGAATACCTGAAAAGGGTACGCAGGCATGCCCGAAAAAAATTTGTTGTCGGGTTCGGTATCAAGGACAAGTCCCGGGTGGAGTATATGTGGAGTCTTGCCGACGGGGCGGTCGTGGGTACTGCGCTCCTGCAGCATATCGCAGGTTCTTCAACTCCTGAAGAGTGTGCCCGTCTTGCTGGCGAGTTCTGGAAAACACTGCGGTAGTTTTCTATGGACAGTTCACCCTCCGTCGATATCATTATTCCTCATTTCAAGAGGCGGGACATGCTGGAGCGATGCCTTGACTCGCTTGAAAAAACCAGCTATCCCTCAATGAGTATCCTGGTGGTGGATAATGGCGGATCGCAGGCAGGCCTTGTTTTTCTCGTCAAACGCTACAGGAACGCCCGGCTTCTGAGGCTTCCGGAAAACAGAGGGTATGCCGGTGGCTGCAATGAAGGGCTTAAACACTCTTCAGCCGATTATGTTGTTTTTATGAATGATGATACAGAGCACGATCCCTTGTGGCTTGACTCTCTTGTCAGTGCGGCTCTTGAAGATACAGATACAGGGGCCCTGCAGCCGAAAATCCTTTCGCTGAAAGATTATAACAAAGGAAAAAAGGTTTTTGAGTATGCCGGTGCTGCTGGTGGGATGATTGACCGCATGGGATATCCCTGGTGTCTTGGTCGAACATTCTCAACGATTGAGCTTGACAGGGGTCAGTATGACGATGGGCAGGATATTTTCTGGGCATCGGGAGTTGCCATGTTCGTAAAACGAAGCGTTGCTGAAGAGCTGGGCGGGTTTGACGAGGAGTTTTTCATGCAGATGGAAGAGATTGATCTCTCCTGGCGTATGAAGCTTGCAGGCTACCATGTTCGTTCGGTTCCCTCATCAGTCGTGCTGCACGAAGGGGGCGCATCACTTCAGGGTGGTACGGCGGAAAAAATTTATTTCAACCACCGCAATAACGTCGCCATGATCCTGAAGAACCGGAGCATGGCAGGTCTCTTGTGGGTAATTCCATTAAGACTATTGCTTGAGGTTTTCGCTGGACTTTATTACCTCACACAGTTTCCCGGAGCGCCGAAAAAATCAGGAGCAGTCTTTCGTGCGCTGGCTTATAATATACGGAACCTTGCCTGTACCATGAAGAAACGTCAAAAGGTGCAGGCGATGAGAATCGTTGGCGACCGTACCATTTTTAGCCAATTTCCGATATCACTGATTGCTCAACGGTAATGCTGTCTCGTTGTTTGCTTCCGCCTTTTTTTTCATTGCCGACAACATGATAGGGCAATCGCGGTGCTGAACATTTCTGACAGCGAACTGTGGAGCATAAAAATCCGGTTTTACCTCAGCTTTGTAGGTAAGAAATGTTCCGGCTCCCTGAGGGTAATCAACCAGAAGCCATTCGCCCTTATAGACTTTGAAATCACCGGTGATTTGCTGAAAACAGAGGCGCGTCAAGTTTTCTCCCCAAACTTTCATTTTTATATAGACCTCTTTCTGGAAAATAAACATCCTGGTCTTTCCTTTTTCAAACATCACCTTTTCATTGCCGTTATCAGAGAGTATTCCGCTATCGATAATATTCGGTACAAAAAATTTGTGATTGTTATAATCGGTGAGAACTTCCCAGACCTTTTTTGGAGATGCTGCGATATATATTTGTCCCTGAACGCCGGTAACTCCATCTTCAAGGTTCGAAAGTGCAACAATGACTTCTCCGTTTAACAGTTTTGTCTTTTCTCCGGATAAAGAATCAGGAGTTACCGTCGTTATGGGCAGTGCCATGGCGGAATGAGAAAGAAAAACAAACAACACAGCCATGAAGGGCAGAATGAAGCGTTCTCTCAGTCGGATAAATCTCAGCATCTCTATAAGTTCCAGGTTGCTTGTTACTGTTTTGATGGGGCAAGATGCCCCCACTTTACCATGTCATGTACAGTCTCAATCATGCTCTCCCTGGCCGCCATGAAGGAGAGACCAAGTTCCCGCATAATTTTCGAATTGTCATAGCGCAAAGTTCGCCCAATGTTAGTACGGATATACATGCCGGTATTCTTTGGCTGTGTAAAAGAGAGGGCTTTCATGAGCAGTGAGCCTGCTGAGCCCGAGAGGTCAACTTTTGGAAGTGCGTAGGTGTCAAAACCAGATGATTTCAACAGCGCTACCAGCTCTCTCATGTGCATTGCCTTGTCAGCGCAAAGGAAACGTCCGCTTGCCGTATCGGTTTCCATGGCAAGAATGTGTGCTTTTGCCGTGTCCCGCACATCAACAAAGCCCCAGTTAAGATCCATAATTCCCGGATAGACGCCACTCATGATATCACGGATCATACCGTTGGAGGTATTGAGCGAAGAGGAGAGCGAGGGGCCGATTACCAGAACAGGATTGATGACGACAAGATCAAATGCCGGTCGTTTTCTCATGATGAAATCCCATGCCTCGCGTTCTGCAAGTGTTTTAGAATAGTGATAGGGATTGCGATCGAGGGAAGACATGATATTCCAGTCTTTCTCAGTAAATACTTTTGTGCTTTCAGGTTCATCAGTAATTGCCGCAATTGAGGAGGTAAAAATCAATCGTTTGACGCTGCCGGATTTGATGCAGCTTTCAAGAACGTTTTCGGTACCTGTAACTGCGGGATCAACAAGATCAATCTGCGGATTTTTTACATTGATTTTATAGGGGCTTGCGGTGTGCATCACATATTCGCATCCTTCGATGACGCGGTCATAGGCTCCGGCAACAAGCAGGTCAGCTATAACCAGTTCAAGTCGCTCCTTCGCACCGGGCAGACCCAAAAGGAAAGGATAGTGTTCAGGGCTTTTGCGTACCGTTCCCCTGACGCGATATCCACGTTCAAGCAATTCTCTGATGATATGGGCCGCAATAAATCCGGAAGCTCCGGTAACGCATACTGGTTTATTGGTCTTCATTATTTATTTCCAAGTGAATGGCTGCAGGTGAAACAGCCGCTATCAAGCAACTTCCTGCATTTCGATGTGAAAATCGTAAAGACTTTTGATGCGTAATATACATTACATAATGAAACTCTCCAACGAGTCTCTTTGCTGTGTTCTGGCGTGGTTTTACTGGTAGAAAAATAAATTTCTTGTTATCCCAGAAGCGGCTCAGCGTGGATGATGACTCTGCCTGCATCGCTCAGGTCATGGTAGATAGCTCCTTCAAGCTGGCTGGTGAGTGAGTGTACCTCTTCAAGAAGTGCGTCATCATTAAATGAGCAGTGCAACGTAATAAAGAGCTTCTGTTGTTCAGTTTTGCGGATCTGTATGTCATGAACGTTCTGGATTTTTTCGATGCTTTTCGATGCATTGACAATCATGCTGCGTACGTGCTCTTCCTCTTCTGACGAGACGGAGTTTGTGGTGCGTTCATCATAACGGAGCGGATCAAGATGAATGCAGATATCAAGCTCTCCGTCAAACTCACTGCGCAGTTCATCTTCAAGTGCGGTAACAGTATAGTGGGCCTCTTTTATCGTCAGGCGCTGATCAATTTCGACATCAAAAGTAATTTGTTTTTTTTGTCCTGAGAGGCTTGTTGAAATGTTGTGGGCGTGAAGGTTATGGTTCAGGCCGATGACATGCACCCGTTCAGCGATGGTTTCGTTGTTGAGTGCTATGGGTCTTGTGTTGATGGTGATATCGCCAACAGGAAACTCTTCGCGCACTTTCTGTTCTATATTGGCGCAGATCGCCTGAACTTTTTCCACCGAAAGAGTTCGGTTGACACAGACGGCCATTTCAATGAAGACCTGCGGTCCTGTCGGTTTTACCCTGATCTTGTCGATGGCGATAACTCCGCTGATCGTCATGGTTATCTCTTCAATTCGCTCAGCAAGTCCTTCAGGTGCAGCGTCAATCAGGACATCAATAGTTTTTTTCCCAAGACTGAATGCGGCCCAACCTACCAGCACGGCCACGGCAATACCAGCAACAGCATCAGCCCATGTAATGCCCAGGGAGACGAAAATTAGTCCGACGAGAACTACTGCCGAACTGAGAATATCAGAACTGAAATGGAGGGCATCAGCTTCAAGCGCCTGGCTGTTGGTCTCTTTTGCAACTTTTTTCAGCGCCCTTGAACGGGAAAAATCGACAACAATGGAAATGACCATAATGGCAATAGCATACCATTTGACCTCGATTTCCGTTGTTCCAGCAATCAGTCGTTCTGATGCGGCATAGATAATCCACAAGCTCGTTATCACAAGAAGGCCGGTTTCAATGAGCGCCGAGACGCTTTCAACCTTGGCATGTCCGTAGTGGTGTTTGCTGTCGGCAGGTTTATCGCTCACTTTGACGGCGAACAAGGTCAGGGATGCAGCGCCAAAGTCCAGTGCCGAATGTGCTGCTTCCGAAATAATGCCGATGCTGCCGGTCATAATGCCCACAACAAGCTTCATTACGGTAAGAAAGAGGCTTGCCGTTACCGAGGAAAGTGCAATATTTTGTTTTTTCTGACTCTGTTCCATTCAGGGTTGTATGATCTTGACAAGAGCATTTCAAAAGCTCAAGTGTATATATAGCTATAAACCAACGGTGCAGGCCATACCAGTAGTAATCCGGTTTAATCCTGCATTAAAAGGATGAATTACGTTCGACTTGTAATGTACACAAGAGAATTGAGACAATCCTGAAATTTTTGCTGTGTTGCAACATTCCTGGAATCCAGCCGACCATTAATCTTCCACAAATCCAAAACCCTTGGTTATATTTGCAGAGATAGCTTAATAGGGTGTTAAGGTTATGGATGCCTGTGATTTGAGGATGGATGTATTGTGCATACGAACCGCTTTCGGTTTTGTTTCTCTAACTTATTGCTTTACAAGCGAATAATGAAAATCGGAATATCCTGTCATCACACCTATGGTGGAAGCGGAGCAATCGCCACTGAGTTGGGCAAGGCGCTTGCAATGAAAGGCCATACTGTCCATTTTTTCAGCAAGGAGGCTCCGTTCAGGCTGGGTGCTTATTCCCGCAACATTTTCTACCACGAGGTTGAAGTGATGCATTATCCGCTGTTTGACGCTCCTTTTTATTCACTTGCCCTTGCATCCAAGATTGCGGAGGTCGCTTATTATGAAAAGCTTGATGTGGTACATGCCCATTATGCGATACCTCATGCCCTGAGCGCTATGCTTGCCCTGCAGATACTGGAAAACAAGTGTGCGGAGTCAAAGTGTTTCAAAGTGGCAACCACGCTTCATGGCACTGA
Source organism: Chlorobiaceae bacterium (assembly GCA_037139755.1). Taxonomy (GTDB): domain Bacteria; phylum Bacteroidota; class Chlorobiia; order Chlorobiales; family Chlorobiaceae; genus Chlorobium. Next base: position 7,500 of record JBAXFV010000023.1, read on the forward strand.
TATTACTGTTGTTGGTGCTGACCGGGGGATGCATGAGGTTGTCAGGCTGGCCATCAACAAATCTGATGGTGTGACGGCCGTTTCCGGCTACCTGAAAAATGAAACAGTAAGGATGTTCAATCCAAAAAAAGAGATCACGGTTATTCCAAATTTTGTTGATACATCGATTTTTTTTCGTTCTCCGAAACAGGATATCTGCGAACAGCTTAACATCAGGGATGAAAAGATTATCATTCATATCTCCAATTTCAGGCCAGTGAAATGTATTGGCGATATTGTCCGGATTTTTTATGCCGTAAGCCAGAGTACCAATGCCATGTTATTGCTTGTGGGCGATGGTCCGGAACGGAGTGAAGCTGAGATTCTCGTGCGTCAGTTTGGCATTGGTGAACGGGTAAGGTTTCTCGGCAAGCTGCTTGATATTGTTCCGTTGCTTTCCATAGCGGATCTTATGCTGATGCCGAGCAATGCAGAATCTTTTGGTCTTGCAGCGCTTGAGGCCATGGCATGTGGTGTGCCGGTTGTGGCTACTATGGCGGGGGGATTTCCGGAATTTATTGTTTCCGGTGAACACGGCTATCTGCTTGCCCCGGGAGATGTAGAGGGTATGACAGAAAAAGCTATTCTTCTGCTTTTAGATCACGACCACTGGCTTGAGTGTTCCGAAGCATGTGTCCAGCAGGCAAAGCGATACGAGACCGCTTTGCTTGTTGAACAGTATGAAACGTACTATATGAGGCTGCTTGCAGAAGTGTAGCAGCCTCTGATTTTCCTCTTTTTAGTACTGTTTGGTCGTAAGGAGTACCGTCCGGTATTTTTCAAGGTTTTCGAGCACCTCTCCTGTGCCTCTTGCAACAGCCGTCAGGGGATCTTCGCTGATATGCACGGCAAGTTTTGTCTCTTCGTTGATTCTTTTGTCGAGTCCTTTGATCAGTGAGCCACCACCGGCAAGAAAGAGGCCGCGATCAAGAATGTCGGCGGAGAGTTCCGGTTTGGTTACTTCAAGGCTTTTTTTGATCGAAGTGATGATCTGGCTGATTGGGGTGGCAATAGCTTCCCTGATGGTGGCTGAGTTAACCTCCCGCTCTTCAGGAAGGGCGGTCACAAGATTTCTGCCCCTGACCATCATGGTCAATTCTTTATCGAGCTTGTAGGCGGAGGCAATCTTTATTTTGACGTCTTCAGCCGTACGTTCACCGATGGCCAGATTGTAGGCTTTGCGGAAGTGACGGACAATTGCGTTGGTGATATCGGTTCCGGCAACCCGAAGAGATTCACCGGATGCAATGCCACCGAGTGATATAACTGCAATTTCCGTTGTTCCTCCCCCGATATCGACAATCATATTGCCCATAGGCTCCTTGACGTCAAGGCCGATGCCGATTGCTGCCGCCATAGGTTCAGTGACCAGATAAACTTCTCTGGCTCCGACATGCTCCGCGGAGTCGCGCACCGCTCTTTTCTCAACCTCGGTGATGCCAGAAGGGATGCCGATAACCATACGGCGAATGCCGAATGAGAACTGCGTTTTGGTTTTATTGATCAAGCCCTTGATCAGCTCTTCCGTTGCTTCATAGTCAGCTATGACGCCATTGGCAAGCGGTCGGATGGTGACAATGCCTGGGTGGGTTTTTTCATGCATGAGAAGGGCCTCGTGCCCGATAGCCACAATTTTACCTGTATTGCGTTCGCGGGCAACTATGGATGGTTCATTTAAAACGACACCTTTACCCCGGATAAAAATCAATGTGTTTGCTGTTCCGAGATCAATGGCGATATCTCTGAACAGATTACTGAAAAAGCTCATGTTAACATGGTTCTATATGCTGTAGTCATAGTGGCTTGGAATGGAGCTGATTCAGGCTATATTCCAAGGTTTCAACTGAACTCACAAGGTAGTTAATGGAACTTTTTTTTCAAATGAAAAGAGTGTTTCATTTGCTATTTTTTTTAAGTCAGATAACCAAACATCAGTAAGAAGTGTTAAAACTCTATCGTTTTGCTGAAGAACGTTCAGCCTTGAAAGAGCAATTGAGTCGGAGCGTTACTTTTGATTCTTCTGCTCAGTCTACTGTTGATGAGATTCTGCAACAGATCCGCCTGAATGGAGATCGAGCTGTGCTGGACTATATCGAGCGCTTTCAGGGCATCAGGTTGTCGGCTATGATGGTCTCACCAGATGCCATACAGGAGGCCTATCGGCATGCTGATCCGGGTTTTCTTGCAGTACTTGAAGAAGCGTATGCCAATATTGTTATGTTTCACCAGCATGAGGTGGAGAAAAGTTTTTTTTATGAAGCAGAGGGAGGCGTGGTGCTCGGTCAACGGGTAACACCCATGGAAAAGGCTCTGCTTTATGTGCCGGGCGGAAAGGCATCCTATCCCTCCTCCCTGCTTATGAATGCTGCGCCAGCCAAAGTGGCAGGGGTAAAGGATATTTTCATGACTACCCCCTGTGATGCTTCGGGAGAGGTGAGTTCCAATATTCTTGCCGCTGCTGCGGTGGCCGGAATCAGTTCTGTCTACAAACTTGGCGGAGCCCAGGCCATAGCCGCGTTTGCTTATGGAACAGAATCCATTCCGAAAGTCGATATTATTACCGGGCCGGGTAACAAATATGTTGCACTGGCCAAAAAACAGGTGTTTGGGCATGTCGCTATCGACAGTATAGCGGGCCCCTCTGAAGTGGTTATTATTGCGGACGAATCAGCGAATCCAGACTTTATTGTGCTTGACCTGTTTGCTCAGGCAGAGCATGATCCCGATGCATCAGCCGTACTGATCACTCCATCCGAGTCGCTGGCTTCGGCTGTTCAGAAGTGTGCCGAAGCACGTCTGCCGGCAATGCTTCGCAAGGAAATTATAGCTTCCTCCCTTCAGCAAAACGGTGCTCTTGTGCTTGTCGGTTCGCTCGAAGAGGCCTGCACGGTCTCCGATATGATCGCACCGGAGCATCTGGAGCTTCATGTTGAGCATCCCTGGGATATTCTTCCGTTCATTCATCATGCCGGTGCACTATTTATGGGAGGGTACTCCTGCGAAACGGTCGGTGATTATTTTGCTGGTCCGAACCATACGCTGCCGACTAATGGTACCGCACGGTTTTTTTCACCGCTTTCTGTTCGCGACTTTGTCAAGCACACCTCAATTATTTCCTATTCAAAACAGCAGTTGCGCCGGTCTGGAGAAAAAATTGCCGCTTTTGCTGATTATGAAGGTCTTCAGGCTCATGCTGAGGCCGTCCGGGCAAGATTGAGAACGCTATGAGAGTCAGCGACTTTGATTACGAACTGCCTGAGGAGAAGATTGCCAAATATCCGCCATTGGAGCGAGGTTCTACCCGTCTTCTGATGCTGGATCGTTCTTCGGGTGCTCTTGTCCATGAGTTGTATGCTGGTCTTGATACTTTTCTTCAAGCGGGTGATCTGCTTGTTCTTAATAATACCAAAGTGGTCAGGGCAAGGCTGTTTGCCTTCAAGCCTACCGGAGCAAAGATTGAGCTGATGCTTCTTGAAAAGCATCAGGGGGAGCAAAATCTGGTGCTTTACCGGGGGAAACTGAAAAAAGGAGACAAGCTTGAGACGCATGGTTGTGAACTGCTTGTTACCGATATTATCGATCAAGGAATTGCCCGCATTGAGATGTCGGAAGGGGGAGAGTTAACTGAGTTATTTGACCATTTCGGTGGGGTGCCTATCCCGCCTTATCTCAAACGAGATGCTGAAGAGGTTGATCTGGAGCGTTATCAGACCCTGTTTGCCCAATTGCCTGGCTCTGTTGCAGCGCCGACGGCTTCCCTGAACATGACAGAGGAACTGCTTGAAAAGCTGCGTCGCAAGGGTGTTGACGTTGTTACACTCACGCTTCATGTTGGTCTTGGAACCTTTCTGCCCATCAGAGTGGAGTCATTTCATGAGCATGTCATGCACCGTGAGTTTTATTCGATACCCCCGGAATCCGCTGAAAAAATCCGGAGAGTCAAAGCCTCTGGCGGAAGGATTGTTGCCGTTGGGACCACCGTTACCAGGGCACTTGAACATGCCGGGAAGCGCATTGAAAGCGTTTCGGTGAGTGAAACTCTGACCGGTGAAGCTGATATCTTTATCTATCCCGGGTATCAATTCCGGATTATTGATGCTCTTCTTACCAACTTTCATGCGCCACGATCAACGGTATTGATGCTTGCCTCTGCATTTGCTGGTCAGGATAATCTACGGAATGCCTACAGGGAAGCGCTTGAAAAAGAATATTTATTTCTCAGTTACGGTGACAGCATGTTGATTTGCTAAAATTTTGTTGTGTATATTTTTCCGTAACTCCTTGTATGCCTTAAAGAAGCCGAATTGATTGTCTTTCTTGCCTGAAGAAATTAGGCATTCCGGGCCATGCCGCTCCCCGCTTTTTTTGCTTTTAAAAGGGAGGTGTGGTATTTTTAGTGCTGTTTTTTATTGCATCACGGGGCATTTCTTTTGCGTTCATTATTACGACGTTTATTTGTTTCAAACATACACTAACCGAGGGAGATTTATCTTATGAGTCTTGTAGACCAATATCGTGCGCATACTGCAGAGCGTGCGAAGCTCAGCATTCCACCATTACCGTTAACTGCTGAACAGGCCCGATTGCTTGTTGGACTGCTCCAGCAGGATATTGTTGAGGAAAAAGAGTATCTGCTTGAGTTATTTCGCAATCATATCAGTCCTGGAGTTGATGATGCCGCATTTGAAAAGGCGGCATTTCTTGATGGTATTCTTAAAGGTGATATCCGCTGTAGTGTGATCAATACTATCGATGCGGTGAGAATTTTGGGTACCATGCTGGGAGGTTATAATGTCAAGCCTCTGGTCGATGCGCTCAGTCATAATGATCCGGCTATAAGTCGCGAAGCTGCGGCAATGTTGAAAAAGACCCTTTTGGTTTATGACATGTTTGACGTTGTGGTTGATCTCTCAAAAAGCAACCCTTATGCGGAAGAGGTGCTCAAATCGTGGGCAGAAGCCGAATGGTTCACCTCAAAGCCGTTTCTGCCTGAAAAAATGACCCTTACGGTTTTCAAGGTGCCAGGTGAGACCAATACCGACGATCTTTCACCGGCAAGTGAGGCCTTTACCCGCAGCGATATTCCCCTTCATGCACGTTGTATGCTTGGCATCAAAATTACTGATCCTCTTGGAACCATTGCTGAGTTGAAGACAAAAGGCTATCCGCTCGCCTACGTCGGCGATGTTGTCGGTACCGGATCAAGCAGGAAGTCGGGTATCAACTCGGTTCAGTGGCATATCGGCAACGATATTCCCGCCGTACCGAATAAACGCACCGCGGGCGTAGTTATTGGAAGTACCATTGCTCCGATTTTTTTCAATACGGCTGAGGATTCAGGGGCCTTGCCAATTCAGGCTGACGTGTCGGCTCTGGAAATGGGCGATGTCATTGAGCTTGATCTTGCTAAAGGAACAATAGTCAAGAGCGGTGAGGTTGTCGCACGTTTTGACCTTTCTCCAAATACGATCAAGGATGAGGTGCGTGCCGGGGGACGTATTCCATTGATCATCGGCAGAAACCTGACAAGAAAGGCAAGAAAGGCCCTCGGTCTTGGGGAAGAGAGCTTCTTTATGCGTCCCGAACAACCAGCGGACAGCGGAAAAGGGTTTACTCTTGCACAGAAAATGATCGGCAAGGCTTGCGGTCTGTCTGGTGTTCGTCCGGGGATGTATGTTGAACCGGAAACCTTGACGGTTGGTTCGCAGGATACAACGGGAGCTATGACTCGTGATGAGGTAAAGGAGTTTGCCGCGTTGAGCTTCAGCGCCGATCTTCTGATGCAGAGCTTCTGCCATACATCTGCCTATCCAAAGTCTTCTGATGTAAAGATGCACAGAAGTCTTCCATACTTTATCATGAGCAGGGGCGGTGTGTCGCTTAAACCCGGAGACGGGGTTATCCACACCTGGTTGAACCGTATGGTATTACCCGATACGCTCGGTACCGGCGCTGACTCCCATACCCGTTTTCCTGTCGGAATTTCATTTCCTGCGGGCTCCGGCCTTGTCGCTTTTGCTGGCGTTACAGGAACCATGCCGCTTAATGTTCCCGAATCGGTTCTTGTGCGTTTTACAGGGGAGTTGCAGAAGGGGATTACGCTGCGTGATCTTGTCAATGCCATTCCTTATGAGGCCATCAAACGTGGATTATTGACCGTTGAAAAGAAAGGCAAGAAGAATGTCTTTGCCGGGCGTATTCTTGAAATAGAGGGGCTGCCGAAGCTCAAGGTCGAGCAGGCCTTTGAACTGAGTGATGCTTCAGCAGAACGAAGCGCTGCCGCCTGCACAGTCCGTCTTGACAAAGAGCCTGTCATTGAATATCTCAGCTCGAACATCAAATTGCTCGAACAAATGATTGAGCAGGGTTATGGTGACCCTGATACACTTCAGCGTCGTATTGGCAAAATGCAGGATTGGCTTATGAATCCCTCGCTTCTCGAACCAGATGCTGATGCGGAGTATGCAGCGGTTATAGAGATTGATATCAGTCGTATTACAGAGCCGATTCTTGCCTGTCCCAACGACCCGGACGATGTCAAGACTTTAAGTGAGGTTCTCAGAGATGAGAAAGCGCCGAAAGTTATTGATGAAGTGTTTGTTGGAAGTTGCATGACCAATATCGGTCATTTCCGTGCTCTCGGCGAAATTTTAAGGGAGAGGGGAGTTGTTCCTGTCAAGCTTTGGATTGTTCCACCCACGAAGATGGATATGAAAAAACTTGTCGAGGAGGGCTACTATTCTATTTTTGGAGCTTCCGGGGCCAGGATTGAGCAGCCTGGCTGTTCACTCTGTATGGGCAACCAGGCAAGAGTTGCCGATAATGCTGTGGTATTTTCTACCAGTACAAGGAACTTCGATAACCGTATGGGCACTGATGCCCAGGTCTATCTGGGTTCTGCCGAACTTGCTGCAGTTTGCGCGCTTCTTGGTCATCTGCCCAACAAGGATGAATATATGGAGGTTGTCAACCGCCATCTTTCAGGAGATAAGGAAAAGAATATTTATCAATATCTTAATTTCCATGAACTCGAAAAAGCAGAATTAGAGTTGCTTGTTGAATAAAAAAATCATTTATTAAGGCGGGATGTGGGAAATTTTTGCATATTCCGCCTTACAGTAGGCTTTTGAAAAGTCACTGTTTTTTTTTATTATTCGAGAGCTGATGAAGCTGTCAATTATCAAACAACAAAAATAATCATAGCAATGAAAAAACTTTTTACTTTCCTCTTTCTTTTAAGCTCAGTTTCTTTCGTGGGCTGCGCAAAAAAAACTGAAGCTCCTGTTGAAGCTCCTGTTGAAGCTCCTGCAGCAGCACCAGCACCTGCAGCGCCAGCAGCAGAAGCACCAGCACCAGCCGCACCAGCCGCACCAGCCGCAGAAGCACCAGCCGCACCTGCAGCACCTGCTGGAAAATAAGTTTCCGGTTTTCCGGTTTCTTTTCCTGAAGAGACAGAATGAATGTTCTGTCTCTTTTTTTTTGCGCATCAGGAATGTTTAATCAAACATAGAAACTCTGAAAATTTATCAATAAGCCGGGGTGAGCTGCAAATATTCTGTTATCGATTCTCCGGGCTTGAAAGAAAGCAAAGAGGGTGTTCTGATATTATCTTTGCTTGCGACAAGTTATGCCGGGTTCAGTCGGGCAAAAAAAAAGAGACCATTATGATTTGGTCTCTTTTTTTGCTCAGTTGAGGAGGCAGGACTCGAACCTGCAAATTGCCTGATCCAGAATCAGGAGCCTTACCAATTTGGCCACTCCTCAATAATTAGGGATGAATATAAAAAAAATATTTAAACTTTCGTTTTTTTTTGATCTTTCTTAAAGAATGGTGAGAAGAATTGGAATAAGAAGCATTGCTACGATCATGCATGATGCAACAAGTGTCGCAGCAAATTCGCGGTCAATTTTTTCGATTGAGTTAAACGTTGAGGTCGTAAATCCAGCCGGTGCGGAAGCTGAGAGCACAACGATGGCCCGGTTAAGTCCTTCAAGGTGAAACAAGCCTGCCAGCCACAATCCGAGCAGCAGTCCAAGCAGCATCCGCAGGGCTATGCCTGCAGCAAGATGCAGCGGGCTGTGTTTTGTTATTCTGAATGATGCTCCAAGTCCGAGGAGTAAAAGCGGCATAGTCAGTCCTCCGATGGAGTGCAGTACTGCAGTTGCCATGGGTACGGGGCGAAGGGCGAGTGCATTCATTAAAAGAGCTGCGAGAAGCGCCAGGAGAGGAGGTGATTTTATAAGCTTTTCTGTTTGGTGTTCAGCAGTGCCTCCATTTTTACTGGCAAAAACGTAGGCGATCGAAGTGAGAGACAATTCATTCGGAATATTGAACACAAATAACCGTGCAAGCCCATCATCACCATAAAATGATTGAATAAATGGCATGATGAAGCCCAGGTTCATGCTCATAGAGCCGAGAACAAGTATTCTAAAGGAATTTTCCGGCATGTAAAGAGCTTTTCCCGTAAGCGTTGCTGCTGCAAGCGTTACAAGAACCAGTAGTAACGAAATAAGAGGTAAAAAAAATACTTCTGAGCTGAAGACGACATAGGGAAGCACAGAAAGCAAGAGCGCAGGAAGCGTGAGGTGGTGAACAAGTTTCAGGAGAACATTTACAGCATAGTCATCGAGAACCAATGTCTTGCGCAAAAGTATTCCGATAAAAAATGTTGCAAATGTCGGGGCCAAAAGAAATGCAAGGTCAAACATCGGCAGAGAGACAAAATGTCTTTAAACCAGGGAGGGAGAGCGTCGTGCACCCGAGAGGAGTCGAACCTCTAACCGTCTGATTCGTAGTCAGATACT
>JBAXFV010000024.1:0-15924 GCA_037139755.1 Chlorobiaceae bacterium
AATAAAGATAAACCGGGCGAGTTCATTCTTGAGGGTCTTGGCACAACAGCCTTGTCCTCAGGCTCTGTGAAGCTTGGAACCCTCACGCTCACAGTCCCGACCAACCCGCAGCACGTTGAGCTTTCGTTGAGCACTGCTATGTTGGGTAACGATACGGTTCCCTCCGTTGGTTTATCGTCGGACTGTATGAAGACTGGTACTGATGGCCTTTACCAGCAACACAATATGACGGTTGGCACCTATACCCTGAGCAGTGCAAAAGCTTCTGGCGCGGCAGATGCCACCGCAGCGAACAGTGCGGTAGACCTGCTGGATGCCATTGCCATTCTCAAAAGTATCGTCGGGTTAACGACGCTTGATGCCAATCAGAAGATCGCCGCCGACTTCGACAGCGCTAACGGTATTGACCTGAATGACGCCATAGGTATCCTAAAGCATGTGGTTGGTTTGTCGGCACCAACCCCGGAGTGGTTCTTTGTGGAGAGGGATGCGCCAGTGTATAACCTTGCTGACCCGATGACGATTGATATCAATGCGGATACAACGGTTGATTTGGCTGGTATCCTGTGCGGTGATGTTGACGGGAGCTGGGCGGCGTAAATTTCTATCAGCAAAGGAGAATTACGCAGGGTAAAGCTGCGGAGTTGGCTGGTTACAATATTTATGACTTTATGAGTATCTGCAAAACAAAAAGTGTTTCTTCAACTTGCCCGATCCGGCAAAACGTTGTTGTCGCCAACGTAGGTGAGTATTGCAATACGCACCTGCAAACGTCACTATAACAATCAATAAACGATATTTATCCCCAATTTTTTGCAAACATTTTACTATGTTTGCGACACTCCTTGTGATCAAATCTCACCAGAGAGTCAACCTGCTCGTAACGTTCAACAGCCTCAACACTTCAACGGATCTGCATCATGGCAAAAACAATGGTATTCATCGACAGTCGGGTTAACGATCTTGGCTTGTTGGTTTCGCGATTTGAAGCAGGAACGGAATACCGTGTACTTGATGCAGATCACGATGGCCTGCTTCAGATAGAAGAGTCGCTTGCAGGCAAAGAGGACTACAACTCGATACAGATCATTTCGCACGGCTCTGTGGGTGCAATAATCATTGGCAGCACACTCCTGAATTCGAACAACCTTTTACAGTATCAATCTCAGCTTGACAACATTGGAAATTCCTTGACCGACAGCGGAGATTTGTTGCTTTATGGCTGCAATGTCGTCGCCGGTGAGGAAGGCAAGCTGTTTGTTGCAAAACTTGCTGCTGCCACTGGTGCGGATGTCGCCGCTTCGGATGATGTGACCGGGTCGGCAGCTTCAGGTGGGAATTGGATACTTGAAAATTCAACAGGGACTATTGATGCTCTGCAGGTTCTTACAGACGGTAGCGCAGAGAATTACTCTTATAGCTTAGGGCAATCAACGATATACTCAAGCGCACGAGATCATCTTAATCAACTGATTCAAATTGACTTCAGCAAAATACCTGCTGATGATCTATCGTCCATCGTTCCGCTGCAACTGTCAGTTCTCAGTAACAGCAATTATTTCGACCAGGACATCAATATTTATAATTTCGTCTTCGCTATTGAACGAACGGCGCAAATCGGAGATGAGCTCTTTCTTGCAACAACCGATACCAAAGCATTGTTTAATTACATGTCGATTGCCGACAATGCCTATTACAAGTCAATGCTGTCAATAGAGTCGAGTTTCCATTCGTCCTTTGACAGCATTATGCAAAACGCTAAACCAGCTCTCCTGGATTATCAGGCAACCAATTTTGCGCAAATCTGGGAGGGTATTTCAGGTGTTAGTAAATCGATTTTTCAAGCGGTGGAAACTGGTGCGGGTAGTATCGGAGATATTTTATTTTCCTCCGGGCAGTCCCTTGCAAACACTCTCCCGTCAACCTACAGCTACCTTGCTGTCGATATTGGCCTTGATCTTCTTCAGACAGAGAAATTTACGCAGTTTATGTATGCGGCTGTAAGGAATACGAATGACATCTTCGAAGATTTTGCAGCATTGTTCTCTGCCCGGAATCTTGCAACAAAAGAACAAATTCTTGTGGACAGCTCTGTTCATGTCGCCGCAATCCTTGAGGCATATTTACAGGTAGGAGAGTCGATAAGTGGCTTCACTGAGAGTAAGGAACTTCAGTCGATTGTAAAATTTATCGGAGCAATCAGAAGTATCGATTTGTTGATCAAAGATATTGACGCCATATCCACGGCTGAAAAAGCAACTTCATTGACAGGGCTGAGTGACAACTTTCTTGATAAAGCTCAATGGATCAAGTCGCTTGAAGGCTTTGATATCGCAAAAGATGTAATCGGGCTGTTGAGCCCTTTGTTGAATCAACCTTCTCTTGATGGTTTAGTTACATCCTGGGCCAAGGCTGCCGTAACAATCTCGGATCTTGTCGCTCTTTCAGGGAAAACGGAGTGGAACATGCTGGCTGACCAGTTCTCGACGTATGGTCAGCTCCTTCCGATAGTAGCGAATTATCAATCAAGTATTTCATCCTGGCTCATACATGCGGATGCTTTGTCAGGTGGTACATGGGGCTTGAATCTTGCCGCCGATCAGCCCTCATTGCCACTACCGTTCACATTGGGGGATGCACCGGGGACGACGGCAACTCCCTACCGGATTGCGGTTGGCGAGACCTTCCATGGCAACATGAGCTCCGCTGATAATGATTCAACCAACGATGACTGGATCGCTGTCTCGCTTGTGGCAGGTCAGGACTACCATTTTCAATTGACCAACGGCACTATTTACTCCGCTGACCTCAAACTCTATGATGCACTGGGCAAACTGCTTGCCAACCCCGACACATCACTTGGCAGTAGCTCCACTTCTGTGATTCAGGGTACGGCGCTGGTTTCCGGCACCTGTTACCTTGCGGTTGACAGCGACTCTTCGGGTAGTTATACGGTCAGTTTCAATACGGCGACTCCGCTGGCATCGCTCACTGAGCTGGGGGATGCGCCGGGAACGATGTCAACACCCTACCGGATTGCAGTTGGTGAGACCTTTCGTGGCAACTTGAACTCCGCCGATAATGATTCTATCTATGGTGATCAGATTGCGGTCTCATTTGTAGCAGGAGAGGACTACCGTATTCAATTGACGCCAGGCAGTAGTTCCTATGCCAACATGAAACTTTTCGATGATCAGGGGAATCTGTTTGCCAACTCTGATGCATCCCTGGGCAGTAGCACCACTTCTGTGATTCAGGGCACGGCACTGGTTTCCGGCACCTACTTTATTGATGTGGACAAAGGATTGGGGAGCTATGTGGTTAGTTTCAATACGGTGACTCCGCTGGCATCGATCACTGAACTGGGGGACGCCCCGGGGACGACGGAAACCCCCTACAGGATTGCGGCGGGTGAGACCTTCCGCGGTAACTTGAACTCCTCGGATATAGACTATACAAAAAGCGACTGGATTGCTGTTTCGCTTCTGGCTGGTCGGGACTATCGTTTACAATTGACCAAAGGGACTCTTGCCTCGGCTGATATCAAGCTCTACGACGCACAGGGGCACCTTGTTGCCTATCCAAGCGGATCGACCGGCAGTTCGTTGTATATTCAGATGACAGCGACCTCATCGGCAAACTACTACGTTTCGGTTCATAGTTCCTCTTATTTTGGCAGCTATACGGTCAGTGTTGTTAACACTGTTATGGGAACAATAGGAAATGATTTTTTCGTGGCAATCGGGACAGCAGAGCAGATCTCCGGAACCGCAGGAGAAGATACGGTCTCATTCAGTAACTCGGACAGTGGGGTCTCTGTTGATCTTTCAAAGAATCACTGTAGTGGAGGATATGCTGAAGGAGACTCGTTGTTCAGTATTGAAGACCTGATCGGCAGCAGTCGTAATGACACGTTTATTGGTGATGGCAACAGTAACGTCTTCCAGGGGTTGGGTGGCAGCGACACACTTGACGGAGGTGAAGGTGATGACACCGCAGTGTTCAGAGGAAACTTTGCTGATTACCTGATTGGTTACAATGCACTGACATTAACTTATACTGTTGTTGACAGGAGTATTGACCGTGATGGTAAGGATTTCATCACTGGTGTGGAAACCTTCAAGTTTGCAGATACAACAAAACTTGCGAGTGATTTAGTTCTTGATACCGCTAAACCAACAATCGTCACTTTCAGCCCGGTTGATGCTTCGGGTGATGCTCCTGTCGGCAGTGACATCGTTCTCACGTTCAGTGAAGAGATACAAAAAGGTTCAGGGACAATCGTTCTTCACAGCGGCTCAGCAACAGGTGCCATTGTGGAAAGCTACGATGTTACGACGAGCAGCAATCTCCAGGTTTCAGGCTCCAGGCTCATTATCAACCCGACGGTTAATCTTGCCGGTGTCACGCAATACTTTGTAACGCTGGGTGCGGGAACTGTAACAGACCTTGTTGGCAACAACTACGCAGGCACAGATACCTATGACTTTACGACGTTAGCAGCACCTTCTTCTGTTCATAACCTCAGTGGTTCAGTGACCTTCTGGAAAACTGGCGCCGCCATTGCAGGCGTTACCAGCACACTTTCATCAGTTCCTGCTGCCGTTGGTACACAATCTGTCGAATTCAGGAACATCCAGGTTGGGGCAGATGGCAGCCGCAGCATAGAAATATGGGAAACTTCAACGAAGAGCGATATTAAAGGCGTGCATTTTGGGCTTTCCTTTTCGGCAGGATCCGTCGCAACCTGGCATGAGGCGGCAGCTTTTTCATCTGGATGGAGCCTGTTGGGCAATAACGATAAACTTGGAGAACTCACTCTTGACGGTCTTGGGACAACAGCCTTGTCATCGGGCTCTGTAAAGCTTGGAACCCTCACGCTCACAGCCCCGACCAACCCTCAGCACTTTGAGCTTTTGTTGAGCACTGCTCAGTTGGGCAACGATACTGTTCCCTCCGTTGGTCTATCGTCGGACAGCACGACGACCGGGGCTGATGGTCACTACCAGCAGCACGACATGACGGTTGGCAAATATACCATGACCAGTGCAAAGGTTTCTGGTACAGCAGAAGCCAGCGCAGCGAACAGTGCGGTTGACCTGCTGGATGCCATTGCCATTCTCAAAAGCATTGTGGGGCTGACGACGCTTGATGCCAATCAGAAGATAGCGGCCGACTATGATAATGCCAACGGTGTTGACCTGAATGACGCCATAGGTATTCTCAAGCATGTGGTTGGCTTGACGGCCCCAACCCCGGAGTGGCTCTTTGTAGAGAGTCCAGCTCCAGCATATCATCTTGAGCCGATGACGATTGATGTCACTGCTGATACAACGGTTGATTTGGTTGGTATCCTGCGGGGTGATGTTGATGGGAGCTGGGTTGCCTGAATGAGTTGTACCTTATTGGCATTATCAAGAGCAACGTTAATGGCAGTTGGGCTGCGTATTTTGAACAGCTAAAACTCACATTATTGAATTTCAATTCATTTACAAAATCGTTTATAGCTATGCCCGTTTTGATCTTATCTTCTATCAGGTCGACCCGTATCATTTGTTTCTTTTACTGAAAGATGTTTCGCGGATTATCGAAGTATAGCCAATAAAGGAATGCAAAGTTTCAGAGGCTTTCTGCTCAAGGAGTTTTATCACATTTTCCGTGATCGAAGAACGGCAGCAATTCTTTTCGGGATGCCGCTCATCCAGTTGCTTCTCTTTGGTTTTGCCATTCGCAACGAGATTCAGGAGGTCAATCTCGGGATATACGACCAGTCGCATGATGTTGTTACCCGCGATATTACCGACAAGTTTGCCTCTTCGGGCTACTTTGTCATGACGCAGGAACTGCACTCCACAGCGGAGATTGAGCATGCGTTTGCGAAGGGGAGCATTGCCGAAGCGATTGTTTTCGAGCCGGGCTTTGCTGCACGAATGATACGGGAGGGGAGGGCGAATGTGCAGGTGTTGACCGACGGATCGAACCCCAATGTCTCGAAAATCATCACCGGCTATACCGCTTCAGTGTTGCAGGATTACCGGAACGCTTCATTCAGGACAGCGGAGGTGGGCGTTGAGGCCGTGCCGCTCATGATGTTCAACCCTGAGCTTAAAAGTGTCAACCTTTTTGTGCCGGGTTTGATGGCGCTTATTCTCATGCTGGTCTCCGCGCTGATGACCTCCATCAGCATTACTCGTGAGAAAGAGAGCGGTACCATGGAGGTGCTGCTGGTCTCATCACTCAGGCCGGTGGAAATCATCATCGGCAAGGTTGTGCCCTATTTTCTGCTCTCTTTCGTCAACGTGGTGACGGTGGTGGCGCTCGCATCGATTGTCTTCGGCGTGCCCTGTAGGGGAAGTGTAACGCTGCTCATACTTGAATCGCTGCTTTTTATTGTCACAGCGCTTTCGCTCGGCATCTTCATCTCCACCATTACCAGCTCACAGCAGGTGGCCATGATGATCTCCCTCGCAGGTCTGTTGCTGCCGACCATCCTTCTTTCTGGCTTTATTTTTCCCGTGGCGAGCATGCCGTTGCCTCTGCGGATGATCAGCAACCTCATTCCGGCAAAATGGTACCTGATCATTGTCCGGGGGATCATGCTGAAGGGGACAAGCTTCGGTTATATCTGGAAAGAGACACTTGTGCTTGCCGTGATGGCAACGGTGCTGATGGCGGCAAGTATCAAAAAGTTCAAGACAAGGCTTTAAGAGCGGTAAACAGGGGAGTGACTGATGCGTACGATATGGTTTCTGGTACAGAAAGAGTTCCTGCAGATATTCCGCAATCGGGGCATGCTGCCGATCATCATTATCATGCCCTTTATCCAACTGGTGATCCTCTCCAATGCGGCCACTTTTGATGTCAAAAAAGTGCCGCTGCACCTGCAAGACAGGGATCGTTCTACTCTCTCGGAAAAACTGGTGCATCGATTTACTGCCGCCGACTATTTTCGCCTGACAGGCTACTCCTTTTCTGATCGAGAGAGCGTCGATGAGTTGCTCAGCCGGAGCGCCGATCTTGTGCTTGTTATTCCACACAACTTTGAGCGCGACCTTACCACAACCGGCCACGCCCAAGTGCAACTGATGATCAACGCCGAAGACGGCTTTTCAGCCGGCGTTATCCAGGCGTATGCCAGTGAGATTATCGGAACCTTCAATCGCGAGGAGCTTCCAAAATCAGGACTTAACGCCACCGTTCAGGCTCCTCCAGAGATCGGCATCATCTCATCAGGGTGGTACAATCCCGAACTTGAGTATACCCACTACATGGTGCCGGGCATCCTCGTCATTCTTGTCACTCTTATCGGTCTTTTTCTCTCCGGCATGAATGTGGTGCGTGAGCGTGAGATCGGCACTATAGACCAGATCAACGTTACCCCGATCAAACGCTACCAGTTCATCACCGGCAAGCTCGTCCCATTCTGGATTATCGGTCTTGTGGAAATGAGCATCGGTCTCTTGATTGCCCGACTCATCTTTCATGTTCCGATGCTTGGCGGTTACTGGCTGATTTACCTTGTTTCAGCGATCTATATGCTCGTAGTGCTCGGAATGGGGCTCTTTATTTCCACCATCACCGAAACCCAGCAGCAGGCTATGTTTGTGGCATGGTTTTTCATGGTCATCTTTACTCTGATGAGCGGTCTCTTTACCGCTATCGAAAGTATGCCTCATTGGGCACAAACCATGACACTGCTCAACCCTGTCCGCCACTTCGTCGACATCATGCGCCGCGTCATGCTGAAAGGTTCAGGATTGATGGAGATCCGGGCGCAGTTGCTGTGGCTGGTCGGCTATGCCGTGGTGATGGTGACGCTGGCAGTGAACCGGTATCGCAAAGTGGCGTTGTGAGTGGTGGTCATTTTCGTTACTGCCGGGAGACTACGGTTGATCAGACGTGCTCAATGGAGGTATGATTGGAAATTTCGGAATTGGTGGTGCATAAATCAGTCAGCGAGAGATGGTGAACATTATCATTGCCAGTCAGGCGCGCAAAGTCACGGAGCTCTTCGGTGACGGCTTTGAAAAAGTTTGCGACGCGGATGGCGGATTTATCGACATCCAGACGGGAACGAAGGGCTGGATCCTGCGTGGCGATGCCGACAGGACATTTGCCGGTATTGCAGATACGGTACTGCTGACAGCCTGCAGCCATCATGGCCGCAGTGCCGACAGCTATGGCATCAGCCCCCATTGCCAGCGCCTTGGCGAAGTCTGACGAGGTGCGCAGACCGCCGGTAATAATCAGGGAAACGGTATCGGCCCCTCTCGAATCAAGTGTTTTTCTTGCTCTTGCCAGAGCGAAAATGGTTGGTATTGACGTAGCGTTTTTGACAACCTTGGGAGAGGCACCAGTTCCACCTGCGCGACCGTCAATAGTGATGAAATCCACACCAGCATAGAGAGCTCTATCGATATCTTTTTCGATATGGCCAGCCGCAAGCTTGATGCCAATCGGTTTCCCTCCGGTTCTCTGTCGCAAATGAGTGACGGTGGCTTTCAGATCCTCTTTTGTGTGGATGTCGGGGAAGCGCGCCGGACTGATGATATCCTCTCCTTCCCGACATTCCCGGATTGCAGCGATTTCAGGGGAGACCTTGTTTCCCGGAAGATGTCCCCCCATTCCCGGCTTTGCGGATTGTCCGATTTTGATTTCCACGGCATCGACCAGCTTCAGGTTCTCGTCGGTGACACTGTATTTGTTGGGAACATATTCGAAAATGTAACGGTAGGAGGCCTCAAGTGATTCGGGCAGAATCCCCCCTTCACCCGAGCACATAGCTGTTTTAGCCAGCGCACTGCCTTTGGAAAGAGCAAGTTTTGCCTCTCTCGACAACGCGCCGAAAGAGATATGGGAGACAAAAACCGGGGTTTCGAGCATAAGTGGAAAGACTGCGGCGGGGCCAATCAGCGTTTGTGTGACAACCGGCTCTGTTTTGTTGAGCGGCATTTTGGCAAGCTGTGCACCTTTAATGAGGATTTCATCCCAGGAGAAGGTGGGAATCCGGGTCCGCATCGGTTCGATAATCGACTCTCCCGTCATGGCAAGACGGTGGATATCGGCCATGTTGACCTCGAAATTATCCGCCAGCCGTCGCCATTCCGCCAGGTACTCTTCTCCCGAATCGGTTTCAACGCCAATCGCGGCGGCTACTGGCAGGTTGGATGCTGCAAGGCTGAAACTCTCTTTGCCTGAGCCGCAGACAGGACATGTCCACTCATTCGGGAGAGCCTCCCATGCCACAGATTCGTTATTTTCATCGTAGATATACAAGCATAGACCACATTGCCATTTTGCCATAAGAATCGGTCGATGAAATGATTACTGCGAAAAACGATTGTTTGTTAAAATAGGCATCTTTTCCTGACCTCAATCAGGAAAAGATGCTCGGTGGTCTAAAAAATAACCCAGGCAAGCACTCCCAGTACTCCCAACCCTATCAACGTCCCGGTACCATTGCCATCATGGCCGCCGCCTGCATAGGGGTCTGCGCCGGTGGTGAAGTCGTAAGAGGTCGTTCCTGCGTAGCTGTTTTCTGCAAGATCATGGATTGACCCATCAGCAACGGTAACGTAGTAGTGCGTACTGTAAGCCAGATCATGAGTTGGGTTGATCGTCAATGTGCTGCCCGATACCGTAACCGTTGCGCTTGTTACATCATCAGAGCTGGCAACAACCGGACCTGTCGGCGAACCGGTGTGGATGGCTATTGTGCCAGAACCAGGATGAACAGCCTCATTGAAGGTAAGCACAACATCATTCCCCACACCCACGCCTGTCGCTCCACTACCCGGGCTGAACGTTCCCACCGTCGGCTTCACAATATCCTGCGTGAGTTTATCAGCAAACTGGAAGTTATGGACATTGGTGACCGTATCAGTACCATCACGCCCCGCGATTTTGTCGGTAATCGTATACGTGTCAGTAGCCGCATTATAACTGACATCGTAGTCGGCTATATTGCCACTGAAGACGGCTGTATCACTACCACCTCCACCAACAAGAGTATCATTACCCTTGCCGCCTTCAAACCTGTTGTCGACACTGTTACCGATAATGGTATCAGCGAAGTCGCCTCCAATAACATTTTCAATACTGACAAGTGAGTCAGTACCAATTCCGGCAGCATCACCACCAGCAGTAGTGCCTGCTGTGCCATTAAGTAAATCAACCGTAATGCCAGCATGGGCAGTGAGGTACATGATGGTATCAAGGCCAGTACCGCCAGTGATGGTTTCGTTTTCAGGGCCTCCGATAAATCCGGCACCATCAGCGAACTGGAAATGTTCGATGTTGAGGAGCGTATCCGTACCGTCACGATCTGCGCTCTTGTCTGCAACGGTGTAGGAGTGTGTCGTTGCATCGTAGCTGATAGTGTAGTCAGCGTAATTTCCGCTGAACACTGCCGTATCCGTACCGGAGCCGCCATCCAGTGTATCGTTGCCCTTGCCGCCGGTAAGGCTGTTGTCGGCACTGCTGCCGATCAGGGTATCAGCAAAGTAGCTTCCAATAACATTCTCAATATTGATCAGAGTATCATTTCCGATTCCGGCATCGCCACCTGGTGTTGAGGTTGCTGTCCCTTGACTCAAATCAACCGTAATGCCCGCGAGTGCGGTGAGGAAAGTCACCGTATCAATACCAGCGCCACCGGTCATTGTTTCGTCTCCAGAGGCTCCCTGGAACTGGATCGCGTCGGCGAACTGGAACCTTTCTACATTGCTGAGCATATCTGTTCCATCACGATCCGCTGTCTTGTCCTGAATCGTCCAGGTGTTTGTCGCCGCATCATAGCTGGTGGCATAATCAACCGCATTACCGCGGAACACCGCAGTATCTATTCCGGTACCGCCATCCAGCGTATCGTTGCCGGCGCCTCCCGTCAGGGTATCGTTGCCAGCACCTCCCTCAAGCTTGTTGGTTGCATCGCTTCCGATAATGATATCATCCCAGGCGCCGCCAACAATGTTCTCAATATCAAAAAGGATATCGGTGCCAATGCCTGCCGCATCATTGCCAGCCGTTGATGTTGCAGTGCCAGTAAGAAGATTAACCGTAACCCCTGCATGTGCATCAGTATACAACGCGGTATCGATACCATTGCCCGTATCCACAATACCGCCGATATAGTCCCCGCCATAGAGCGTGTCATTACCGCTGCCGCCAACGAGCGTATCATTGCCATCACCACCGCTGACAATATCATTTCCAGCATCACCGTAGAGCAAATCATTGCCACCATGCGAACCAATGGTATCATCGCCGCCACCACCATAGAGCGTGTCATCTCCCTCACCAAGCACAATCCACTGGCTGGCACTGTCACCAATAACAAAGTTATTTCCAGTACCACCCGTAAGCTGCACTGCCCCGATAACGATAGCAAATTCAACGTTGTTAAAGTTGAGAACCGTGCCTGATGGCAGGTTCCGGGCATCGACAACCAGTGCTTCCTGACGATTTGGATTACTCGTACTGTTCTCTCCTGAAACGACGATGGGATCAACTGAGGCAACCGTATTAACAGCATCTTTACTGAACGTGATGGTACGCACGGTCACCTGCTGCTGATCTGCAACCGTGGGCACGTATGCATCAATTCCGGTGTCCAGAATATCATTGAAAACGACGGTATCACTAACTTTCGGCTGTGATGCATCGATAAGCTGCTGGCGCAGGGTTGCAAGGGTACTTTCGGTAGAGTGCTGTTCAGAAAAACCAATACCAACAGGAACCGATACCTCAACAAGAGGAACTTCAGGTCTGTCATACCCAAGCGAAATGAGCCCACCGGTTTTGTAGACACTGACGGTCGTTGCTGTTCCGTCTGCACTGAAAACATTAAAAACATCACTATAGGTGGTGCCAGGAGTGAACTCCAGCGCTGGATCAAACGTATAACTCCAGACTCCATGCGCGTCAAGCATAAAGGTACCGTTGGTTCCATGAGTACCCGACTGGGTCACAAAAGCAGGCGATGGTGTGTCGGCGTCACGAATAGTCAATGTGCCTCCCGTTGAGCGAAGCGTGCTGCTTTCAGGCAAGGTAGAGATAACCGATGAAAGCACTGCCGGGTCATCAACACCCGTCACGGTTACCGTAATCACCTGCCCGGTACCATCTGCCGTCGATACCGTGATACTGTCGGTATAGTCGACGCCTCCAAGAAACCAGGTATGAGCACTATTCGCCGTATAATTCCAAACTCCATTGGTGCCGATGCTGAACTTGCCGTAGCCATTCGTACCGGCAACATCGGTCTGTGCTACAAAGGTCGCCGGGCTGTCCACATCAGTCAGCAGAAGAGTGCCGGTAGCTGTCAGTGGCACACTGGTTTGCGTCAGGTGTACCGTGCTTGTGCCGCCGACAACCGCCGCGTCGTTTGTACCCGCAATCGTCACCATCACCACCTGCTCTGTTCCGTCTGCCGTCAAGGCCGTAAAGCTGTCAGTATAGTCCATAGCAGACGCAAACTCATTGTGGGCACTGTCGGTCGTGTAGCTCCAGATGCCCTCACTACCAAGAGTGAAGTGGCCATAGCCGTGGTTGCCCGCCACATTCGTCTGCGCTACAAAGGTCGCCGGGCTGTCGAGATCGGTGGCAACAAGCGTGCCCGTAGCAGTCAGGACAGCATCAGTCTCGGTCAAGCTGGCGGTACTCGCGCCGGTAATGACCGCGCCACTGTTGCTGCCCGCAATCGTCACCGTGACAAGCTGTGGAGTTCCGTCAGCCGTGGTTACAGTCAAGGTGTCAACGTAGTTTTCGCCAAGAACAAATTCACCATGTGCACTGTCTGTGGTGTAGTTCCACACTCCATTCGTGCCGACACTGAAGTGGCCGTAGCCATGCGAGCCAGCCACATTCGTCTGCGCAACAAAAGTCGCCGCGCTGTCAACGTCAGTAGCCGAGAGCGTTCCGGTTGCGGTGAGTTCTGTTTTTCCCTCTGTCAAACTGGCGGTACTGGTGCCGGTAATAACTGCTGCATCATTTATCCCGGCAATAGTCACCATAACAACCTGCTGCGTACCATCTACTGTGGTAACGGTAATGCTGTCGGTGTAGTTGGTGCCGCCTGCAAATTCATGGTGTTCTGTGTTCGCCGTGTAGTGCCAGACTCCGTCGGTACCAATACTGAACCTTCCGTAACCGTGATTGCCCGCCACATTCGTCTGCGCAACAAAAACCCCCGGACTATCGACATCAGTCACGGAGAGTGCACCTGTTGCCGTGAGTACTGCGTTGGTTTCCGTCAGGCTTGCCGTGTTGGTGCCGGTAATAACAGCCGCGTCGTTAGTTCCCGTTACTGTTATCACCACATCTTTTGAGGCAGTACTACCCTGACCATCATCAAAGGTGACAGTATAGATTGCCTTCAGTGTTTCATTCTTTGCCAAAAAGTCAAATGTTGCATCTGGTGCACTGAAAAACCAGGCCTGTGTTCCACTGCCAGCGCCGGTGCTGTCGACCTTTGTACCTAGGTGGATAGCTGCTGCAAGCGTCTCTTGCTGTGCCTGCGTCAACGTGCCGTTTGACCACTCAAAACTGGTACCTGTTACCGTGATTCCATGCAAGTCACTCAAATCGGCGTCAGCAAAAGCTATCGAACTACTCACCCTGTCAAGCGCCGCAGAGCCAGTATTCCCAGGGGCTTCAGTGAATGCGCCACTGGCGATAGTCGAACCAGAGACAATAGCAACAGCGTCATTTGTTCCCGTCAGTGTTACTGTTACTGTACGTTCGGTCGTTCCGCCCTGATCATCGCTCAGGGTAAACGTAAAGAGCTCATCCTTCGTCTCTCCTGCCGCCAGATATTCAACGGCGGTTGCATCAACACTGTAGTTCCAGGTCAGCAGGCCACCAGCGCCCGTTCCTGTCGTATCGGCAGTTTTTATTATGGTCAGTGCACCCAATGCGCCGGTTGAGGGAGTCACTGCACCAAGCGTATGAGTATCGGCAACATCAACATCAGTGAACTCCATCGTTCCGGTACTCATCAGTGTAGAATGAGCTGCCGGTGTACCCGTGGATTCAGTGACACCGCCAGTAAAGGTGCCACTGATCACTGGAACATCATTTGTCCCGGCAATTGTCACCGTCACAACTTGCTCTGTGCCATCGGCTGTTGCTACTGTTATACTGTCGGTATAATCAGTGCCCTTTACAAACTCATTGTGGGCACTGTCGGTCGTGTAGATCCATACTCCGTTTGTACCAATGCTGAACTTGCCGTAACCATGATTGCCCGTGACATTGGTCTGCGCTATAAAGGTCGCCGGGCTGTCAACGTCAGTTATGGAGAGGGTTCCTGTTGTCGTCAGCACCGCATCGGTTTCTGTCAGATTCGCTGTGCTTGTACCGGTGATAACTGCGGCATCATTCGTGCCGGTCAACGTTACCGTCACCGTACTGCTGCTCGTGGCGCCTTTGTCATCAATAACGGTGTAGTTGACACTGGTAGTCGTTGTTTCCCCGGCAGCGAGATAGTCAAAAGTGGTACTGCCGGGATTGAAACTATATGAACCATCAGAGGCTATAGTAAAGAGACCACCATGCGTTCCTGTTACAGCCGCTCCAACATTACCGGATACTCCATTAACAGCATTGACCGTATGCGTAGCGCCTGTATCAGGATCAGTGTCGTTGGAAAGAACTCCATTGGCAGCATTGACTGTCAGCGCTGTATTTTCGGAAGTCGTGCTGCTATCTGCTACCGCTACAGGAGAATCGTTCGTGCCATTGACAGTAATGGTGATGGTCTGGTTGACATAGGCATCCTTGTCGTCAGTTACACGGGCAGTATAGGTCTGGGTATCAACATCGCCCTCTCCTAACGCCTGAGTAGCAGCCAGGGTATTGTCGAGTGTGTAGGTCCACTTGCCTGTTGCCGGGTCAATGCTCATCACCCCATAGGTGGTGGATGGTTTCCCTATCAGACTCCATAGCTGGGTTGCACCCGTATCCACATCACTTGCGCTCAACGTGGCGCTTGCCGTGGAAGTCCCGGAAACTACGGTGCCATTGTCAAGATTACCTGCTTCCGTCACGATACCATCCAGTGAGGAAGCATCGTTGGCAACCACTGGTACGTCATTGGTGCCGTTGATCGTGATGGTAACCGTCTGGTCGACATAAGCACCTTGATCATCTGTTACTCGAGCGGTAAAGGTTTCAATTACCACATCACCCTCCCGCAACGCCTGGGTTGCCAGCAGATAGTTGTTCAGGGCATAGTCCCATTTTCCGCTGGCATTAATCGTCATCGTTCCATAAGACGTAGTAGGTGTCTGGTCTGAGATACTCCAGCTATGTGTGGCGTTGTTATCGACGTCAGTGGCACTCAGTGTGCCGGTGACGTAAGTCAAACCATCAACCCCCATACCGTTGGGCACTACCTGACCATTGTCGAGGTGACCGGCTTCAGTAACCGAGCAAGACACGATGGATGAATTGCTGTTGATTATCGGCGCATCGTTGGCACCAGTCAGGTTAATCGTGTAGCTTCGGGTTGCCTGTACACCATGGTTGTCTGTTACGGTCACCGTGAACAGATCACTGGCACTCTCGCTGTTATGCAGAGCTTCTACTGCTGCGGCATCCTTCGCATAATTGTAAGCTCCTGTAGTGGTATTTACCGTCAGCGTGCCGTAGCTGCCAGCAAGCGTCGAAACACCAGCAGTAACACTTCCTGTCGAAATACCATAGGTCAGCACCTTGTCGTTGTCAAGGTCAGCTCCGACAAGCGTTCCGCTCAGGTTGGCATGTGAGGTTGTCGAGGCAAGCGCATCTTCTGCTATTGAGCCCGATGTTACCGAAGCCAGCGTTGGAGCGTCGTTCGCACCCGTAAGGTTAATCGTATAGCTTGTTGACGTCTGAGCTCCATGGTTGTCTGTTACGGTCACCGAAAACACGTCACTGACTCTC